>DAOUTW010000073.1 GCA_030668485.1 Candidatus Zixiibacteriota bacterium
CGGACATCTGGCCTTTGCCACCCTGCACACCAACTCGGCCGCGGAATCGATTAACCGCATCATTGATGTCTTTCCTTCCAATCAGCAGGAACAGATTAGAGTGACCCTTTCTTTCACCTTGCAGGCGGTTATCTCCCAGCAACTGGTGCCGAGAATCGGCGGTGGTCGGGCGATGGCGCTGGAAATAATGGCTTGTACCCCCGCTATCAGAGCCATTATCCGCGATGACAAAATTCACCAGATTTACAGCATGATTCAATCGGGTCAGAAATATGGTATGCGGACGATGAATATGTCGCTGGCAGAATTGTATCGAATGGGGAAACTTACATTGAACGATTGTCTGGGACGCAGCTCAAACCCGCAGGAGTTGAACGAGATGTTGTCCAAGCAACCGTCTCCAGCTTTCGCTTAAGGAGTGTGGTCGATGCCGGAATTTGAATATAAAGGCAAGACGCTGGCCGGAGCACAGGTCAGCGGGGCGATTAAAGCCAAGAATCAACAGGATATGGAGCGGATACTTCGCCGCAACAGAATCCTTGTAAGCAGTCTTCGCAAAAAACCGTCGCAGATCAATTTTAAAATCGGCACCGGTGTCAAGCGGATTGATATTTCCCGCTTTACCCGCCAGTTTGCCACTATGATCGGTTCCGGACTTCCGATGATTCAGTGCCTGGAAATTCTGGCGGCACAGGTGGAATCCACTGAACTGCGCAAGGTCATCGTGAATGTCAAAGACGGCGTCCAGGGCGGCTCCACTCTGGCCGACTCTCTGGCCAGACATCCCAAAATTTTCGATCAGCTTTACACTAACATGGTCGAAGCCGGCGAAATGGGCGGTGCTCTCGATGTTATCCTGATGCGGCTGGCGGCCTACCGTGAAAAAGCCGATGCCCTTATCCGCAAGGTCAAGGGTGCGATGATGTATCCGATTGTTATTATGATTGTCGCCGCCGGGGTTACCTTTGCCATGCTCACCTGGATCGTTCCGGTATTCGCCAAGATGTTCTCCGGCCTTGGCTCGGAATTGCCGGGACCGACTTTGGTCGTTCTGGGCATTTCGAATTTTCTTCAGGCCAATATTATATTTATGTTCATCAGCCTTGTGGCCAGTATAGTCGCCTTCAATTTCTACGTTCGAACACCGAACGGTCGCCTGGTGGTCGACCGGATCTATATCAATGCCCCGATGCTGGGAACTTTGATCCGGAAATCGGCCATTTCCCGTTTTTCCCGAACGCTGGGGACACTGCTTTCTTCGGGTGTCTCGATTCTGGATGCGCTGGAAATTACTGCCAAAACCGCCGGAAACCGGGTGGTCCATGATGCCATCAGAAAGTCGGTGGTCTCCATTGCCGAAGGTGATACAATCACCGCTCCCCTCAAGGAATCCGGTGTTTTTCCGCCGATGGTGACCCAGATGATTTCCGTCGGTGAAAAAACTGGCGGCCTCGATGAAATGCTCAACAAGATCGCCGACTTCTATGACGAAGAAGTTGATGCCGCGGTCGGCGCCCTGACCTCAATTATCGAACCGGTCGTTATCGTTTTTATGGGTGTTATCATCGGTGGTATCCTGATTGCTATGTACCTCCCGATGTTCGACATCATCGGCAAAATCTAAGACTTTTGGGGCGGGCGCCAAAAGGCCCGCCCTTTTCTTTATGGTACCGGTATACCAAACATATCCCGATCCTAAAAATACCTGGCCGCTACTGCTCAGGCTGATCACTTTCTGTGTAATCTCCGGAGTTATTGTGATCTGGTTGGGGCTGCCATCATATCTCCAGGTTCCATTTCTGGCTTACTGCGTTATCACTCTGGCTGCTCTGGTGCTTTTGATAATCCGGAATAAGATAGAGTTTCCCTTTGTTTACCGCTCTCTCATAGCCCTTCAATTAATGATAGAGATTGTCAACGAGGTCGGCATCGTATATAGCACCGGCAGCCTTTACAGTCCCTTCTCAACACTGTTTTTGCTAACTATCGTGTCGGCTGCCATGGTCTACCGACTGGTCGGGACGCTCTTTATCGCCTCTTTGGTCAGCGTTGCCTATGCCGCAGTAACCTGGTTCAATGCCTATCTCATGGCCCCGGGTCACAAAACTATCCCGTCAGGCAACGAAAACTTATATTCGGCCGATGATATCCTCTTCTATTCCACCTTTCTTCATATTCTGATTTTCTATCTGGTTGCCTTCATTGCCGGATATCTAGCCCAAAGGTTGCAGTCCAAGGATAAAGAACTCCATTCGACCTCCACCGCATTGAAAAAGGCCCGCCTTGAAACCGGGGATATCCTCTGGCATCTCAACTGCGGGCTGATTACTCTCGACCGTCAGGGGGATATCGTCTTTTACAATCGCACCGCCCAGGATATTCTCGGTTTGATAGAATCGGAGGTTTCCGGGAAGAACTGCCGAATGATCTTCGGCGGACGTCTGACCTGCCTGGCCGACAATTTGATCTCGGTCCTCAATTCGGAAGAATTATCGTCGCGATCGGAGTTGGAGATATTAGATCAAAACGGAAAGTCAATGCCGATCGGTATCTCGACCTCGATCCTATATGATGAAGATATGGAAATTCGCGGCGTTATTGCCATTTTTCAGGATTTGACCGAGGCCAAGCGTCTCGAGGCGAGAATGAGGCGGGCCGACCGGATGGCGGCTATCGGCGAATTATCAGCCTGCATCGCGCACGAAATCCGAAATCCTCTGGCCTCAATTTCCGGGTCGGTCGAGGTATTGAAAAACGAACTCGACGTGGAAAACGACAATCGCCAGTTGATGTCGCTGATTATTAAGGAATCATCGCGGCTGAACAATATCCTGTCCGATTTTCTTCTCTATGCCAGGGTCGGACGGTCCCGATTCCAGAAGGTGGAGTTGAACCATGTTATATCGGACTCGATTGAACTGATTCGGCGGCATCCCGCCTATCATGACGGTATCCGGATCGAAATGCTGGCTGAAAATCATATTACCTACATTTCAGGTGATGAGGATCAAATCCGGCAACTGCTTTTGAATCTGGGGGTTAACGCCTGCGAAGCACTCGCAGCCGGACCGGGATATATCAGATTTGAAGTCACGACGGAAAATAATCCCGGAGGGGATGATGATATCATCCTGAAGGTTTGCGACGACGGGCCTGGAATCGCCTCCGATCAGCTTGAGACAGTATTCCTACCCTTCCATTCTGCCAAAAAAGGCGGCACCGGATTGGGGCTGTCAATTGTCGCGCGCTTGATGGAAGCTATGAACGGCAAGGTGGAACTGATGTCTCAGCCAGGAAAAGGGACCGAGTTTCATCTCCATTTTCGCAGCATCAGTTGGGAAAGTCATGCCACTGGCGGCCAGCCGGTTTCTCCCCTGATTATTCCGCAATAATTCTTTCCTTTACCCCCGATAATCGCTGTTCAGGCGGTCCCGATCGGGGAACTTTTGCTTGATTTTTGGGTAGATTATATTAAATTCAGGGTTCACTTATAACCAATGGGATTGTATGCGATGACTAAATATATCAATCTAATTCTCACCATACTGCTTATGGCGGTTCTGGCCGGCTGTTCGGCGAGCGGAACGAAAATCTCTATCGATGATGCCATCGATAAATCGGTTGATGAATTCGAACCTTTCATTTTTGTCGAATCCTCGGTTCTGAATATCGATTCGGATCTGATGGCCACTGGTTTCGGCAACGACCAGCGTAGCGGGATGCAGGTCGATATGGATTCGGCCTATGTGCTGCAGGTTGTTTACGATATCCTGCTCGATTCCATCATGGGGATCGATGCCGACGAATTTAACCTGGCCGCCGAACAACCAAACCTGTATCGGCAATACCAACAGTTGCGCTATGATCGGGTTATGCGGTTGATGTACCAGAAAATCATTGTCGATTCCACGTCGGTCAGCGACTCGGCCGTCAGGGCTGCCTACGAAGAACAAAAGGAATCATTTCGTGTCCCCGAAATGTATCGAGCCCGACATATCGTTATCGCCGGTGAAGGCCTTGGCAGCTCAGAAGATTCAACTCAATATGCCGGTATGAGTGCCGAGCAATTGGACTCGCTGGCCCGTTCCCAGGTCTCAGATCTTCGCGACAGAATTCTAAGCGGCGATAGTTTCGATACCTTGGCCATGCTCTATTCTCAGGACGTCAATTCAGCCCGCAAAGGGGGAGACCTCGGATATTTTGAATTGTCCCGAATGGTTCATCCTTTCGATTCGGTGGTGGAAAATACTCCCATCGGAGAAGTCTCGGGAGTCCTAAAAACCGAATACGGCTGGCATGTGGTTAAAGTTGAAGATCATGCACTGGAACATTATCTCCCGATAGATTCCGCCTATGCTCAATTGGAGCAGAAACTGATGGAAGGCGCGGTTGGTGCACGCAGCAAGGTTTTTGTCGATTCCCTGATCAATTCGACCCAAGTTATTATGGACACGGCAAGTGCTTTGATAGCCGATTCCCTGCATAAGGATTGGGATGCTATGGGTTACGTCAATCCCGACGATCAGGAATACGGTAATGATACCGTTTACTTCAAGGACTACGCCGAACAAGTCTATTCATATAAAAAGTTTAAGAAGATCGAGGGAGAACTTAGCCTCAACGATAAAGAGCAATTAGTAAAAGGCGTCTCGACCCGTATCATGCTGATTCAGGCCGCACGCAAGCTTGGTTACTATAATATTCCCGAGGTCGAAGCCTGGGCCGAAATAACCATCAATAAATATTCTGTATCCACCTTAAGAAAAAGGTTCATGGAAGATAACTTCGTGCCTTCCGAAGAAGCGATGCGTGCCTACTATGATGCCCATCTGGATGATTATCAGGTGGAACGTCCGGTAACCGTTCAACATATAGTCTTCGCCGATTCCAATCTGGCCGAGCACGTGCGTGACCTTCTGACCTCGGGGGTCGACTTCATGGAAATGGTCGATCAGTATTACCCCGGTGACCCCGATATCAAACGCGCGGCAGCCGATTTGGGAGAAATTGGCCCGAATGATATGCCGCAGAAATTTTACTCGGCGGCCATGGGAACGCCGGTCGATGGGATATCCCGTCCGATTAAAACCAAGTATGGCTATCATTTAATCAAAGTCCTCGCCAAAACTTATTCGATTGATTTTGATCGCGCCAAGATTAAAATAAAATCGATATTGAGCAAGGAACATCGGGATACCAGGGTGAATTCATTTGTCGACTCACGCCTCGACGCCCCTCCGATTATTCACTGGGAATTGGCCGGTAAACTGTACTTTGAAGATCGCAAAATACCGAGCTTTTCCCAGTTTCGCTCCGATAAATGAGCGACGATGCCGAAATTTCGATCAAGGCCGAACTGGTCCGAAAAGGTATTCATCTCCTTGCACTGGTAATCCCCGTCGGGTATTACCTCATGCCTTTTCCCGCGGCCATAATCTCCCTATCGCTTTCGGCAATAATATCGATCCTGATTGACCTCTCACGTTTCAATAACTGGTGGCTCTGGAAGCGGTGTTCCTTTATTCTCCGCCCCATTATTCGCGATCATGAGGTCAAAGGCGGCTTTACCGGCGCCAGTTATATTCTATCCACTTCGGCTCTCAGCATGGTGCTCTTCCCCAAAGAAATCGCCATCGCCGCCATTACCTTTATCATCATTGGTGATACAGCCGCAGCCCTCGTCGGTCGCACCTGGGGGACACATAAGATAATCGGCAAGAAAACTGTTGAAGGTTCGTCGGCCTGCCTGGTATCGCTCATTCTGGTCTCGTTCCTGATTCCGGGGCTGCCGCTGGCAGTCGCCATCCCGGGAGCGATTGGAGCCACCCTGGCCGAAACATTTTCCGGGAAAATTGATGATAATCTGGCGGTGCCGATTGTCTCGGGAGTCATTATGCTGCTTATCATGAGCGGCATGGGATACCCGCAGGCGGTCTTTTTTGCCCCTTTTAGATAAATTATTGGGATGTCAACCTCGAGAAAACGGGAGTGTGCCGATATGCCTAATGACAAAATAATCGATTTGCGGTCAGATACCGTCACCCGGCCATCTCCGGAAATGCGCCGCGCCATGGCGGAGGCGGTAGTCGGGGATGACGTTTTCGGTGATGATCCGACTGTCAATCGTCTCGAAGCGATAGTCGCTCAAAGGCTGGGAAAAGAAGCTGCCCTCTTTGTTCCGTCAGGCACTATGGCCAACCAGGTTTGCCTCTATACCGCTTCGGACAGGGGAGACGAAGTCTTATGCGGTACCGATTGCCATATTATCAATTATGAAGTCGCTGCCCCGGCCGTCCTGTCCGGTCTGTTAGTACACCCCCTGCCCGATAACAAGGGTATCATTTCGGCCAAAACCATAGAGGAAAATATCCGGCCTAAAAATATTCATTGCCCCCGAACCGCTATCGTCGCCCTCGAAAATACGCATAATCGGGCCGGCGGCACAATTTATCCGATAGACACTATCGCTGAAATAGAATCTGTGGCAAGAAAACACAGCCTCTGGATGCACCTCGATGGCGCCCGCCTCTGGAACGCCCATGTTGCCACCGGCATAGCCCTCGATAAATACGCATCCTACTTCGATACCGTCTCGGTATGCCTTTCCAAGGCGCTGGGAGCGCCGGTGGGGTCATGCCTGACCGGTACCGCTGATTTCATTGAAAAGGCGCGCCGAACACGAAAACTGTTCGGGGGCGGTATGAGACAGGTAGGAATTCTGGCCGCGGCTGGTATTTACGCTCTCGAAAATAACATCGAGCGCCTCGCCGAAGATCATACTAACGCCCGCTATCTGGCCGAAAATTTAAATGGAATGCCGGGACTCTCGGTCGATCTGGAAACCGTGCAGTCGAATATCGTCATCGTCAACATCGATCCCGATAAAATGACCGTTGACCGGTTCATCGACCAACTCGCCGGTCGCGGGGTGCTATGCGTTGCCTTTGGACCGACCCGCGTTCGCTTTGTTCCCAACCTCGACACCACCGGCGAGGATTGTCGAAAGGCAGTCGCCGCGGTCGCCGAGATTGTCGGCTGACATTTTTTCAATATCAGGCGTATAAATTATCCCAAAAGAAAACCCGGGCCGTGCGGCCCGGGTTTAGAGAGGTCATAAGAAAGTTTTCAATGCGCAACTTTCCGTGTTGCCTTACCACCCTTTTGTCTTAACAGCACTATATATTACGCCCGAAACTCCCAAAAGTTTCAGCATTTCTCTTTTTCCCGATATTTTCAGTCTCAGTTCATGACCAATGATTTGTTGACATCATCTCTGTCTTGATATATTTAGTCTCCATGACTGAAAATAAATTCACCGTTCTCGGCTCTTCGGCGGGAATGCCGTGCTCCGACCGCGTTAATGCGGGGTATACTCTCGATGTCGGCGGTCGCCTGATTCAATTTGATTGCGGGGGAGGTATTTCGTCCGCCTTTCGTCGCTCTGATTTCGATCCGCTAGCGGTGACAGGAATTATCATCTCCCACACTCATTCCGATCATATTTCCGATTTGCCGTTGTTTATCCAGATGATACATCTGGCCGGGAGGGAACAACAAAAACAGACCTCGATTGAAGTTTATCTTCCGGGGGAGGCTCTGGATGTAATCGGGGAGTACCTGAAGGCCGTCTATTTGCATCCCGAAAAGCTTTTCTGCCAGTATCAATTACATCCCGTTCCCGAAGACGGCGGCATAGAAATGGAGGGAGTGGCAATCCTGCCGATCCGAAACGGACACCTGAAAGGAAACGCCGATATTATTTCTCAGAATAATTGGAAGAACAAAATGCAATGCTATTCATATCTGATCCGGACTGAAGGAAAATCAATTTTATATTCGGCCGACCTCGGGTCGGAAACCGATTTATTCCCCTATTTAGAAAATCTTGATTTACTGGTGGTCGAATCGACTCATATTGATGTGGCGAACCTCCTCGGAAGGGTCGCCGTCAATAATGTCGGGCAGGTGGTCCTCACTCACTTTGAGGAAGACTATGATGTTTCACAGGCAATCAATGCGGCTAAGAAATTGGGTCTGGATAATTTCTCCATAGCCCATGACGGCATGTCACTAATACTCCAAAGCTGTCGGATTGATTAAAGCTCGGACATCCTGTCCGGAGATTATAATTTCCAGATATAAAAAATAATCAAAAACACCCACACCACCGTGGCAGTATAAAAACCAACCATAAATGAACTCATCCAGAACGGAGGTTTGTTAACCTTTTTCGGGATTCTCAAATTGGCATGGCAATGCGGACAGCGAATAGCCCCTCTTGTAACCAGTTCTTTACAAAAGGGGCATTCGATTACATTTCGCGCATTTGACGAAAGAGTATCCAACTGTTCCACCTTCTTCATCAGGCAGTTACCGGAAACTCCACTTTGGCGAACCATTCCAGTTCAATATCGGCAAACAGCCGGTCACGCGCCTTGCAATCGCTCAAAAACGCGCTGTCACCCTTGGACATGCTGTCGCCACCAGCCACTTTTTCCGCCAATTCAGCCAGTTTGTTGAAGTCGCTGTAATGCTCGCTGAGGCGCAATTCGGCATAATCCCGCGCCGACCAGGTCGATATCAAAAACTGCCAGTCAGACGCCGACATCAACATTAGTTCCCGAGCCGCCTGCTTGACAATATCGACCAGCAGCTCATTGTCGGAATCTTTATACTTTGAGGCCAGCTCGACCATTTTGTCTTCGCAGGGATAAATCCGTTTCCATGTCCAATCGGTCCATTGGTTGAGCCAGATATAATGATATCCGCCCTGACCCCAACTTCCCTCAGGAAGCTGAATGATATCGATTGGTTTTTCGCGATCAAGATATGTCCCCAGGGGAGTCAATTCGAAATCCTCGTCGGTCGCCATATGGCGCAAAACTTCTTTCAAAAACAACGGTCCCTCAAACCACCAATGGCCGAACAATTCGGCATCGTAGGGAGCGGTCAATATTCCCGGTTTGCCTGTTTCTTTGAGATGCTTCTTCAACAATTCCTTTATCACCGAGGCATAATGCGCCGCATTTTCCGGAATGCGATCCAGGGCGCCCTTGCGGTCATATTCTACCTTGTCGGCCAGATCAGATTTGCAGGATGTCACCGCCCAGTAACGGTGCCCTCCGGGAAAACGTTTTTTATGAAAATCGAGATAATGCCCGTCACCCGGATAACCATGCTCACCCGACCATACGAGAAGACCGGTTTCCGAATCGCGAGTGAAAACCGATACCGGCTTTTTCCCTTCCGGGGCGGACGATACCAGGTAAACATTGCGCGGATCTTTTTTCGTCTCTTCCTCACGAGGCTTGTATTCTTTTTCCATCTGGTCCCACAGGACCTTCAGCGAATTGAAACGATCGATATATACGCCGGCCGATTTCCCGCCTTTGAGCATGGCGGTATCGATGATAAAGAACTCAATCCCGTTTTCGGATAAAAACTCGTCCGCACCCTTGCGCTGATACGGTTGCATATCCGATCCGTCGTCAACCGGTTTTTTCCACTTGTAGGCCGGTCGGTAGGCGCATTCCGGGAGCCACATTCCACGCGGGGCTTTACCGAAATTACGTGTATGCGATTTGACCGCCGCTTTGACCTGGGATTGAATCGATTCGTCGCGCGACAGGAGAGGGAAATAGCCATGCGTCGCGCCGCAGGTCATCAATTCAAGATAGCCCTCGTCCTGGAGCTTTTTAAACTCCCCGACGATATCGTGATTCATCGCATTGAAACGATCCATAACATCCTGGTAAAAATTTTCCCAGAAATGCGACATCTCAAGCATGTCCTTCTGATCGAATTTGAAGAATTCCTCGGAATCGAGATTGGCCGCCTCGATTTTCTGCTTCAGGTAATCGACAAATTCTTCCTTGAAGCTTTCATCGGCCAACTGTTCGGCCAGAACCGGTGAGATATCCATGGTCAGGTGCGGCTTGACACCCTCATCGATCAATTCACGCATCACCCGAATTATCGGGATATAGGTTTCAGCCGCCGCTTCCGACAACCAGTCCATGCCATGCGGCCACTTGCCGTGCGAAAGAACATAAGGTAGATGAGCATGCAGTACAAAAGTGAAATTGCCTTTATTCGGCATTAGTGGTCTCCTCGCTCGATGCTGCAAATCCGATGTTTTTGTTTGGCTCCTTGCCGTGCACCTTAATTTCGCCGAACTGATCTTCGAATTTTTTAATGTTTCCCTGGAGGGCGTTGAGCAGCATTTTGGCATGCGGCGGGGTCATGATTATTCTCGAATAGACTTTGCCTTTTGGCTTACCCGGCATAATCCTTGCGAAATCGATAATAATCTCCGACGGTGAATGCGTGATCAGGGCCATATTCGCATATGTCCCTTCAGCTTCCTTTTCGCCCAACTCTATATTTATCCGCGGTTGTTGTTGTTTCATCAGTCCTCCCAATGTTTGTTTTTCCGCGCCGTAACAATTAGCGGGTCCATAAAATACGCGGCAATTTTCAAAACACTTGCGATTTTATTCAAAGCTAATATATTGCCGAACGAAGTCAACCAAAATCAAGGAATACAAGAATGACTGTAAGCCGAGAAAGAGGCAATGATATAATAGAAAATATCGGCAATAATGAAATCGCCGTCATCGGCGATCTGATGCTCGATGAATACATGTGGGGTGAGGTCGACCGCATCTCACCCGAAGCTCCGGTCCCGGTGGTCAACCTTACCGGCCAGTCGTCAACCCCCGGCGGAGCCGCCAATGTCGCCGGCAATATCCTTGGCCTGGGCGACAAGCCGCTCCTGATCGGTGTCGTCGGTAATGACAACGGCGCTGCCATCCTCGACTGGCTTCTGCGCGAAAAGGGAATAGGAGCCGAAGGCCTGCTCTACGACAACCAGCGCCCGACGACCATGAAAACCAGAATTATCGCTCACAACCAGCAGGTGGTTCGCGCCGACCGCGAAGTCAAAGACGATATCCCCGATGAATTGCAGGATAAAACGATGAGCCTCCTCGAAGATCGCAAAAAACAACTCCGCGGCCTGATTATCTCCGACTATGGCAAAGGAGTCATCACCAAATCACTCCTGCAAAGATTGATCGACTTCTGCCTCGCCGAGGACATCTTCATTGCCGTCGATCCCAAAGACACCAATTTCCCCCGGTATAAGAAAGTTTCGCTGATCACCCCCAACCATCACGAAGCCGGATTTGCCTACGGCCTGCGGATTATCAACGAGGATACTCTCAAAAAGGTCGGCTATGGTCTTCTGGAGAAGCTTGAGGCTCGCTCGATTCTGATTACTCGAGGCGAAAAAGGGATGGCCCTTTTCCAGGCCGGTCAGGAGGTAAAACTGACGCCAACTGTCGCCAAGGAAGTCTACGACGTCACCGGCGCAGGGGATACGGTGATCGCATCATTTGTGTCAGCCGTCGCTGCCGGAGCGACTCTGGAGGAGGCAACGGCAATATCGAACCAGGCGGCGGGAGTCGTCGTCGGCGAAGTCGGCACCGCCATCATAACCAAAGAAGCCCTGAAAGAATCTTTCGCCTGAAATTGGTGGTTTTATGGTTTCAGGAGTAGAAAATAGTAGCGAATATGATTATAATAAAATTACGTTTCATAAGCTCATATGAAAAAGCGAAAATGGCGGAAAGTGGGGGATAAATATATGATAATATCACCTGGGATCATAATTCATGACGGGGAAGATGCAAATTACAAAGTCCTAGAACAATTGGGTGTAGGGGGGTTTGGAGTAGTCTATAAAATTCAAAAGGAAGATGATGGTTCTATATGGGCTCTGAAAACTTTACCGACAGCATTACCCAGCCAAGAAATGATAAAGGCATTTGAAAATGAAGCGAATTTAGCGGTTACAATATCGCATGATAATGTTATAGAGTATTTTTATATCCATAATGGCCGCGATATCAAAGGCTATCCTCCGTTTATAATAATGGAGTACGCAGACCATGGCTCTCTCCTTGATTTACTAGATGACTTGCGAGCCAATACTAAATTTATATCGAATGAAGAACTTAACAATTTATATTTACAAATAATCTCGGGTATGATGGCCATAAATGAAAAACTTATTCATAGAGATATTAAACCTGGCAACATATTATTAAAGGGCAATACAATAAAGATATCTGACTTTGGTTTAGCAAAAATTTCAGGACAAAAAACCCGAACAATGACCTTCAAGGGATTTGGAACCGAGGGATATTTAGCACCTGAGGGTTGGCAATCTGGAAAAAATACTATTCAAATGGATATATATTCCATGGGTATTGTTTTTTTTGAATTAGCAACTCTGACCCATCCTTTGAATTCGGATAAAATAACAATAGATGATTGGCGAAACGCTCATCTTTTTCAGGCACCGAAAGATCCACGATTAATAAATAGTAATCTTACTTCAGTTCACTCGCAATTGCTCCTAAATATGATCGAGAAAAGTACGCAGAAAAGATTTAAGTCGTGGGATGATATAGCCGCTTTTCTTAAGCGATCAGGATTATCTGAGCCTCAAAATAATCATATAGTTACTGATATTGTAGAACATCGTCTCAAGGTGGATGTAGAGTCAAATAGGATTGACCTTGAAGAACGAAAAAAAGAATCTGAAATCAGTGAATTTCAACAAAGAATAATATTTCAAATAAAGAACGAAATTATTTCTGATATTGATGGTCTAATAAAGGAATTCAATGATAAATATGTCGGTGAAGATATGGTGTTAGAGGAGATTTCTCCGTGGCGTTACGCCATTCACCTTATATCGGGCAATAAATTGCAAATACATTTCCAGCCCATATTGGAGAAGGACTTTTATCGTGATGTTCCCGCACGGGGATTTGGTGAGACGCGAACAGTAAGGCGCCTAATGAAACCTCGCGCCAATAATAGAGAACTTATGGCTTGGGGCGTTATTAAGGGTCCAGATGGAGGGGGAATCAACTTGTTGCTACTTGAGCAAGAGGATGATATTTATGGTTTATGGAATTGTTTAATAAATGTAAATAGCGGTTTTAGTATGAATCCGCGTAAACCGGAACCATTCGCATTTGACTTTAATGAACTAGAAAAGGAAATTCATAACATAAATGTCACGCATATATATGTTATAAGCCCAGAACAATATAATATTAGGAGGATTGCGGATTTAATTAAGGCGTATATTTGATAACATGAGGTCGGTTTAGCGCGAACCCTGTGATTTCTAACAATAATCAGGAAACGCATGTTTGGAGATTATCATGAAAACTTACAAATCAAAACTGATTCCCCGCAAAAACATCGCCGCCCTCTGCGACCGCCTTCGCAAACAACGCAAAAAAATCGTCTTCACCAATGGCGTCTTCGACATCATCCACATGGGGCATGTCCATTACCTCGCCAAAGCCCGGACCTTTGGCGACATCCTCATCATCGGCCTCAACACCGATACCTCGGTCAAAAAATTCAAAGGTCCCGACCGTCCGATCAACAAACAATCGGACCGCGCCGGAATCTTGTCGGCGCTGGAGATGGTTGACTACGTAGTATATTTCTCCGAAGAAACCCCGGCCAAACTGATCGCACAGGTCAAGCCGCATATTTTGGTCAAGGGGGCTGATTATAAAATTTCCGAAATCGTCGGCGCCGACTTCGTCAAAGCAAATGGGGGAAAGGTGAGGCGGATAAAACTACTGAAGGGAAGATCGACAAGCGGGATAATAAAAAAGAGAGCTTAATAATGGAGGATATTTAATACAGAAGGAAAATAGAGAGAACCAATTATTAACTCCAACCTATAGATTGCTTCGTCACTCGCTCCGCCTAAGGCGTCACTAGTTCCTCGCAAAGACACATCGTAATTTTGTTACCGTACACATACTCGATTTCACAAGAGGCGGCCCTTTTGGGCTCTTCTATTCCCCCCCAACTGACCCACGTCATTGCGAGAAGGCCCAATATTTTTATTTCATGCGCCCAGCCTGGATCATTCTGGCGACAGCATGAATCAGGCCTTTGCCTGGCCGACGTGGCAATCTATCGTATCCCCAGCAAGTGGCTCCTGCCACTAACCATCAAAAAAACATTGTATTATCAATATAAATGCCATATACTCAATATATATCAGTGGGCATCACCACTCATGATCGGCATCTATTCTGATTTATAACAAGTCACTGTATCATAACCTACATTCGGAGGATTATCAACATGCCTAAAAAAGCCAGCCTGTTGAAACTGCCCGAGGACAAAGTGTCCAAAATGAAGGGAATGGGCAAGGTCAAAAAGCGTACGACCAAATTCCCCAAAAAGGCCAAAAAGGCCGTTAAGCTCAAAAGTGATCTCAAAAAATGGCAACAATCGGTGAAGGCTCCCAAAGCGCCCCGGGTGCATGAGAAGAAGATCAAGGCGATCCGATTGAAATCGAAACATGTCACACAACTCCGGCGGATCAACGAAAACCCGGTGGCCACCGCGGAAATCGTCGCACAGAAAATGTCTCCCGATGACGTCCTGGGCGTTATGTATTCGTCGCTGTCAACCTACGAATATTACAAGATGCAGGCGGAATACAAGAAACGTCTGCGCAAAGCTCGTGGCCGCAAGGCCAGGGAAAAGCTTCGACAACAATGGGAAGAAATCGTCAAATCGGGGCAGAAGAGTTTCACCGCTGCCGGCCTTAAGCGAGTTACAGAAAAAGACCTCAATGGTTTCAGCCGCGAATTGAAACGCAGCAAAAACAACTTCAATACCATCGCCAACATTGCCAATACCGCTGTCTCCGATGGTGTGACCAAAAAGGCCGCGGCTGCCGCGACCACTACTATCGCCAGCCCCACCGGAGCATTCATCCCCGCGGTCGGGGCGGTCGTCGATCCCGCCATGACGGTCATGACCGCAGCCACCGATATCTGCGATCATCCCCTCGAAGGCTCCTTTACCAAGGATATCAGCCAGACCTTTGAAATGAAAACCCGCCTCTATGTCTGGTGTCCGACATGGTATGCTCCGTGGCGATGGTGCTGGAGGACATTTGTTCTCGCCGGAGTCAGTTACAGCGTTGGCCTTGATGTCGGCTATCGCGTCTCATGTTGCGGCGCATCGGCATGGGGGAGAGCCTACGCCGAGGCCTGCGGTACTCTCATCGGAATCAGGATATGCGCCGGATGTACTGCCAGCGTCTATGCCGTAGCCGGAGTCGGTCGGACTCAGACCACGGGCGGGGATTGTTCCTACGGTCTTGGGATGACGGCTCAATTGAATTGCCAACTGGCCGGTATCCCGGTTTTCGCCTTTGCCTATTCTTTCGGTTATACCATAACCGGACCATGCCCGCCGCCAGAGATTCCGTGTTAGGCCGATGATATGCGGATGTTGTTGCGACGATAATATCATGCTCGGAAACAGGGTGGAATAGATGTTTTTTTGTATTGAATACGATAGCTGGTTGTTGCTGGCGCTTTCAACCCTTGCGGTTTGGCGTTTGACTACAATGCTCTGCCGCGATGCCGGCCCATTTAACATCATGACGGCTATCAGGCGACTGGCCTATCATCTGAGGTTGAAAACCCTGGTCGAATGCTTCGACTGCGCCGCCGTCTGGATCAGTATCGTCTTTGTTCTGCTGGTCTATCGACCACAATGGACTTCGATCATCCTTATTCTGGCTGTGTCCGGCGCGGCATCGATTATCGAGAGACTCGTTTCCGGACCGCTGCCGGATGATATGGATGAAGAGGAATCGGAATAACATGGGAAAACCCTGTTGCGGACAAACGGCGCGCCGTAGATACAAAACTCCGGCGCGCCCCAAACTCCCGCCCAATCCACAAATAACCGGCGGGATCAAGCTGATATATATCGGAGCCGGGCAGAAAACCATCAGAGGAAAGTCAAGCGGGCTCAAATATCATCTTTCCGATTACCGACGCCATTTCAAGGCCGATCCCGAGGATGTCGATGATATCCTTAAAAGCCGCCTCTTTATGCTGGAACCATAGACCCTGCTCTTGTGGTACGTCAAATATCTATGAGCGGAAAAATATATGATAAATTGCCAGCCCCGCTAATATCGCCAATATAAATAGAACCACCGATCCGGAACATCCACAACAACGACAATCGATTTGGGAATGCCGAAATCCCCTGAATTCATCGTCCATCACAACCGGTTCAATTATCTCCGGTAATTCCTCGCCATTGTCAGGCATATCATTATTATCATAATCCGGCATCAAAATACCCCTTAATCATCAAACCATGATACGACAGCCTTAATTTCAGGTCAAGCTGAATCAAATAATCAAGAACCTATGATAATCGAGGAGTAGTGGCAAAAATAGAGGATCGATGGAAAAATATTGAAATATTTCAAGAAATCCCCGGTTTTTATTAAAATATGCCATAAAATCCCCAAAATATGATAATTAATTAAGAATAATACAATATTTTATTGACTTTTTTAATAAATGGCCGTATTAATAATTAAAGAAATTAATGTTTGGAGGCAATATGGCTCAGGAATGGCAGGAGTTAACCAAATTAACCGGCGGCAGGCCGATCATAATTGAGCGAGTTCGGATGGCCGATACCAATATCGCCATCGAGGGGCAGTTCGAGCTGCCGCAACTGAACAAACTGTCGGCTGAGGACCAGGTTTTTCTGGCCGCCTTTGTCCGCAGTCATGGCTCAATCAAGAAAATGGAGCAATTTTTCGGCGTCAGTTATCCCACCATCAAGAATCGCCTCAACAAAATCGCCGATCAACTCGAATTCGTCGAAATCGACTCCGAGCCGGTTCACGAGGATACCCTCGATCGGCTGGAGCGAGGCGATATCGACGTCGAACAGGCTATCAACGACCTGAGAGAGGAGCGGGAATCATGAGTACCGCCGCAATTGAAGTTCTGGATATGCTGTCGCGCAATACCATCGATATCGATGAGGCGATCAGGCTGCTAAATGCGATCAAAAGGTCGGCCGGTCGAAAGATTCGAGCGATCTTTCCCGCTTCGGCGGTCAATGAGTCCGAGGTCCTGATGGAGGTGGTCGGAGCGGCCACCCGGCCACAGCATGGGTACGGCAATATCATAATGAGATAGAAGGTGAGGAAAATCATGAGTGACGAAAAACGGAAAATTTTGGAACTGCTGTCCAATGAGAAAATAAATGTCGATGAGGCCGAACGACTGCTCAAGGCGCTCGGGGAACCATCCAAGCGGGAAGAGCGTGAGGATCGACTCGACCGTCTTGATCGTCTCGCCGGTCTCGACCACCTCGACCACCTCGACCGCCTGGATAATGACGAATCGCCGCGCCGCGGTCGCAAACCAAAATATCTATATATCTCGATCAAGCCGAAAGAGGGCAAGTCGGGCGACAAGGTCAATGTCAGGGTTCCGCTGTTTATCCTCCGGACCGGCCTCAAATTCGGCGGTCTCATGCCTGACAGCGCTAAGGAAAAGCTCAACAAGGCGCTCGGCGAAAAGGGTGTCGACATCAGCAAAATGGATGAGCAGACCTTTGAGGAACTCGTCGAGGGCTTAAGCGACCTCGCTATCAGCATCGACGACGATGACGAAAAAGTCCGAATCTACTGCGAGTAGCGAAGCTACTTTTAGGCTGCCGGTGGCAAAAGCCACCCTCTTGGCTATCGCCTGCTGGGATTAAAGCTCAGCTTCAACTGCCTTCCTCCGGTCATCTTGGCGACAGCCGATAAGTGGCCCCTGCCACCGACAGCCAAAGTCAGGCCCCTGCCTGTCGCGAAAATGATCTGAACTGAGCAGTTGAAGTAGATCCTTGATCCAAGCACGCGACAGCCAAAAACAGGCCCCTGCCTGGATTTATTATTTGACATCTGCATTCAATTTTTCTTATGTTTAATCTGTGCATCTGGAATAGCCGGTATTATTAAACAACGGGTAGAAACCTGATTTAGATTGAGGCCAGTTGCCGGTCAATGGCGGAGTCGACTCCGGGGTTTGGCGATGGCCTTTATTATATGTCCCTCATCTAATACATAGGAGGTTCCACATGTTTTACCTGATTGATCCCAAATCGATCACGGATGCGAGATGCCTTTTTTTCTGCAAAAAGCTGGTGGCTTGTCCGATTGATTTCCAGCATCCGCTTTACGGTATCGACACCTAAGGATTGGTTTTTTTTAGGTTCAGGAGTCCGCTTTCCGGCGGGCTCTTTTTTTTTGCCGCCGCCAACAGGCGGTTTTTGGCTGTCGCATACCCATATCAGGGATGTACCTCAACCTCAATGTAGGTCCGTGCGATCCCGCCCAATGTCAGCCTGTTCCGCAGGGTCCTTCCCGTTTGGGTCCGCCATCGGCGGATGACCCTGTGAGAATTCACACTCCTGAAGGAGTGCAGCACCCGGCCTAACGACCTAAATAATCTACTAACAATAACATATATCTTGTATTACGGTCGACAATTATTTATTTTATCAAAAGGCATATCATAATAAATATCGCCGGCGGTCGCCGGGAAACCAAGCTGGGAGGTTCTCTTCATGTCCGCACAAGAATCCTCATCCAAAACGCCGTTACTGGTCGAATTTTCTATCGGCCCCGGTGTCAGACAAGTCGCCCGTACCAAGAAAGACATTCCCGGACTGGCTAAAAAGACCAGAAAGGCACTCGATGAAGCTATGGCTGGAATTAATGACATGGCTGAACGGGTGGCGCAGACGGTCGAGAAGATGACCAAATCGCCGTCGGAGATCGAGGTTTCTTTCGGCATCAAATTCGACGCCGAAACCGGTGTATTGATAGCCAAAGCCGGCCTCGAAGCCAGCATCAACGTCACTCTCAAATGGCAAAAGAGAAATGCCGAAAAGAAGTAAATCTCGAAAAACGGGGCGGCTGCAAACCCTGCGCGATTTCACCGTGCAGATACGCGCCACCGATGGCGAGACTATTGTCGGAACGGGTATTGTCGTTTCGATGGACGGTAAGATCGTCACTTGCGCCCATGTGGTCGAGGCCGCCCTCGGAGTTGAGGTAAGCAAGGCCGGCAGGAAAAAAATCAATATCTACTTCCCGCAGACTCGCGAGGAAAAACACGCATACAAGGCGACCGTCATAGCCAGTCTCCCATCGGATAAGGATGATGTTGCTGTATTACGGTTGACCGGTAAGCAGACGCCTCTTGGTCCGGAACAAATTGCGGTATTGGGCACGCCCGATAATTCGGAGGGCAACAGGTTTCGTTCATACGGGTATCGAGAATTACCACCATACCAGGGTCTTTTTGCTTCCGGCGATATACTCGGATGTATTGAACACCCCAAAGAGTCACACCTGCAGGCCGACCCGGTGCAACTGCATTCGCCGCATGTGGCGGAAGGAATGAGCGGTTCCGGGGTATTGGATGAAGATCGTAATTTAATTGTCGGCATTATTTTGGAAAGTTCTAATCTCGAAATTACTTCCGAAGACCGGGATACCGCCATAGCCATTAATGCGAGCATTCTCAAATCAGATAAATTCAATTTGCCCGTTCAAGATGAACCTCTCCCGATGCGAGCCGCACCTACACCCAAGACAAACATCAAAGAAGCCCGCGCCAATGTGTCATCACACCCCGGTATCGCCTGGAATGACCCTCCACAACCTCTGGATGAATGGGTGGGGCGGGTTGAGTTTCTGAAAGGGATTACTGCCGACTGGAAAAGCCCCGATACACGGGTAACGGGCTTGATCGGGTTTGGCGGTGAGGGGAAAAGTAGTATCGCGCGCAAATGGGTCGATGATATTCTGTCGGATAAGAAAAACAAGCCCGACGGCGTTTTCTGGTGGGGATTCTATACCAAACCAAGTGTGGATGAATTTTTTGAGGCAGCATTAAAATACATGAGCGGCGGCAAAATCGATCCCAGTAAACTGCCGTCGGCTGGTGCCAAGGCGCAGGTGATCGGGGCCATGCTCGCTGCCCGTCGATATCTGTTTGTGCTGGATGGCCTGGAGATTTTGCAGCATCAGGAGAGCGACAGGTACGGCCTTTTGAAAAGCAAGGATATGCTGAACTTTCTAGAATATTTCGGTGGTTCGGATGTGAAATCGTTCTGCCTCATCACCAGCCGCGCGCCCATTATGGATTTGATAAGCTATGCTTCTTATCGCCACCGCGATGTCAACCGCCTGCTTTTGCCAGACGGCCGCGAATTGTTGATTAAAATCGGAGTCAAAGGCAAAGACGAAGCGCTTGAAAAGGTCGTCGAAGATTGGGACGGCCATGCTCTCACCCTCAGTCTCCTCGGTTCCTGTATTGCCGAAAAATATAAAGGCGATATTTCAGCGGCGGATATCGAACTGCCTGAGATTGGTGAGGACCGTTATAAACGCGTCCAGCGGGTCATGCGCCGCTATGATGAGCATCTCGACAAGGCCGAACGGGCATTTATGACACTTTTCAGCGCCTTCCGCAACCCTGTCAAAAAAGCGGCATTTGAGAAAGTTTTTCGCACCAAGACCAAAGCCACAGCCATCAATGCACCGATAACAAAACTGACCAGGAAAAAATTCGATGCCATGATTGAGCGCCTTCTGACATACCGTATTATCCGATATGACAAAGACGACGCCAGTTACACCTCTCATCCCCTCATCCGAAACCATTACCTCGCTCAATTTGCAAATAGAAAAAAAGGGCAAACCAAAGAAGCGCATGAGCATATCAAAGATTACTATCTTGAAATAACCGGCGACATTCCACACTTTCCTACGCTGGATGATCTGGCGCCATTGATTGAGGGCGTCTACCACCTTTGTCAGGCTGGAGCGTATGATGAAGCGCATGAAATCAGACGAGATCGGATTGATCAAAGGAATAGCAGAGTGCTTGTTAATCAATTAGGGGCGTATGAAACTCAATTATCAATAATGGAGCAATTCTTCCCTGATAGTGATATATCACTTGAGCCACAAGTGAGTATGCCAAGTTATAAAAGCTGGATTCTAACCACAGTCGGCTTTTGCTTGATGAGCCTGGGCCGGTTGAGCGATGCGACTCCGTTTTTTGAGCGGGGCAATGCGATGGATGAGCAACTAAAAGACTGGAAAAACGCCAGCATGAGTTACCAGAATCTGGCGGATTTGTACATTTCACTTGGTGAGCTTGAGGCCGGAGCCAAAGCCGCCGAGGAAGCACTCGAATTTGCGATGCGCGCCGAGGCCAAAATTGGGGAGTGCAATTCGTTGGCTTATCGGGCGTGGGTAGCACATTTGCGTGGTGATATAAAGGCGGCAAGTACTAATTTCAAACAGACTGAGAAGCTGGAGCAGGAAATCAATCCCGACACGCGTTATCTCTATAGTATTCGCGGTATCCAGCATGCTGACCATCTCCGGCGGATTGGTAATCCCACTTATGCCCGAAAGGTCACTGATGCCAATGTAGCAATTATTGAAAAATATCATATCGTTGCTGACCTCAGTAGATGCCATCGTATTCTTGGCGATCTTGATGCCGAGGCCAAAAAGCAGAACGCTGCTCGCGAGCATTATGACGAGGCTATCAAAATCGCACGAGGGATTCAACAACGCGATGTACTCATGGACGCATTATTGGCGCGCGGGCGATGGAATGCCAAATATATGAAGGACCCCGATGCAGCCTTCAGCGACCTCGATGAAGTCTTTGAATATGCCGTTGACGGCGGATATAGAATACACGAGGCCGACATCCGTATCGCATTGGCATGGGCGTATCTGGCCCAAAAAGATAAGGCCCAAGCCAAGATCGAAGCCGATCGGGCGATGACCATGAGTAAAGAAATGGGCTATCACTGGGGCAAAGTCGATGCCAAGGAAGTCCTCGATAAGATAAAGAGAAAGAAATAATCATCGACCGCAGGGTCATTCCCGTTTGGGTCCGCCATCGGCGGATGACCCTGCGGCTCACATTTGTCATAAACAGGGGAGACGCCGGAATCAAAAGCGAATCTACTTAGAAAATGCAGATTGAACTTGTTACGTCCCGCTTTCCTTTGCCCGGCGACAGCCAAAAACAGGCTTTGCCTGTCGCCAGGATTACCGGATGTTTGTTCTTGAAGTACAGCCTTGATATGGACTGGCGACAGCATAAAACAGGCTTTGCCTGTC
>DAOUTW010000088.1 GCA_030668485.1 Candidatus Zixiibacteriota bacterium
CTGAGACTTCCCGTGTTACCGGATCGAGATTGCCATCTTTGTAAAACCACTTATCCCCCTCCGCAAACGGCAGGTAGGCTTCGCCTTCTGTGAGAACTACCTCGGCTGTCGTAAAACTCCAGACGTAATTTTCTTCGAGAGCATTTCCGGCCTCATCCTGGACTCCGGTGGTGACAGCAATTGCATAAGTTAGCTTTCTGGCCAGATCTCCATCGGGAGTAAAAGTCGCGGTTTTGTCGCTGTAGGTGATCGTCCCCGGTATATTGCCGCTGATCAAAAAAGTGGTGTCGTTGAGAGTCGACGGCTTCATTTTCTCTGAAAAAGTGACGGAAATGGCCTGATCCAGGGTGACGTTTTCGGCATCGTCTGCCGGATCGGTAGATGAAACTGTCGGCGGAGTCGTGTCGGGATCGGTCCCGTTATCGTCACCTCCACAGGCAACCAGAAAAGCCGCTATAATCAGAGTTGTAAAAGCAAATCGGTAAAACATCAACCACCTCGAATTTTCTTAACACTTATACACATCAGCATGATATACGGTCCCGGCCACGTTGTCAACAACTTCACTTTTTATACAGTCTTGATCCTTACCTTTGGGCCAGCTTGCCCTATTTATCGGCATCGCCATTGACAAATTCGCTAATCTCCCCTATTTTATTTATATAGGCCTTTTTCCAGGGAATAGTCTAATGAAATATCATTCTCATCTTGTCCGTATTATCCTGGTTTTGACGGTTTTAGCTGCCGGTTGGTATGGTTGCAGCGAAAATCCGGTGTCGTCGGGAAAAACTCCGGTGCCAAAGATCGGCGACAGCCATGTCTATATCGGACCTGCTCAGGGCGACTCACCGGTAACATTCAATTTCGGTTACGCCCCTCAGGATTCCAAAATCACCCATATTTTCTGGTTGCATAATAGAAGTTATGAACCGCTGGAGATTATCTCGGTCCGGCCCGGCTGAGGCTGCACTACCGCTCCGTTGGAAACAACGGAGCTCGCTGTCGGTGACAGCGTCGCGGTGGAAGTGCAATTCCTGACTGGAAAGCGCCGAGGCGAAACCAGCAAAGGAATACTCATTACTACCTCATTAGACCCATCATCCTTCTATATCCAGATAAGAGCTTATGTATTTGGACCTGACTTTATTATGACCCCGGTGAGCTTCGTTCCGCCCAGACTGTTTTTTATGCATTATACTGCTGTCTATGACACAATTGCCGATTTTGAAATTATCAACATATCCGAGGAAGAAGTCGGAATCAGTCTGATCGACTATCCGAAATCGATGCTGACCGTTTCAGCACCATCGGAAATTATGGCCAACGATACCGGCAACTGTCAGGTACAATTACTCGATCCCGATTTTACGGAATCGTTCAATAAATCAATCACCTTTGAAGTCGAGGATAACTATCGTTTTACCATCCCGATTATCGGGAGATATATCTATGGCGGGAAAGTTGTGCGACCAATAGAATCCGGAGTTAATTGTGGCGGACCAGATTGAAACAATACCGCGTTTTATCTGCGATGATCACCTGGGAAAACTGGCCCGGTATCTCCGGGTCAGCGGTTTCGATACCCTTTTTGAAAATGACATAGACAATTCACGCTTGATCCAGTTTTCACTCGATGACAAAAGATATATCCTCACCCGCGACCGGCGGCTGCTGGAACGCCGGCTGGTGCGCTATTTTTTCCTCATTGAACACAACTTATGGCCGGATCAATTGAAGGCGGTATTGGATAATTTTGACCTGAGCATTAATCGGTCGCGAATGTTCACCCGCTGTCTTGAGGATAACACCCTGATTGTTCCGGTCGAGAAAGAGACGATTAGAGAAATCGTTCATCCCCATACCTATCAGCATCATTCCGATTACCGGCATTGCCCGACTTGCATGCGGGTTTACTGGTCGGGAAGCCATATCAAGGCCATGACAAAACGACTGTCGGAAGCCGGGATACCGATTTTAGATTAATTTATGAAGAATTTTCGCTCTGATCTGTAACCGGCGGCCGGTACATATACTCAAATTCAACCGTTCGATCGTTATCAGCCCCCGTGATAGCAATAACCCGAAGCCGGGCCGGATAACCGTCTTCGGTGATCAGGATGTAGTTACCACCCTTGCGAAGAAGCACTTTCTCCGATGATTTATTGCGGGAAATTATTTCATCGATATCGTTTAAAGTTTGGCCGGGGTCGATGGCATAAATTACGGTCTTTCGACTAACAGGCCCCAGCCGTACGGGTGAACAGAGATAATCTTTGCCGTCGAGATGATAAAAGTAAAAATCATTTTCAATATCATCGGTACGGCAGTAGTCGTTTTCAACAAAACTAAAACCGTCCCTGTCCCCCGAATAAGACACGGCCAGCTCGATTATGCCCTGAGGATAGCTGACAATCCTGACTTCGTTGGTCGGCGGTGATAACGTATTATCGCTATAAACAACCCGCACATGGGCGTAATAGGCGGTGGCGTTTTCGATATCCTCGCATTCATAAGTTTCGCGGTTCAGATCGCCGATTGTATCGCCGGGATAATACTTGCTGTTAAACGGTTTGATAGATTCAGGCAGGTCACGCCCCGGATAATCCGCGACCAGAGGCACCGGCGAAAGGTAAATATTGAAACCCTGCATAATTCTGGTTCCGGGGCAGCCCGGATCCCAGGCCAGCAAAGCAAAGGCATCGGCCGTTTTTTCAATCGTCAATTCCGTCGGGAGGCATTGTTTGCTTTCATCGAGATTGACCCGAGTCGGCGGTCCGCAAGAAGCCAGGAGTATTGCAAGTATTAAACTGGAAAACCAAAGCTGGCCGAACGATTTCATATTCTCTCCCGTTGCCACAATTGGAGTCTTATTGCCGATGGCAATTGTTTTCTGTTATACGCATAGAGGGGGACGCCCGGTCCATCATTTTTAAAAGGCGGGGATCACCGTCAGATTTTTCTTTCCGGCGGTCCGGAATATTCAAAATCGGTATTGCCCAGCGTGCGCATCGGTTTCTCAGTTGTCATTTCTTCATAGGCGTGAGCAATCAATCCCGGAACGCGGGAGATGATGAAAAATCCTTTGCCCAAGCGCCAATCGAACCCCATATCAGAAATAACGGCGGCGATAGCACCGTCGACATTGATCGGTAATTTTCGGCCGCTGGCTTTTTCCAATTCCGCTTCGATCGCTATGGCGAGTTCGGTATGACGACCTGAGAATTCTAATTTTTCCGCGATTTCAAACAGCTTCAAGGTGCGTGGGTCGGTCTTGTGGAGTCGATGACCGAAACCAGGCATCCGCTTTTTGGAAGCGCGCATCTCGGCCACGAGGCTCTTGGCTAATTCCTGAGGAGTGCCCTCTTTTTCCGCCCAGGCCTGCATAATCCGCGCCGATTGTTCTATCGCCCCGCCATGACTGTCGCCGATCACCAGCACTCCCCCGGCCACCGAAGCGTTCAGGGAATTACCGCCGGACATAACCGTCCGGGTACCGAGGACGGACGGCGGGGAAGCACCATGGTCGATCGAGGAAACCAAAATCGCCTCCATCATCCGCGCCTCTTTATCATCCGGCAGTTCGCCGCGCAGGATAAGATAAACCGTCTGCGCAAACGACAAATTGTCCATCATATCGGTAATATCATATCCCCGAACCCGGATTTTACCCGGCTCGATATCGGTAATTGCGGTCTGCCATTTATTATTGTCCATCTAAGTCAATCCTTATCTTCTGTGTCGTATCGCTTTCCATCGTCCCCTCAGGGTCGGTACTATATTCGCGGGCAAAATCCAGCCAGCTTTTTTCAAAAACATCGACTTCCATTTGAAACAAAGTTTCAATCGATTCCTTCCAGGTCGCCAGTGACGAATTGAGCATAAATAATCGATCAAGGCCGTAGGAGAACATGATAAACCCGACCAGCGAAGCCGACTCATTGCGCCTGACAGGTGCTTTAAGAGTATCAAAAGCCATATTGTCGCCCAGCCTGATCACTCCGACAAATTGGCCGGAATTATACATCCGATTGGTACGATCATGATAATTGGCACCGGAGAAATCGAGCAGATAAGCGATCCCTTCGTTTAGGACTTTGTACCGCCCACCGGCCAGACCTCTTTTGGCCAATAGGAATTTGGTGAGTTGATAACCGTAGGGATAATAACCTTCCCAGTGAATCGCCGAATCGTTCGAATATGGCGCATCAATATCGGTCATATTCATAGCGTCCCCACGGCTGCCATAGACATACAAATAAATTTTATCCTCAGGTACCGGCATTTCCAGCATATCGCAAATTTCAGTCAGAAATCGCTCATATGCCCGGGCCAGGGCGGCCTTGTCGCCAAGAAATCTCGAGGTCGGAGCCAGTTGGATAATGAAGTGACCGTAGGAATATTTGGTCCATCCTTCATAATCGACGGCGGCTGTCTCCGGTTCATCTTTGCCGCAGGAGTTTACCAGAAAAAGGCCGATCAATAGAACTATCAGCAATATTCCGGCTTGCTTTATACCCTTTTTTCCATATCCCTTATCGATTATTGTCACCACTATTCCCTCCTGATAATATCGGCCGCATCGCTACCTGAACCGCTGATAATCTGTACATCATATATTATGCCGATTTGACCTGTTCGTCAACCTCCGATTTTCAGAAACCTATTCTTCCTGCCTCCCAGACTAATTAAGACAAAACCGGCTGCATGGCAGCCGGCTTTACAATCTTGAGACGAAAATGCCCAGGCAGGCAGTATCGTGGAGTGATCTTTATGCGATTTTTTTGTATTCCAGCGCCTTCGTCGGGCAGAACTGGGCGCAGGCCGGACTGCCGCCGCAGAGATCGCATTTGACAATTTCCTCATGGACATTATCGATCAGTGCGCATCCAAATGGGCAGGCCGCTACACAGGCTTCGCATTTGACACATCGTTCCAGATTCAATTCAATTGCGCCGGTTTCTTCATTCCGGCGGAGGGCGTCGAACATACATGATTTTATACAGGCCGCCTCGTCACATTGCAGGCAGGTCACCGGCACATATTCGTCCTTGGCGTAACCGATCGGGTATATCCGGCTCCGGCCCGGTTTTTGATTTTTCGTATGCGTAAAGGCACAGGCGAGTTCACAGGTCCGGCAACCGGTGCACAGCGAAGGATTGACTTCAAAACGGAACATCATAGCGACACCTCCTTCGCCCGGGTGACCAGACTGCCCATTTTTCGGGCTACCTCGGCTCTCTTGCAATCATCACAGGTTTCGAAATATTCGGCCGGAACCTCCCGTTTCTCGATGATATAATCGGCGAACTCGCGGCTGATGATATTTTTGCCGCATTCCTTGCAGGTGATCAGCTCGAAATTCTTTTTCCAGATGGTGCGGGTGCCATCTTCATCATTCCACTTGATAACATCGGTGGGACAGATATGAGCGCAACTGAGGCAGCCGATACAATCGGGCGGAACATCGCCGAAAGGCGGAGCTATCACTTTGCGATGGCCGCGTTCGACCGCTGCAATGGCGCTTTTCCCCAGTACCTCGCAGATGCGGGTACAGGCATAGCACATGATGCAGTTGTCGGCATCCGGGACGGTGATATAACTGGTCTTGTATATCCCGTACTCTTCGGCCATTTTTTGAATCACCTCGGAGCCGGGACAGCGCGCCATGTACAAATCCAGGATGGTCTTGCGTATCTCCATGACCTGGTCGGTGTGGGTGCTGACAATCAGACCGTCCTCGACCGGATAAAGGCAGGAGGTGACATGATTTTTCCACCCGTCCCATTCCTTCTTGGTGATTTCCACCATGCAGAGGCGGCAGGAGCCGCATGGCTCAATCGCTTCATGTTCGCACAGGGCCGGGACATCAACCCCTTCGCGGCGGATAACCGCCAGGAGCATTTCTCCCTCATGGACCTTGGCTATCTTTCCATTTATCGTAATATGTACCATATCTCACCCGGTTATGTTATATCGATGGCGTCAAATTTGCACACGGCGTAACACGATCCGCATTGGGTGCAAAGTTCTTGATCCAGAATATGCTTTTTCTTTTTCTCGCCGGTGATCGCCTCGGTCGGGCAGGCCTTGATGCACGCCAGACAACCGGTGCAATCATCGTTTATGGTAAAGGTGATAAGGTTCCGGCAAACTCCACCGGGACATTTCTTATCGCGAATATGAGCCAGGTATTCATCCCGGAAGTAAAGGAGGGTGCTGACAAACGGGTTGGGCCCCGATTTGCCCAGGCCACAAAGCGATCCGATCTCAATCGTTTTGGACAATTTCTCCATCAATTCCAGGTCTTCCTCGGTTCCCTTGCCTTCGCAAATCTTGGTGCATAATTGATAAAGCTGATACAGTCCTTCCCGGCAGGGAACGCATTTACCGCATGATTCCATGACCAAAAATCCCAGGAAGTACCGGGCTATTTCAACCATACAAGTCCGGTCATCCATGATAACCATGCCGCCGGAACCCATCATCGATCCGGCTGCGGTCAGAGAATCGAAATCGCAGGGCAGGTCCAGTTTTTCTGCCGGGAGACACCCTCCCGATGGCCCACCGGTCTGCACCGCTTTGAATTTACGCTTGTTCGGGATACCGCCGCCGATGTCAAAAATGATCTCACGAAGAGTGATTCCCATCGGGACTTCCACCAGTCCGCTATTCATGATCTTACCGGCCAGCGAAAAGACTTTTGTGCCGGGGCTCTTGGGAGTACCGAAGGAGGTAAACCAGTCGGCTCCTTTTTCGATGATCATCGGTACGGTGGCAAATGATTCGACATTGTTGAGCACTGTCGGTTTGTTATACAACCCCTGAACAACGGAATGGATATATTTGGCGCGCGGCTCACCGATCTCACCGGCGACCGATTTCATCAGAGCCGAAGATTCGCCGCAAACAAAAGCGCCGCCGCCACGATTGACCTGGATATCGAAACAGAGGTCGGAGCCGAGGATATTATCACCCAGCAGACCGAATTCGCGAGCGTCTTCTATCGCTTTTTTAAGATTAATCACCGCCAGGGGATATTCTTCCCGGACGTAAATATACCCTTTGATCGAACCGACGGCATGAGCACAAATGATCATCCCTTCGAGAACCGAATGTGGATCGCTACCCATCAGGGTTCGATCCATAAACGCTCCCGGATCGCCTTCGTCGCCGTTGCAGATCACATAATGAATGTCCGATTCGACTTTAGCGCAGGTAGCCCATTTTCGCCCGGTCGGGAAACCGCCGCCGCCGCGGCCGCGCAGGCCGGACTTGGATACTTCATCAATCACTTCCTGCGGTTTCATCTGAGTCAATGCTTTCGCCATTCCCTGGTACCCGCCTACGGCGATATAATGCTCGATTTGATTGGGATCGATATTGCCGGCATTCCGCAGCGCTATCCGTTGTTGACGGGCATAGAACGGGATCTCATTATAATCGGCGACCCGCTTTTTGGTATTTGCATCCTTGTACAGCAGGCGTTGGATAATTTCGCCGTTCTCAATCGTCTTTTCCACGATTTCCGGTATGTTGATTTTCTTGACCTTGGTATAGAAAGTTCCTTCCGGTTCAAGAATAACCAACGGACCGAGGGCGCAGTAACCGTGGCAGCCGGTCTTGGTGACCGCCTCTACCGAAACATCGTTTATATTTTTTTCAGCCAGGACCTTTTTGAATTCCTCGTAAACTTCGATCGCCCCGTTGGCCCGGCAGGCGGTACCGAGGCAAATCAAAATTCTGCGTTTCTGGGCTTCAAATTCGGTCCGGCATTTCTCCCGCCATTGATTTAGCTGATCTATACTTTCGATTCGCATATCAGTCCTTTTTTACCAATCGCATGACCCGGTCACTGCGGACGTTACCGTAATATTTGTCATTGACCGTTATCACCGGAGCCATGGCGCAGACGCCGACACAGTTAACCACCTCAAGAGTATACTTCATATCCTCGGTGGTTTCCCCGGCCTTGATTCCCAGACCGTTTTCGAGTTGTTCCAGGATCAATGACGCCCCCTTGATATGACACGCGGTGCCGGCACACACCCGGACGACTTTCTCACCCCTGGGATCCAGGCTGAAGGCATTATAGAATGTCGCCACACCATAGACTTTACTCAGCGGAACATTCAGAGCCCTGGCCGTTTCCGTTAGTGCCTCCGGCGGCAGATAATGAAACTCCCGTTGTATATCTTGCAAAACCGCAATCAGGAAATTCGATTCCTGAGGACTGCGGCCAATAATATCTTTCAATTTATCCATATCGACGTTCATATATCTACCTCATCAGGCCTTAATCGTCTCAATCAGCTTGCGGCCTTCTTCAAAGGCTCGGTGATTTATATCCAGCAATTCTTTTTTCTTGCCCATTTTTTTATCCAGCATTCCCCCGAGAGTATCGAACGAAACGATATCGGTGGCTGCGACATAGGCCGCCAGCATAACCATGTTGGCCACCTTGGGATTGCCGAGCTTGAGAGCGATATCATTGGCCGGGATCAGGGTTTCAGTGAGATCATCGCGTCCCGATTTAACGTCGATCAGGGAACTGTTGATTAATAGAAGCCCATCCTTGCGCAACAGCGATCCGAATTTATCCAGCGAAGGACGATTGAACACGCAGGCCGACATCGGATTGTTGATAATCGGCGAACCGATCCGGTCGTCGGATACCACCACGGTGCAGTTGGCCGTGCCGCCGCGCATTTCCGGCCCATAGGACGGAATCCATACTACCTGCTTCCCCTCCTCCATCGCCGTATAGGCCAACAATTGTCCGGCTGTCATCACTCCCTGACCGCCGAATCCGGCAAAGACAACCTCAATCTGCTTGTCCATGGTCAGCCCTCCCCCTCTTCGTAATCTTTAAAAACACCGAGAGGATAGTACGGCTCCATATCGGAGGCGACCCATTTGGTCGATGCGATCGGTGTGATGCCCCAGTTGGTCGGGCAGGTCGACAACACCTCGACCATCGTAAAACATTTGTTCTCCGCCTGAAGCCGGAATGCTTTCTTAATAATTTTCTTGGCCTGGACGATATGCATCGGCGAGAACACCCCGACCCGGGCAATGAACGACGGAGTTTTCAAAGTGGAGAGCAGTTCCACCATCCGAATCGGGTATCCGGTCAGTTCGACATTTCGGCCCGACGGACTGGTGGTGGTTTTCTGCAACGGCATAGTGGTCGGAGCCATCTGTCCGCCGGTCATGCCATAAATAGCGTTATTGACAAAAATTGTCGTAAATTTCTCGCCACGGTTAGCGGAATGAACAATTTCACCCATACCGATCGAGGCCAGATCGCCGTCGCCCTGATAGGTAAAAACGATCATGTCGGGCCGGGTCCGTTTAAATCCGGTGGCGAGTGCAGGCGCGCGACCGTGGGCCGCTTCCATGAAATCGCAGTTGAAATAGTTATATGCAAGAACCGAACAGCCTACCGGCGCAACGCCCACCGTCCGCTCACGAAGGCCGAGTTCGTCAAGGGATTCGGCTACCAGGCGATGGATTACGCCGTGCGTGCAGCCCGGACAGTAATGAGTAATCCGATCACTCATCGCTGTCGGTCTTTCGAAAATTATATTGGCATCGTTTGACATGTTATCCTCGTTTACTTTCGAAGATCACTTATTTTTTCAGCATCTCCCGAATCTTGTCTTTAATTTCATTGGGAGACGGCACAATTCCTCCGGTCCGACCGTAAAAGTCGATCGGGCGGGCGCCTTTGACGATCCGCTCTACATCTTCTATCATCTGGCCGGTGCTCATTTCGACATCCAGTATATACTCGATATTATCTTTGATAACCTCGGCAAAGAGCTCTTTCTCGGGGTACGGGAACAGCGTGATAGGACGAAACAGGCCGACCGAGATACCCTCTTCTTCCAGTTCATCAATTACCGTCTGGCAAATTCGAGCCATCGTACCATAGGCGGTTATCAGGATTTTTGTATCACCGGTAACTTTGTAGAGTTCGTGACGAGTTTCGCTCTTCTTCATCTCCCGGTATTTCTTATCCAACGTCAGGCTATTTATTTCGAGTTCTTCCGGATTGAGGAAAAGCGATTTAACAATCCGCGGTTTGCGATCTTTGGCGCCGGTGAGAGCCCAGTCCTTTTCATCGGGATTAGATTCATCCCGGTACTTTTCCGGAAATTCGACCGATTCCATCATCTGGCCGATCATGCCGTCGCCGATAATCATCACCGGAGCGAGATATTTGTCAGCCAGCTCAAAAGCCAGTATCATCAGGTCGACCGCCTCCTGTACCGATGACGGAGCCAGTACGATAAGCTGATAATCGCCGTGTCCGCCACCCTTGACCGACTGGAAATAGTCGGCCTGCGAGGGCAGAATTCCGCCCAGTCCGGGGCCGCCGCGCATGATATTGACCAGCACCACCGGCAGATGAGCGCCTGCCATATATGACAACGACTCCTGCATCAGGCTGATGCCGGGGCTGGAGGAGGTAGTAAAGACCCGCTTGCCGGTCGAGGCGGCGCCAAACAACATATTGCCGACGGCGACCTCCGATTCGGCCTGCACAAACGTTCCGCCAACCTCGGGCAAACGCCAGGTCAGGTATTCGGCCACCTCGCTCTGGGGAGTGATCGGATAGGCGAAATAGTTACGCACACCGGCGGCGATAGCCGCCTCCCCGATCGCTTCATTTCCTTTCATCAATTTCTTGACCATCTATCATCTCCCCTTAATATTCAAACAGGGCAAAACGGGTTCCGTGTGTCAGTACTTTGATCGCCACATCCGGACAAGTTATGGCGCAGATGCGGCACCCGATGCACTTTGTCGGTTCATGCAGCCGGGCATAAAAATACCCTTTGAGATTGATCTCTTTCGTCATCGAAATAATCTGCATGGGACAGGCATGAACGCATAATTCGCATCCCTTGCAGTATTCCTTATCTATTCTTATTCCGGGCATAAATCATGTCCTCTGGTTGTTGGATTGATCATCGACTCCGGTTTCTTTCCGTTCCCAGGGTTTGAGCATCGACCGCGTCAATGGCAGTATGGGACATTCGAACACCCCGGTATCAATTGTCTCAAGCACACTCCTCTTGGCGCTGACAAAAGCCAGCGGAAGGCCGGTTTCGCGACTGACCGCCCCAGCCAACCGATACCCCTCCACAATAACCTCATTATCGGTCTCGTCGATCATATGGCTGTTCGAAACCAGACCGGTGAAACTCAGTTGAGACGACGCCTCAACCCGTTTCATCGTATTCAGGCATCCGGTCAGGTCGGAGGTTTGAGGACGGCGGCTGTTGAGCACCATCCACATCTCATATTGATCCGGCCCGAAAACCTCGGCAAGTGAGCCCAGCGCTCGAGTTCCCTGCGCATCACCCCCGACATCAAGAATCAGCGTCCCATCAGTCTTTTCGATAGCGCCTTTAATCTCCGGCATCAGGATCGGCAGATCGGCAAAGAATTGTCCACCCCGCGGGGCAATAACCCTTATTCCCATCGCCTCCATCTCAGCCACAGCCTCGCGACTACGGAAATATGGATTGACAAGATCCAAATCGGCGATGGTAACCGGTGATTGTTGAGTGGCGGCCAGATATTTGGCCAGGTTGACGGAAACCTCGGTTTTTCCACTACCGAAACCGCCCACTAACGCCACGATAGTCTTGGAAATTATGGGATAGGATATATTTGCGGAGCCCGCCATATTCGTATAACCCGTAGTTACCAAACCTGTTGACATTTAAAAGACCGCCGTAAAGTTAGACCGGTGGCCGCTTTCGACCATGCCGGTAAAACCCGAAACGCGCCTGAATTATTCTAGCTCAAATATCTGCCAAAAGGGTGACAAAGTCAAGGCTGTATTGTGAAATTAATCACTAATAATCGCCCAAATCATCCACGGCAGCGGATTTAAGATTAAGTTAATGGAAGCGCTTGAGGTTACGCAAGTGCTTGTCATATTGCATCATGAGGCCTTGATTTAATCAATCAGTTGATATAAGACTAATTTTGTAATTTAATCCAACCGGTCTCGCTATCGGCCATGGACGATAACGACTCATTTTCTGTCTGATTTTCTGGAGTGATTGATCCGAATAATCGGATGAGACTATTTTTCGCGGGCCGGAAGCATATCGGGATCGGTTTTGACCAGCCTCTCCAAAATGGATAATCCCTTCGGACCGATATACGTATCTGGCATCGAATAGACCGGGTCGGTCAGGGCGTTGTCCAGGGAGATATACTTATATCCCAGCGCGGAAAACTCGGCCAGCAGATCGGCCAGAAAGGTGCTGTTGATCCGGTTGGCGTGCAGCAGCAAAATATGTTTTACCTGACGGCCCAGCAGATCTTCAGACAATTGCTCGGCCGCCTCAAGACGTTCCATAATATGATCGATGTATTCATTACCCAACTGAATTATTTTGAGAGAATCTCCGGTCTGCTCGATTTTTTCATATTGCAGATTATAAGCAAAATCATCGGTATCGATCGAGACCGGCACAACGATATAATCCTGGGCTTCAAGAAAATCGGCCACCGCTTCTTTGGCGTTAAAGGTGTTGCCGGTATGAAGGCTGGGGTAGCGGAAATATCGTTTCTTCTGCTTGGCCGCCACCAAAATCTTTTCAATCGCCTCTTCGCCCTTTCTAATATCATTGATAAACAATTCGGCTGGTACTTCACTGAGATCGGGATGAGAGAAGGTATGATTACCCAATGTATGCCCGGCATCGAGCCATGATTCCAGAATATCGAGATCGCCTTCGATATTATCGCCGACTACAAACCCGGCGGCGATAACGCCAAACTCCTCCAGCGTATAAAAGATATCATCCGTAATCATAAGCCGCTGAATACGATCATGAACCCGTACTACCGGCAAATCGTCGAAGGTAATACACATTTCCAGATTTTCCTTACCGGCCGGCGCGGCCCTCAGGTCAACCTGGCTCCCTCCCCCGCCAGTCAGAACTACCGCCAAAAGGCTGATAATTGATATTAAATAGACTCTTCTCATCGCTGGCATAGTAGAATTTTTCGCATCCGGCGTCAATTAAAATATTTGCATTCAGATGCTGTAATGTTGATTGACTTTCGCCCCGCTCCCCTCTATTATGAGTAAACTAAATGCCCAAACGGGGCTTTCTTCGGTTAGAGAAACAAATGAATAGATATCCGAAGGGAAGCATAAAAAAAACGCTAATTCGTATGATAGCCACTATAATCGCCGCCGTCATTGCCCTATACCTGTTGATCCTGATTTTCATGTATTTCATGCAATCCGGAATGGTTTACTTTCCATCCCGGTCAGTCGAGGTCACCCCGGCAAATATCGGTTTGGAATATGAGGATGTTTTTCTGGAAACGGGTGACGGGGTAAAAATCAACGGCTGGTTTGTTCCGGCCAATCCCTCTCGCACCACCCTGCTGTTTTTTCATGGTAACGGCGGCAATATCTCTCATCGGCTGGAATCGATACAACAATTTAACAGCCTCGGCCTGTCGGTCTTTATAATTGATTATCACGGTTACGGCAAAAGCGGCGGCAAACCGGGCGAGGTGGAAACTTACCTGGATGCCGAGGCGGCCTGGGATTACCTGACCCATGATAAAGGTCTCGACCCCGGCTCGATAATCATATTCGGTCGTTCGCTCGGCGGTGGTGTGGCGACCTGGCTAGCGACCAAACAGCGCTCAAAGGCGCTGATCGTCGAGTCGTCGTTTTTATCGATCCCCGATGTGGCCGGTCATTATTATCCATTCCTGCCGGTAAAAATACTGGCTCGATTTAAGTACGATTCAAAAGCTAATCTGTCGCATATCAAAATCCCGATATTGGTCGTGCACAGTCCCGATGATGACATTATTCCTTATAGCCATGGCCAGGAACTGTATGACCTGGCGGGTGAGCCAAAACAGTTTCTACAGATTAATGGATCGCATAATGACGGCTACCTGGTTTCCGATCATGATTATCGCCGGGGGATCGATAAATTTTTGTCGAGCCTGGAACCGTAGGTTTAAAATATCTGAAGATGGTAACTATCGAAGGTGTCTCCCGCCATACCAATAAAAAAGAGCCAGCTCCCACCCGGTTCCGGCCACTAGAAGATAACCGAAGTTATCCGTGACCACCAGTCTTGACCGTGGCGCTGACTCACTTTTTATATCGGCATTTTGGCGACGATTTATACACCTTTGCCAGGCCTTGGTTTGTTTATTTTCGATGGTCACTGGTGACCCTGTTCACGGTGTCTTCTAACAGTCGTACAGTTTTCCCCGACCCACGAAGAGACACCATTCAATCGCGGCGATCTCATCATAATAGTGGGGATCAATTTCCTGCATAAACGAAACCGGACGCATAACCCAGTCGTTTCTGGCATATAATTTACCCATATCCCATTGCACGATCTCATCACCGGCCATGTCTTTGGAAGTGGCCACCATCGGTATTTCCAGATTACTCCAGATATTCCCGATATGGTCATGACCGGTCCAGTCGAATCGAAGAAAGGTATTGCATCTGTAATCGCCTTCGCCGACTTCGATTTTAATGGCGGAATATTTAATTCGCTCCAGGACAAACAGCAGTTTTCCCGAATCGCTGTAAAATTGCCACGGGTCCTTATGGAATTGCCATATCCGCGACCGGGCCGGACAGTTCTCAGGCAAGCCGATGCTCTCGGTGATTACACTGCTGAGTCGGGAACCGATTTCCGTAAACTCAGATTTCGATTCATTGTCGTAACGTTCGAGGTTGTACGGAATATCAGTGGACGTTTCCGATATTCCAAAACTTCGCTTCATATCCATGCCTTAGCCTCCTTAAGTGACGGTATGGGGATTACCGCCGACTTATACCCCCTCCCCTGTGAAGTTAATTGATGCCTGTTGATGCAGCCATTTATATAAATTTAGCGCCATAACCATAGCGCTGTCAATAATAATATACTAGATATAAAAGCCCGATTAGTGCCTTTTACAGGGCAATAACGAGCTTTATTCTGTCAGCAATTCGTTGATCCCGGCTATGGACAGCAGGGTTCTATTGGCGGCGGACCGCCCTTAAATATATAGTTTATCAAATATACGGCATCGTCTACCTGAGTATAGGGTACAGACTCACTACCTTGGTAACAGTTTAGACTCAAGACATGGGTAACAGTTCGTATAACGGCATAGGCCAGGAGGTATTGCTATGCCGTGGAAAGAGACCCGTGTTATGGATGAGCGATTGAAGTTTTTAGGCGAGTA
>DAOUTW010000032.1 GCA_030668485.1 Candidatus Zixiibacteriota bacterium
TCGGAGTTTGGCAATCCTGTGAACGGATCGGGCGAACTAATCTACTCAACAGGCTCTTGGGCCTGAGGTCAAAAACAGTTTCATCCCGATCCGTTCCAATTTATAATATTCCTTGTGATTAAGATACAAGGTCGAAACCCCTGCGGTTTCGACAAATCCCATGCTCCCATCTATAGTCATCTCGGCGACAGCATAAGACAGGCTTCGCCTGTTCCGCAGTCGAGTAGGTCGAAACCCCTGCGGTTTCGACAATGATTCTATTTACGCAACAACACCTTCTGCATCTGGCGGTGGATTTTGCCGTTGGATGCAAGTAAATCCTGATCAAAAACTGAATACTTCTTGCCGTCAATACCGGTGACCCGGCCACCTGCTTCACGCACGATCACCAACCCGGCGGCGGTATCCCAGGGATGAAGCTTCAACTCCCAGAATCCTTCAAACCGACCGCAGGCAAGGTAACACATATCAAGCGCCGCCGATCCCCCGCGCCGTATCCCCTGCGCAACTTTGTACATCCGGGCAAAATTATCGAGGTTATCTTCTTTGGTCTCGGCGATATCATACGGAAACCCGGTGGCGAGAAGCGACCGGTTCAATTTGTTCTGTGATGAAACATGTATCCGTCGTTTGTTGCAGAAGGCCCCTCTCCCCTGGGCAGCATAAAACAACTCATCATGCACCGGATCATAAACCGCACCGAGGACATTCTTGCCATCAACGGCAAGACCGATGGAAACACAGAACGCCGGATAGTCATGCGCGAAATTGGTCGTCCCATCGAGCGGATCAATAATCCAAATGTGGGAAAGACCCCTTTGGGTCTCGCCACCCTCTTCGGCCAGAATGGAATGCTGCGGGAAAACTTTTGCAATTTCGCCGGTGATAAACTTTTCCGACTTGAGGTCAAACTCGGTAACCAGGTCAATCCGTCCCTTGAAATTGACTTTGCGACGCTTGTTCATCCCCTTGCGGATAATAGCACCCGCTTTGACAGCCGCCTCTTTGGCGAATTTCAATTCTTTTTTAAAATCAGGCATGGTTTCCCACCCGGTTGACATGTTTGAATTGAGTCTCATGCAGCGCATGATAAATACCTTTTTGCGCCAGCAATTCCTTATGAGTGCCGCTTTCGCGGAGGCGCCCCTTATGCATCACCAGAATACGATCGGCCGATTCAATAGTCGACAAGCGATGGGCGATAATAATCGATGTCCGTCCCTGCATCAGTTTTTCCAAAGCCGTCTGGATCACGGCCTCGGTCTGAGTATCGACGGAACTGGTCGCTTCATCAAGAATGATTATTTTCGGATCATAGGCCAGCGCCCGGGCGAACGATAGTAACTGCTTCTGTCCGGTCGAAAGCGTCGCTCCCCGCTCATACACTTCGGTCTGATAAGCTTCGGGCTGACGCTCGATAAAGTCGGCGATACCGACCTGATGCGCGGCGCGAACGATCTGCTCATGAGTGATATCGGAATTATTCAGATGAATATTGTCGGCGAAATCGCCGGAAAAGATAAACACATCCTGCAGCACCAGCGCCATAAATGATCGCAGGTAATCGGGCGACATATCGCGCAACGAGACGCCGTCGATTCGAATATCGCCTTTTTGAATATCGTAGAACCGAAGCAGCAGCGACATCAGCGTGGTCTTGCCTGCTCCGGTATAGCCGACCACGGCGATTTTTTCACCCGGCTGAATCGTGAAGCTGACGTCATGCAAAATCGTTTCCGGCTCGTTGTAGGCAAAAGTCACATTATCAAATTCTATTTTACCCTCAAACTTCTCGATTGATTTCGGGCTGGCCGGGGATACAACTTTCGGTTCTTCGTCAATCAGCCCAAAAATCCGTTCCGATGAAGCCATCGAGGATTGCAGGATATTGTATTTTTCAGACAAATCGCGCAAGGGACGGAAGAATCGCTCCACCAGTTGAATAAAGGCGACCAGTTCGCCGAAAGTCAGCAGGTCGAGGTTGATCCGCAAACCGCCGTAGTAAATCAGCAGGACGATGGCGACTGTTTCGATAATTTCGACCACCGGGAAAAAGGTGGCATAAAGATAAATCGACCTGAAATGCGACTGTTTGAGCTTTTCATTGATCTCGTCAAATTTGAAAAATATCCGTTTTTCCTGGCTGAATAACTGCACCACCGACATACCGGTGATATGTTCCTGCAAAAAGGCGTTGATCCGGGCCAGGCGGGTACGTACCTGGCGATAGACATTGCGAACTTTACTGCGGAAAATTATCGTAGCCAGTACCAGAAACGGCAGCACCGCCAGCGTAATCAGCGCCAGTTGCCAACTGTAATAAAACATGGCGATGATAATTCCGGCCAGTGCCAGAATATCGCCGAAGACCGCCACCACTCCCGATGAAAACAGCTCGTTTAGAACATTGACATCATTGGTAACCCTGGTAACCAATCGACCGACCGGATTCTTATCGAAAAAGGCCAGGTGTAGTTTCTGCAGATGACGAAAAACCTGCATCCGGATATCGTTTATGACCGACTGGCCGATAACCTGCATGGTATAGAACTGGAGATATCCGAGCACGAAGGCGGAAATGAGAATCCCGAAATAAAGCAGTGCCAGTCGCATCAAACCTTCGTTGTCACCGACGGCGATATAATTATCGATTGCGATCTGTACCAATACCGGGCCGGCCAATTGCAGGACCGTCACCACCAGCAGCAACAGGATCGAGCCGAAAACTTTCATTCGGTAGGGTCGCAGATAGCGCAGCAACCGGCGCATGAGGCGGGCGTCGTAGGCCTTCCCCAGCACTTCCTCATCATGATATTGAGAGGCCGATCTCACTACATTTTCTCCAGTCGTGCTTCCATCAACTGCCTCTTATAAAGTGTCGCATAAGCTCCACCCCTGGTCACCAGCGCTTCATGACTTCCCTGTTCGATAATCCGGCCGCCATCGAGATAAATAATCTTATCGCAGTTCTGCAAACTCGATACCCGGTGCGAAATTATAATCGATGTCCGACCGGGCAAAACTTTCTCCAGATTGGCAAATATCTGTTCTTCGGTTTCGGTGTCGACCGAACTGGTGGCGTCATCGAGAATTATTATCGACGGCGATTTCATGATCGCCCGCGCCAGCGCCGTGCGCTGTTTCTGTCCTCCCGAAAGAGTGATCCCGCGTTCGCCCAAAATCGTTTCATATTTTCCCGGGAAATGCTCTATATCATCATGGAGCGCCGACAGCCGGGCCGCCTCCACCACTCCCCCGTGGACCGTTTGATCGGAACTGAAATCGATATTGGCCTGCAAGGTATCGGAGAATAAAAAAGTCTCCTGCGGCACAAAGCCTATGGCTCGCCGCAGATCATCCAGCGGCCACTGAGTGATATCGATATCATCGATGAACATCTGCCCCGGCTCGGTCGGATATAAACGAGGAATCAATGAGACCAGGGTGGTTTTCCCCGATCCGGTTGGACCGATTATCCCCAGGCGGGTTCCCGGTTCTACGATCAGGTTGATATCCTGCAGCTCGGGCTGTTGCGATTTTCCCGAACCTTTATCCACAGGATAGGCAAAGGTCAAATTTTTGAATTCTATTTTCCCGCGAATGTTCTCCGGGACTGTTCCCCCGTTTTCGGGATTGGTAATTGTCGGCTCCGCATCGAGAATCTTGTTTATTCTATCGAGTGAGGCGGTACCGCGCTGATAAAGCGAAATAACCCATCCCAACGCCATCATCGGCCAGATCAACCATCCCAGATAGCCGAAAAAGGCAACCAGCGTTCCCAGGCTGATATGGCCGGCGGTTATTTCCAGCCCGCCGACATACAAGACCATCAACGTAACCAGCCCGGCGATCCCGGAAATCAACGGTTGGAACAGGCCAATTATTCGCATCATGCCGAGATTCATATCGGCATATTCCTGCGACACTTTTCCGAAACGCTCAATCTCCGAATTTTCACGGCGATACGCTTTAATAACGCGCACTCCGGCCATGTTTTCCTGAACGCGTGAGGTGAGATATGAAAAATGCTCCTGGATAGCGAGAAATCTCTTATGCACCAGGCCGCCGATCTTATTGACCCCCAGCGCCAGAATCATCATCGGCAAAACGGTCAATAGTGTCAGCTTGACCGAAAGAGTAATCATGAATCCGATCGCAACTATCACCGACACAACCGTATTACAAATGTGCATGATGCCGGGACCGACCATCATCCGGATGGCATCCATATCGTTGGTGGCGTGAGCCATCAGGTCGCCGGTGCGGGTGTTATTGTAGTACGAGGGATCGAGACTGAGCCATTTGGCGAATAGCATTCCGCGCAGGTCATACTCCGCCTTGCGGGAAGCCCAGATAATCGTTCGGCGCATGATAAAACGAAAACCCCCGGCGACAATTGCCAGCGACAGCATATAGACACAAAAGGTGAAAATAACCGACGCCGGCTCTTTGGCCTCAATCGCCTCGAAAGCCAGCTTGAGAAGGTACGGAATGATCAACATGAGGCTGTTGGCGAATACCGCCGCGACAGCTCCGTAAATAATGTACCTTTTGTACTTCTTCAGTATGGGAGTGAGGTGGACAAACCGCCCACCTTTATCAGTTGCCATGTCCAAAATTGAGTAAATTCGACATTAAATGAATCGCTTCCACATCCAGTTTCGCCGCCAGTTCCAAAAGCGGCAAGCCGCAATAGACTACATGACCCTCGCCGATATTTAGAACCTTCAAATAGCTGCTATGTTCCCCGGCGGAAACGATTTCAACGCCCCCGTTTATGATTGCCGGATAGGCGCCGACCAAGGCCGGACCCTGCAGTAGCCGGGTAGGTTTAATGACAAAAGGTTGATTGAGAACCGGGTGGCTGTTAGCGACTACACGACCGGGGGTGGAGGCGGCCGTCCTCGAAGTATACATGGGAGCTTCAAAAATATCATGGGGCCAGCCAAACGATTGCCCCAATATTAAAATATCGCCGCCGTTGCGGACAAATTCATGCAGGCGATCGTTGACGCTTCGCAATACACTATAATATTCACTCGCCTCGGCGCCGATTATCAGCAGGTCGTAAGCAGCCAGTTCGGCACGAATCAGGCTACGAGTAGTAAATGGTTGAAACGATACCCGGGCAACCCTCAGAAAATCCTCAAGTCGGCCATCCTGATCGGGTACGAAGGCGACATCCCTGGTTTCGGGCACATCGCAACGAATTACACGAACATCGGATGATGTCTCGGCGACTGTCTGTCCGCCGACTTCAAGAGAGGCCTTTATCGTGCGAAGATCAAAACCGATAGATCGCCCTGCGGCAAAATGAATATCGAAATACCGGGAGGTGATTCCCTCGGGCATCCGGACGTTCTCATCAAAGGTCCCGACTACAACTCCTTCGGGATTTTCTATCTTGATCTGTCCATCGAGTTCGCTGGCATATGGTTTGGTGATCAAGAGCTGCCAGTCGAACGGCTGCGCCAGAGCGGTATACTGATCCGCGGTAAACGGTTCCAGAAAAGTGTAACCGGGCAGAAAACGGAGAGCCACATCCTCGTCGGTGTATCCTGAGAAAGGAATGGAAAGATTCAAGGTCAGGCCATCGACTATCGCATCAATTGAAAACAGCAGTGAATCTTCAGATATTTCGGTAAAGTCGATCAGGTCGGGATTGACCGGATATTCACGGTAGAACCGCTGATGCGGCTGAATGGTTTTTGAAATTGAATCGACGACAACCGTCACTCCACCGGATGCTTTATATGTAAATAACGATAGTTCGACTTCGCGAGGACCGGTCAATTCGACATCAAGGCTGAGTTTTCCGACCCGGCCGAATGGTGTTTGCCTTATTTCAAAATCACCCTTCCACGATATTCCGACCGCTTCATCGATAGCGTGAAACACTTTCTCTTTGAAAGATTTCAACTGTCTGCCGGCTCCGGATTGGGCCAACTGACTGCTTTCCGACCGCACCATCTCGACCAATCTCGAAATATCGGCATAAGCGGTTATCAGCGATTTAAGTTTCTCCGCCCGCGACAGCCAGGGGTGAGCGGCATCGCCAACCGCCGACCGGTAACTTTCCAGTCGCCGCATGACGTTCTTTTTCTCCGGGCTTTCATCCATGCGCTCATCAAGAATTCCGGGCAAGCGGAACGGATCAAGTTCGGCTCCGGATAAATAATTTCCCCCGGCAACATTTGCGCCTGACGGCGAATCGATGCGGTAGTACCGGCGAATTCTTTCCGGCTTGTAATTTAATGGCCCATTGGGCGCAAATTTCTTCGAAAGAGCCTCAGCTTCGGCATAATATAGTTGGTACAGCTCGGCGTCATTGAAAAGCACCGCCCTACTCTCGCCATTTTCCCCACGGATATATATCTCTTCCAATGATGACAGGGCGGTCGTATCTGTTCGCGATCCCTTCTGCACTTCCTTCACCAGCCACGATAGCCAGGCTGAGTCATCCGGCGACGAGGCCTCAAACAGGGCCAGATCGGGAAATCCTGCGCCGAAGACACAGGCGATCATCGAATCAATTAATAATTCCTGCTCGTCGGCTCCCCCCATTCCGATTCGGGCCAGATGGAACTGCCCGTCATCGCTTGTCTCGATCCGGCAGATCAGGTTCGGCGATGGCTGGAACAGAGCGACATAGATTTCGGCGCCATAAATCTGGTTCAAATACAAAAGCACCGACCACTGTATATGCTTGGCATCGGTGGCGGGGCAGAAGACTTTTATATCCGACCCGGCGGCGCGGATTTTATCGTCGAGGGTGTTTGCCCCGGCAATACTGCTCAGGCTGATTATCAAGCCCAGCAGAGATAATTTGGCAATTTGTTTGATCATCGCTTACATTATATGAATTTGAATTTTTTATGTCAATTTTGAATTACGGCGGGGCGATTTTAGACTTGCCCTTGACAATTCAACCCGCTACTTTTCATTCCTAATTTCTGACCACTTGTGTCACGGAAATGGAGGAAATATGTCAGACTTTATGTATATAGCAGCCCGCCAAATTCTTGATTCCCGCGGCACTCCCACAGTGGAAGTCGATGTCATGCTGGATGACGGCAACCTCGGCCGCGCCGCGGTACCGTCGGGAGCATCGACCGGAGCCCATGAGGCGGTAGAGCTGCGTGACGGTGATGAGTCCAAATACTTTGGCAAAGGTGTCAGCCAGGCGGTAAACAATGTCAATTCCGTTATCGGCCCCGCCCTGCTGGAGGCGGAACTTGACCCCTTCGATCAGGTCCGGCTCGACAATTTTCTGATCAACCTCGATGGCACCGAATCCAAATCGAAACTCGGCGCCAACGCCATTTTAGGTGTCTCGCTGGCCACTGCCAAAGCCTGCGCCCTGTCCTGCGGCCGATTCCTCCACGAATATATAGGGGGAGCAAATTGTACGCTTTTACCCGTGCCGATGATGAATATTCTAAATGGCGGCAAGCATGCCGACAATAATGTCGATTTGCAGGAATTTATGATCATGCCGGTCGGCGCGCCGACCTTCGCCGAGGCTCTAAGAATGGGTGCCGAGGTTTTCGGTAGCCTTAAAAAAGTCCTGAAATCCAAAGGCTTCAATACCAGTGTCGGCGATGAGGGCGGTTTTGCCCCCGACCTGAAATCGAATGCCGAAGCGCTTGATATTATATCTCTGGCGGTGGATAAATCGGGATATAAGCTGGGCGAGGACATTCTGTTCGCTCTCGATCCGGCCTCGACCGAATTTTACGATGAGAAGAAGAAAAAATATATCCTGGGCTCGGAAAATCGCGAACTGACCTCAGCCGAAATGATCGATTACTATGCCGAACTGGTCGCCAAACACCCGATTATTTCAATCGAGGACGGCCTGGCCGAAGACGACTGGGACGGCTGGAAATTGATGACCGAAAAACTCGGTTCCAAAATTCAGATCGTCGGCGACGATATTTTTGTGACCAATCCCAAACGGCTGGCTCGCGGTATTGCCGAGAAAAGCGCCAATTCTATTTTGATTAAATTGAACCAGATCGGAACCCTGACCGAAACTCTCGATACTATCGAAATGGCCAAAAAGGCCTCGTTCACATCGGTCGTTTCTCATCGTTCCGGAGAAACTGAAGATGCCACCATTGCCGACGTCGTTGTTGCCACCGGCGCCGGGCAGATAAAAACCGGCTCGCTATGCCGTAGCGACCGGATTGCCAAGTATAATCAGTTGCTCCGAATCGAAGAGCTGCTTGATGATATGGCCGAGTATCGCGGCCGGGATGTGTTTTTTAATATTAAATAGGTGAGTGATGGCGGCAGCCGATCTGAGAAAAAAGGTCACCCGGCAGTTAATCAGCCGGCTGGTCGAATATGAGCACGGGTTCAAGCGCAAAACCGTCCGGCTCGGTATCGGTTTTGCCGTGCTTTACCTGATCTACTTGTTCTGTGCCGGAGATTACGGGTTGGTCCGCATCCACCGTCTCACCAATCAGCACGAAGAATTAAAGGCCGAATACCAGGCACTTGTTGCGGAAGCTGCCGATTATTCGTACAGCCTCCGCCGCCTCAAGAACGATCCCCATTTTGTCGAATGGCTGGCCCGCACCAGATATGGTTTCTCACGGCCGCAGGAGACAATCTATCACCTGAAATTCCCGTCGCGGTAACATGGCAATCCATAAAACCGAAGGAATTATTCTCTCGACCGCCGACTGGTCGGAATCGTCGCAAACATTGACCGTTTTCACCCCCGACCGGGGAAAATTGGTTCTCATTGTCAAAGGCTCGCGCCAACTCAACGGCAAAAGAGGCCGCCCCTTGCGCTTTGCTCGGTTGGAAATCAACTGCTACCTGCGCGAGGGAAGCGAGAGCGGCTACCTTTCCGATGTCGAGCCGGTCGAGGTGTTCATGTTCGAGAAGGACGGCCAACTCGGCCGATTGACGTTTGCCTCCGGAGCGATCGAACTACTCAATAATCTCCTGACCGCTCTTGATCCCCAGCCGCTCTGCTACCAAATTACCCTTTCATTTCTGCGAATGACCAACAGCCTCGATAAAAAGCGGTTGCCGGGCTTGTTCGCCGGTTATATATTGCGGCTTATTTCGCTTCTGGGATTTCGGCCCAACCTGGTCGGTTGTGTCGGCTGCGGCAAGGAAATCGCCGAAGCCGCCGATAATAGCAAACAACAGACGGCGCCGATATTATTCAGCATCGAGCGAGGCGGCATAATTTGCGAAAACTGCCGCCGGTCGATGGCCGGTCAGAACCAGATGGTCGGTTTGTCGCCGCAATTGCATGGCAAACTGAGTGAATTGATGACATCCTCGTTGGAGGAAGCATCGCAGAAGGCGATCAGCCTTAAGGAATTAAACGAGGCGGTCGATATGCTGACCGCCCTTTTGAAATATCATGCCGGAACCATTCGGCATCTAAAGTCGTTTGACTTTTTGGACAAACTGGTACGAGCGGTTAAAACCTACGGAGGATAAGTGGCCAAGAAGAAGCAATTCAAAGATGAAAAAATGGACAAACTGGTGTCGCTGTGCAAGCGGCGCGGATATGTCTTCCCCTCATCCGAAATCTACGGCGGCATCAACGCCTGCTGGGATTACGGCCCGCTCGGCGCGGAACTGAAACGGAATATCAAAGATTTCTGGTGGCGGGAAATGGTCCACAAACGTGACGATATCGAAGGCCTCGATGCCGCCATTCTGATGCACCCCAAGGTATGGCACACTTCCGGCCACGTTGAAGAATTCACCGATCCGCTGGTCGATTGCAAAAAATGTAAATCCCGCTTCAAAGCCGACGACATCAGCACCGAATCCTGCCCCAATTGTGGCGGCGAATTAACCGACCCGCGCCAGTTCAACCTGATGTTCAAAACTTTTATGGGCCCCGTCGAGGAGGATGCCAATGTCGTCTACCTCCGCCCCGAAACGGCCCAGGGTATCTATGTCAATTTCCTCAACGTCCAGGGCCCGTCGCGCCAGAAAGTTCCCTTTGGGATAGCTCAGATCGGAAAGGCTTTCCGCAACGAAATCACGCCGGGGAATTTCATTTTCCGCACCCGCGAGTTCGAGCAAATGGAAATGCAGTTTTTCGTCCACCCGTCAGAGGATGAAAAATGGTTCGAATACTGGAAAGAAAAACGGTGGCAATATTACCTCGACCTCGGTATCACAAAGGAAAAACTGCGCTGGCATGAACACGGCCCCAATGACCTGGCTCATTATGCCAAGGCCGCCTTCGATATTGAATACGAATTTTCCTTCGGCTGGAAAGAACTCGAAGGGGTCCACAACCGCACCGACTTCGACCTGACTCGCCACAAAGAAGCGTCAGGCAAAGATCTCCGTTACTGGGATGAACAGACCAAAGAAAAATATATCCCGTATATCATCGAAACTTCGGCCGGATGCGACCGGACTATGCTGACCTGCCTGATCGACGCTTATCATGAAGAGGAAGTCAAGGGCGAACCCCGTGTCACTCTCCGCCTCCATCCGCGTGTCGCTCCCTTCAAAGCGGCCATTCTGCCGCTGGTGAAGAAACAGGGCATGCCGGAAGTCGCACAGAAGTTATATGATGACCTTCGCAAACGATTCAAGGTCTTCTATGATGCAGGCGGCGCAGTCGGTCGGCGTTACCGACGCATGGATGAGATCGGCACACCATATTGCTTCACGGTCGATGGCCAAACACTCGAGGATGATACGGTCACACTTCGCGACCGTGACAGCATGGAGCAATCCCGTCACAAAATCGCCGAAATCCCCGACCTGCTGGAGAAAAAAATCAACGGGGAATAGCTTATCACTGTGCGCGGCAGACGTCCCCGTCTGCCCGAGGCGAATAATTGCTACGCGCGGTCAGGAACCCTCCTGACCGCGTTTTTTCGTGGCGCAAAAATATGGCGTCAGGCAAAAACTCCCGACCCTGCAAAACCGAAACGGTTTGTCATATAATACTAATTGCGTGGGGAGATAATTACATTATATTAAATCGGAATAGGGCTGGTGGCATAATGAAAATACATTATAGATATTCGGACATTTCGTCTCTGTGGTTTCCAATCGCAGTTATAATTGTAGGCATATGTCTATTACTATTGACTCCGGCAATTCCAAAAGAACTTCCGGTAAAAAAGGCGGTCAATACAACCATCGAATTACCCAATATGCAGCAACTGGTTCATAATGTCGGTGCCTTCGCCATGACCATGACCAATTGGGGACAACTCGGTAACGATGATTGGGCCATCGGAATCAAAGATTTTCCAGGCGTCGAATACCCAATAAACTCTGAATTATATTATCTGAATGAAATCGCATTGTGGGTCGGAGGCATTAAGGCAGATGATACTCTTGTCTCCGCGGCATGGGGACCGATGGCATACCTGAATCCCGAATTCTTTCCCGGGTACGGTGAAGCCGGCGCAATCATCGTACGCTCATCTCTCAGATCGCATGACAAATACGATAAAAATGCTGTTTCGGAACAGGATTTTATTTGCGAGTATACGGATACCGTTGGCATAGCGCGCGAAGACCCCTATGATAATCGCCCTCACATTCCTCTCATGGTCGGGGTTCGACAATCGAGTTATGCCTGGAGTTACGACTATGCGGCCCGTTCTATTTTAATTGATTTTCAAATCACTAACCTCGATACGATCGTGATTTCGGAAATGTATATTGGCTTTGCGGCTCGAGGCGGCGTTTATCATTTATCGAATGTGATATTGGGTCGCTATGACGACATCAACGGATTTCTTGAGTCCGCACCGACATCCGGTTCCTGTCACGAAGTCGACACGCTTCGTCTTGCCTGGACCGCCGACAATGACGGCGACCCGGATGAAGCCAGCCAATGGAATTTCGCCTCCCCACGCGATATTGGCGGCATCCGCGTTCTGCGGCCCGAACCGGGCGACAGCCTGACCCTCAATTACAATTGGTGGTACACGTCCAATGATCCTTCACTCAGTTTCGGACCGCGCCGTACCGATCCTTTTGTGCATTTCCCGCGTGATTTGGCCGGTCCCTATGGAGATCGAACAAGGTACTATGTTCTTTCCCATCCGTCGATAGATTATGACCAGATGTTCACTGCCGTCAATCATGTCGCCGACGGATTTTTACCACCACCGGGACACACACAGGCATTCGATATCGCCGATGGTCGCATGGTATATTATCTTCTATCCATCGGCCCGTTCGATCTCCAGCCCGGCGACACGCTGCCAATAACACTGGCTTATGTGGTGGGGGATAATTTTCATATCCGTCCCAACGATTTCGCAAATTACTTCAACCCCCAAAACCCGTCGGCGTACTACGATGAACTCGACTTCTCGGACCTGGTAAATAATTCTATCTGGACCGATTTCATTTTCGACAATCCCGGATACGACACCGACGGAGACGGTTTCGCCGGACGTTTTATGTGGCGCTGCAATTGCGACGGCAGCAGCTTTTGTCTGGATGAATCGATAGAACTTCCCGACAGTCTGGTGGGTTGCTGCGCCAAAGAATATTACAAAGGTGACGGCGTCCCTGATTTCCGCCCCGCAGCGCCGCCCCCATCGCCGGTAGTGCGAACCATTTCCCAAACCGGAAAAGTCACCCTGCGGTGGAATGGCAAAGACAGCGAAGAGTATATAGATTTTTTGACGCAGGAGCCGGGCTTTGAGGGCTACCGAGTCTATATGGCGCGGGACGATCGCCTGAGCGACTTTGTGTTGGTGGCGTCATACGATCTCGACGACTTCATGGTTTTGCGATACAATTCCGTCGATCATACATGGAAAGGTGTTAGCCTGGGTATCACTCGCGACAGTCTTCAGAAACTGTATGGCTCCGGATTTGATCCCGATGAGTACTATGATCAGTTCAATTATTTCCTCGATCCTCACACCGGTGACATATTGTATTTTAAGCCGCAGGACTGGAACCAATCGGACCTGTCCAACCCCCTCGGCATTCATAAAATCTATCCCAATGCATCTCGTGACGATAATGCGGATGTTACGGTAGAGGGAAATTTGCGCTATTATGAATACGAATACACCTTCGACAATCTACAGCCGTCGGTGCCTTATTACTTTGCCGTGACCGCTTTCAACAGAGGATCGTTTCACCGGTCGCTTCATATTTTGGAAAGTTCTCCGCTGATCAATGCCGTCGAGGAGTATGCTCTGCCGGGAACGGATACGGTCGAACACAAGGGGCTGAATGTAGTCGTGTATCCCAACCCGTATCGTATCAGCGATCGCTACGCGCGCGCCGGTTATGAAAACCGCGACCGCTCCCGATCCGCGCAATGGGCGCGGCGAATTCATTTCGCCAACCTCCCACGCATATGCACGATTCGCATTTTTACCGTTGATGGCGACCTGATACGCGAAATCAAGCATTACTATCCCGAGGGCGGCCCGGCATCACAGCATGCGGAATGGAACATCATATCGCGAAACACTCAGGCAATTACAACCGGTATATACATATGGTCGGTGCGGTCGGAGATGGGCGAGCAATTGGGCAAACTGGTTATAATAAAATAGTGATCCACCGGTAGGTGCGCTGCAGACGTCCCGTCTGCCCGAGGCGTATAATTGCTGCGCGCGGTCAGGAACCCCTTCCTGATCGCGTTTAGTTTACTGCATGCATTACAGCATCACTAAGAGTGGTGTTATACATAAAATACTTATGCGGGATACTTATAAATACGCATGATAGGGAAAAAACAACATACATGAAAATAATACTTGCATAATCCCCTGCGGTGATTATATTAACATTATCAGTTATACAGCACGCATCATAGTTACGTCGACATATTAAATACACACCTACTTCGCAGGGAAGGCGGAGGTTTTTCATGAAAAGGATTTTGTAGTAAGAGTCATTCCTATTAAATGATCGGCATCCAGGGCTAATTACATCTCATCAGGGCTTCACACAATAATTCACATTGACCTGGTCGGCACCGATCTCAACCGATAGCGTATTCGAAGGAGGTGATAGCATAGTTCGCCTTCTGCTCGTCGATGCTGCGGACTCAACCGCGGCACCGAGGTTTTATAAATATGTCTGACATCGCACCACGAACCGGAAGGCCGACGAAAGATGTTATGCTTATGACCGCATGTAAGGTGAGTTGAATGATAGTCCCATGAATATATGGGAAAATAATGGAAAATCGCGCAAGCCATAAAATGAAACATGCGGTAATTCGCAATATGTCTTACGCATCAGAAATAAGGAAATATCTCAGTATTTCTAAAGTCACTAAACATTTTCAAGCAAGGAGAAGGATAATGTTACATAAAGTCCTTTCAACAGTTTATGCATTTGTCATTTGTATGATACTGACATCGGGTCTTCTCGCTGAAGTCCCGCAGGTAATCAATTATCAGGGGCGGTTAACCCAGCCCGATGGCAATCCGGTCGCCGATGGTCCTTACCCAATAAATTTCATTATCTATAATGCAAGCGAGGCGGGTGATTCATTATGGGCGGAATTTGCGTCAATTGATGTTGCCAATGGATTATTCGGTCATCAATTGGGGGTCATTACTTCATTGCCATCTGATCTTTTTTCCTCTGACACAGCTTGTTGGCTGGAAATCAGAGTCGGTGATGAAATAATTATTCCACGCAGCAAGCTGGTTTCAGTGCCGTACGCATATCATGCCTTGCGGGCGGATACGGCCGATTATGCGTTTGCCTGCAATGGCGGTTCCGGCGGCAACTGGACAGTCATTGATTCCGTGCTCTATACCAACAACAACTGGGGTCTCGCGCGCGGTAATGCCGGGAATATCATGTATGGTGACAGTACGCATACGATGGTTAATCTTGGTATATCTTGCGTCACTGGAAGAAGCGACGTCGCTGAATTAAGATGTGCGACAATTGGCGGGGGCGCAGCCAATGTTGCGAGTGCCTGGTATACGACGGTCGCCGGGGGCTATTATAATTCTGCAACCGGCGACAGAGCTGTTGTAGGAGGAGGTTATTATAATGTAGCATTGGGCGGTAAAAGTACGGTATCCGGTGGTTGGCTTAATGAAGCCACTAGCTCAGCAAGTGCTGTTGGAGGTGGATTTCAAAACACTGCTGGTTTTTATTGCACAGTCGGCGGCGGGGCAAATAATAAGGCTCATGGAGCATACTCGGTTGTCAGCGGTGGCGGCGGCTTTGAAGACGCCGATTCCAACTCTGCACTTGGCAATTGGTCGGCAATTGTCGGCGGACTGAAAAACATCGCGGGCGGCGCGAATAGTTTTATTGGCGGAGGTAAGGGAAATCTTGTCGAGGGCGACTATGCAGTAATCCCCGGAGGCTATGCGGATACGATAACCGAAACGGCCGCATATTCATATCTCTTCGGAATCGGCAGCAAACTGACCCAGGATTCCACGTTTATGGTGGATATGCCTCATATCCGCTTCGGAAATGAACTTGACGGTTATGAGCTTCCTGCAAATGATGGAATGGCGAATCAAATTATGGCAACGGATGGAAATGGACTGCTCACCTGGACCGATAATTCTGGCGGTGGAAGTTCCGGCTGGACCGATGATGGTACAGTAATAAGATTAAATACGAATTCTGATAATGTCGGCATTGGGACAGATACACCTACAGAGAAATTGACTGTCCGGGGAAATATATTGATACTGAGTGAAAGTACTGGTGATCCGGTTATTGAACTTGGTGAAGGATTAGATTATGCCGAAGGTTTTAATGTTTCCAATTTGGAGGCAATCAGTGCAGGGGCGGTATTGGTAATCGATCCCAATAATCCTGGAAAACTGGCCTTGACTAATATGCCATACGATTGTAGGGTGGCCGGAATTGTAGCAGGGGCTCGAGGTTTAGGATCAGGCGTTCGTTTAGGTGCCGGCAGTTTTGATTTTGATGTAGCATTGGCCGGCCGTGTTTATTGTAATGTAGACGCGACAACCGAAGGTGTTGAACCTGGTGATTTGCTTACCAGTTCGACATCGCCTGGCTATGCTATGAAAGCGTCAGACTATACGCGCGCCCGTGGCGCAATCTTGGGAAAAGCCATGCAACGGCTCGAAAAGGGCCAAAAGGGACAGATATTGGTGCTTGTAACCTTACAGTAAATGGGAGGTATTGATCATGAAAGACCTAATCATTGCAATCCTGATTATCTCCTTGGCTATCATAGGATTAACATCTGTGGCTCGGGGTGAATTGGTGACTGAGGAAGAAGCATTAACGACAGCGAACAACTGGATTACTGTAGTCATCCATATTGAAGGTTCCTGGGGTAAATATGAAAGTGCACAAGTAGAGACAATCGAGGAATTCAAGCGTGAGGATAGAGTCATTGGGTATTTCTGCAAAGTGAAACCCAGAGGCTACATCACGATTTCCTTGCTTAAGGAGTTGGCCCCGGTAAAGGCCTACTCGGCATTCTGCGATCTCGATCCCGAATCTACTGAAGGTATGACAGATCTTATCAAAGGCGGAATGGAGCGAATCCTGGACGCCATCGAACAACGCATTGGGCCAATTAAAGCAGTCCGATTTGAAGACCTCGATAGTATCCTCGAAATCAACTATATCCAAGCTTGGAGGGAACTTGCAGGCAATGTTGATGCTTTCAAGGAGAATCTCGCATCCGGTAATTTAAAAATAAACTACCAGGAGAGCGAAATCTTGCTTTCTTCATCCTGGCACCAGGGGCCGCCATACAACGACCAATGCCCGGATATGGGCTGCAGCTGGCCACCCTGCTATTACAATACAAACGCGCCAGTCGGCTGCGTGGCAACCGCAGGCGCTCAGATCATGAACTACTGGAAATGGCCGCCATATGGAGAGGGCAGCCCATATAATAACAGCTATGATTGGCCGAATATGCCCGACTCTTTTTTGGGTTGTACGTGGCCACAGGGTGATGTGGACGCAGTGGCCGAACTTAACCACGAGGTTGGAATCGCAGTAAGTATGGTGTATAGCTGTGCTGGGTCCGGGACCTATACTCACCTCATGGAGGGCGTATTCGAAAATCACTACCGCTATTCCAGTACATGTTCCAGAAGAAATCGACCCGATTATACTGCAGTGGAGTGGTTCAATCGCATGAAAACCCAGTTCAATCTGAACCGGCCGATTCAATATAGGATTCCCGGTCATTCCATAGTGAGCGATGGTTGGCAAGAAATCGGAAGCACTCCAGTACGACAATACCATATGAATTATGGTTGGGCTGAAAGCCATAATGCCTGGTATACATTGGATGCCCTATATGCAGGTAATCCAAGCGATGAGTATATGCTGGAAAACATCTATCCCGCCCTGTCCTTGGGACCGACCTTATCGGGAGTGTATTCTCTACAGCCATTTATCTATCGCTATTTTGATCAGGATGCAATAGGTGATAGTGCCACTTTTGCAGCCGGCCAGTACCATCAGTTCCTGCCCAATATCGTGGTGACGTGCACAAGCACACAAGGTGGTTCCATACGATTTGAGGGATCAAACGCAAATAACTCTGTACTATTCACCAAAGGAGAGGAACATACAGGAGTCCGCATATATGAAGGAACTCTGAAGCTGAATGAGAATGGATGCTTGGAATTTCATTAATGATGGTTATGACATGCAATTATTCATACATATTCTAACTTTAGGGAGATTTAGGATGACAAAGAAAATATTTATATTAATGATGTCGGTAATAACCTCATTAATGGTATTATCCGCAACAATCATATGGGCAGACGACACAACACTATCGTCTACCTATGGAAATTCGGCAATTGTCACTCCGAACAAGAAACCCAAATCACAGGTCGAGCCTTCGGTCTCAGAGGTGATGTTCGACGAACAAATCAACTGGCAGGTAATTTCCGCCGGCGGAACCGCCAATGGCAGTTCCGACAGTTATGCGCTCGGCAGCACCATTGGGCAAACAGCGGTGGAGACCGGATCTTCGGAATCGTATGTACTACACCATGGCTTTTGGGTAGACTTTGGAGGTCCCTGCGACTGCAGACCCGGCGATGCAAATGGCGACAGCTTGATTAATGTCGGTGATGTTGTCTATATACAGAATTATGTCTTTAAAGGCGGCCCGGCACCCACCCCATATGCAAGCTGCAGCGGCGACCCCAATGGCGATTGTTCCTGCAATGTAGGGGATGCCGTATACTTAATAAACTGGATATTCAAAGGAGGCCCACCACCGGTAACTTGTGAAGAATGGGTGGCTGCCTGCGGTCTGCCATTCTATAAATAGAATGACCTGAGATGTGATATTACCAACCCGCCCAATTCATTATTGGGCGGGGTCTTAAATAGTATGTTTCGTACTAAATCTTACTCACCCATCCGCGACCATTCCGCATCTTCCAGCCACTGATTCGGATGGCTGATAAAATTGATGACATTGTCAAGCGCCACCCAATGCTTGTGCTCCTCGGAGGAAATCTTCAGCCACATCTCCTTTTCATCAGCCTTCTCGGCTTTGTCAGCTTGTTCGCGATAAAACTTCTCCGCCTTGTCCTCAATATCACGGGCTTTTTCCCAGGCAATCTTCACATCGGCGGAGAACTCTCCAATATTCTCACCCTTTGCTTTTAACTCCTGAAATATATTTTTGGTTGTGTCCAACACGGTAGTATTGAATCCGGCTTCCCAGTCGCCGGCTTTACCTTCCAACAGTGCCTTAAAAATATCATAATGGCGCTGCTCGTCATTGGCCAACTCATCATAAATCTTCTTCAGAACCGAATCGCCCATGGCAGTCGCCTGTTCTTCATAATATTTTTTGCCATCGATTTCCATTTGCATGGCATACTCAAATGCGTTCATGACAGATAAACTCCTTCTAAACAAATTATTATATTACTCGGTAGCCCAAACGTAAGCCAACGAGTGAAAGCTGTTATGCTATAACCGATACGAACGCCCGTCGGCTTTTCGTAGCAGATAGTACGGCCCGCAATCACAGATATTTGCCCCCTACGGTTCACACTCTGAGCAATATGTACCCAAAGGTACGGATTTATTCCTTGCCATATCTTCTCTTCTCCCATAACTTATTGTATCCTATCAGAAAGCGGGCCTTTGCCCGTTTGGCATGCGGTTTGATATTCTATTCCTTAGCAGGTAGTATCAAACCCTTTTGTAACAGGAGCCACCAATCATGAAAAAACTTTACCTGATGATCGTATTGTTGGCTGGGCTTGGTCTGGTTATGGGAGGCTGCACCTCTTCAACCGATCCCGCCCACACCAATACTGCCGATCTGGAAGACTTCGGCAATTACGAGGCGACCGACGAAACCTCGCCCGATTTCAACAATCCGGATTTGGCCGACCTTCTGGCCGAAACCGAGGAAGAGGAATATGACGATCCGGTCGCATTATCGCCGGTTGTTGACAGTGTTGAAAATCAAACTCGCCCCGATATTTTCCATTTCCGGATGCTCTGGGGCAACCTGCCTCGCGATACCGCTGTCACCGACCTGACCGACTGGTCGGGGACATTGACTATCTCCCGGGGAGCTATCGTTGTCACTCACCTGATCAGGTTTGAACCGGGCCAGGATTATCTTCTCCCCCGCTGGAACGATGAAGGCTATTATGTCCCCGAAGAACTGCGCTGGGTATCGAAAACCTCTTGCTGCCTCGATGGCATCGCCACCAAGCTCTTCATCCCGCCGTCGGTGACCGATGAGGTCGTGACGGTGAGCTTTAAGGCAGGGAGATTCGGCATTACGTTCACTATGGATCAACTCGAAGACCTGGATACTTTGATAAATCTCAGCTACGGCAACGCCGTATTGCTCCAGGCCGCTCGTTTTGAACCCCGACCGAACCTTCATACGCGAGGCCACCTGCGCGGTGTCTGGACCAAAGACGATACCGGGCAGGGAATCTTCTATGGCCGCTGGACCTCCGCCGGTGGAGTCCCGATGGGAGCTATCAAAGGCGAATGGGGGGTCGATTCGACTGGCAATAACATCTTTGTCGGCAAATGGATCGATCGTTCCGGCCGTTTCCAGGGCTTTGTCAAAGGTACTTGGGAAGAACACGGTGTCTGCCTCGGAATGCATTGTCCTCAATGGGCCGGATTATTCGAGGGCAGGATTTTTAATTCGGAACGCGAACCAATCGGCCTTTTGGGCGGTCGCTACTGGAAAATGCCCTGTAGCCGGACCGGCCGTTTTGAAGGCCGCTGGTGTGTCGGCGGATGCCTCGACACCGGAGGCCGCGACGACTGACCAAAAGCTGCAGAAATTACCTTGAACAGAAGACCCCGGTGCACCATCACTCCGTGCGCCGGGGTCTTTTTCATTGAGAAATAATTTTTACCTGATTCTCATCGGGTCGATTTCCCGCAGAATCGAATCGACATCAAGAAAGGTTGAATCCCGCGTATATACCTGCCAATAGGCCTCTCTGGCGGCCGCCGTATCACCCTTGGTTAGTAACACGTTGCCCAACCCGAGCCACCCCGGCATATAGTCGGGATAGAGGGTTGTAATTCGGCCAAAATGCGCCGCTGCCTGTTCGAAGTCTCTCTTGTCAACCAGGAATGATGCCAGGTTGGACAGGACCTCCACTTTGTCAGGCGACTGCCGGTTCAGTCTTTCCATAATAACAATGGCGCTGTCGACCTGACCGGCGGTTGCCAGCGAATTGGCGAGAATGAAAAGAGTTCCCGGGTCATCCGGATTGTACTCGAGGATCATATTGCAGGTTTTCATCGCTTGCCCATATTCTCCCCGAAGAAAATTGAGCCGGGCAATATCATAATGGTACTTCCTCTTGTCGTTTTCCAGATAACCGAGTTGACTGACGGCCCAGATCTGAGCATCATAATCTTCCAACATGCCGCCGGTCTCATACAGGTATCTATACCCCTCGAGCCGGGTCGGGTAGAGAGCCGTATATTGCTTGAAACAGACATGGGCGCTGTCGATCTGCTTCAAGGCCAGATAGGTTTTGCCGGCCAGCCTGAGATAGATCGAGTCGGTCGAAATCTGTGGCTTCAAAATCTGCACTTCTTTGAGAGCATCGTCAAATTTCCCGTCATCCACCAGTGTCCGCAATTTAGACAGCCTCTGATCGGATGACATCTCGGTGTCGCATGCCGTCATGGGCAGCAGACAAAAAACGATAATTAGTAATCTTGATATTTTTCGCATAGCCTAAATATACAAAAAAGTTGCTTTCTGGCAACAGGCAAAAGAACTTGATACGATTATCATCGAACACCGGTAGTCAGATAGATTTGAATTGAAAAACAGGCAAATGCCTGTTGTCATTTGGTGAGAGAGGTTGTAGATTGGCAATATGATAAATCCCGGTTCATATTCCCTCACGGCACAGATTCTGGCCCTCAAATTGACCGGTCAGGTCGGCCCCCGAACTTTTAATATCCTCTTGGCCGTGTACCAAACGGTCAGCGAGATCCATATGGCCGAAGAGCAGGAGTTTCTGGAATTTCCGGGGATCGGCCCCAAACGTTCCCAGGCAATCGCCGACGCCCATAAGAATCTCGATAAGGCCCAGGAAATTATCGATAATCTCGAAGCCGGCGATACGAGCGTCATTTCGTGCTTGGACACCGAATTTCCGGAGACGCTTCAAGAACTCAATGACCCACCCATGCTCCTCTTTTATCGAGGGAAACTTCCTGAATTCAGTCTTAAACGTGTCGCCGTCATTGGCTCACAGAATATTTCCGCCGACGGAATCGGCGACGCCATTGATCTCGCACGTCATTTAACAAGGGAAGGAATAGGCATTGTCGGAGGCCTGGCTCGCGGCATCGATACGGCCGGTCACACCGGCGCCCTCAAGGAAGGCGGTCGCACATTTGCTGTCTTGCCGTGCGGTTTTAATCATATCCATCCGGCTGAAAATGCCGCTCTGGCCGTTGAGATCGCCGAAAAAGGATGTTTGATCAGCGAATATCTGCCCGATACACCGGTTAGTAACGGCCGCTTGGTGTCGCGCAACAGATTGATTGTCGGGTTATCGCACGCCGTTGTCGTGGGCGAGGTCTCGCCCGAATCGGTCGGGACAATTGACACGGCTCAGTGCTGCCATGAGTTGGGAAAACTGCTTTTTGTCATCATCGGCAAGCATAATCACCATTATGATAAACTGGCCGAATGTGGAGCAATCCCCCTGACCGGCATCGACGATTACAAAATGGTTTATAAATCACTGGTATAAAAAGGTCGCTCGTGGCTGAACAGATAACCGACAGCTATCTTACCCTTGACACCGAAAATATTCATGAGATAAAAATCAAGGGGTCTCGATTTATCGCTTTGGGATATCCGGCTGAAACCGAGACAGCGGCGCTGGCGATCCTGGATAAAATCAGAAAAAAAGAACATGCCGCCACTCATCATTGTTATGCCTATGTCGTCGGGCTGGAGGCGGAGAAATTCAAATACAGCGATGATGGCGAACCGTCCGGTACGGCCGGACGCCCGATTTATCAGGTGATTACCGGCCGAAACCTGAAAAAGGTTCTGGTCGTGGTGGTTCGTTATTATGGCGGCACCAAACTTGGCACCGGAGGACTAACCAGGGCCTATTCGCAGGCAACGGCGGAAATGCTGGATGCCTCCCGGATCATTGAAACCCTGATCTGCGACAGTTTGCGCTTTACCGTTCCTTTTAGTCTATACGATCAGATTATGCGTATCATCAGCCGTGGTGAATACCGGATCGTATCGCAGGACTTCGCCGATCTGGTGACCCTGGAGGTGGAAATCAGAAAATCGCAAGTCGAAACATTCGCTGCACAATTAATCGAGCTGACCGGAGGACAGATTGAAATCACGAAAAACGGTTGACCTCCTTGGGCTCGGCATCGCACCGGTTGATATATTTATGTCAATCAAGGACTTTCCGGCTCGCGGCCAAAAAGGCAACGCCATCCCCGGAAGTTGTCTTGTCGCCGGAGGCGGACCGGTGCCCAACGCATCATGTGCTTTTGCCTCTCTGGGAGGAACGGCAGCGGTGATTTCCACGTTCGGTGACGACCACTGGGGACGTTTCGCCTGCCGGGAGCTGGACCGGTTCGGCGTCAGGCATGATCTGTGTCTGATCAGAATGAATTGCCCATCTGCCCTGGCCACCGCCTGGATCGATATCAAAAACGGTGACCGTACCATCGTCCTCGATCGCCATCCGCGCTTGTTTATCAAACCGGCCGATATCAAATTGAGCCGCCTCCCCCAACCGAAACTGATCCTGATCGATGGCCGTCATGTCGAAGCCAATAATAAACTGGCCCGCTGGGGGAAAAAAGTCGGGGCAAAGGTTATGCTCGATGTCGGTTCAGTGCGCAACCGGGTGGATGATCTGTTTCCTCATATCGATTATCTGATCTGCGCGGAAGAATATGCTCGCAAATATGCCAATACCAGATCAGTCAAAAAGGCGGCAAAGGCATTCCGGTCGATTGGCATAAGTGAAGTTGTCGTGACATCGGGAACTGCTGGATCTTTTGGTGTCGATACCGATGGACATGAAATGCACCAGAAGGCATACAAAGTCAAAGCGGTCGATGTTACCGGGGCAGGCGATGTTTATCATGGCGCCTATCTCTTCGGAATAATCAAAGAATGGGATCTGGCGAAAAGAATGAAATTTGCCTCAGCCGCCTCGGCCCTGAAATGCCGTAAACCGGGAGCGCGTCTCGGTGTGCCCTCTTTGCGGCAAACTATCAAATTTATGAATAATCACCGAGCCTTCCATGCTTGATTCATTATTAAATCTCGACCGGGCTGTTTTCCTGTTTATCAATAACGCCTTGGCCAATCCGATTACCGATGCCCTGATGCCGCTTATCACCAATGATAATTTTCTTCGAGTGATTTATGGTCTCGCTCTTCTCTCTCTACTGATTTTCGGGCGGAAGAGATTTATCTGGGTAGTAATCTTCTCAGCCATCGTGGTCGCGCTGACCGATCAGAGTTCCAGCGCCTGGCTCAAACCGGCTTTCGAACGTCTGCGCCCCTGCAGAGCGATGGATGTCCATCTTTTGGTCGGATGTGGTTCCGGCTATTCTTTTCCATCGTCGCATGCCGCCAATTTATTCGGCCAGGCGGTTTTCTTCGGACTCCTTTACAAAAAATATTCGCTATATTTCCTCGGTTTTGCTTTTCTTGTGGGTATGTCGCGAATCTTCGTGGGCGTTCATTACCCGCTCGATATTCTGGGTGGGATGATACTCGGCGGCACTGAGGGACTGATAGTGGCCAGCCTCCTGTGGAAATTACATCTCGGCGAAAAACTGAAACCCGACCCGCTGCTTCAATCCGTTTTCGAATGCCGCCGGCGCGGTAGAAATCATTGAGGATCATATGAAGGTCAAAATATATTCAGGTGACATTACCGAAGCCAATGCCGACGCCATTGTCAATGCCGCCAATAACCATCTCTGGATGGGTTCAGGTGTGGCCGGTGCGATCAAACGTAAAGGGGGCCAGATTGTCGAGGACGAGGCGGTGGCACAAGGGCCGGTCGAGGTCGGCGAGGCGGTAGCCACCACCGCAGGCGATTTACCTCATACCAATGTTATCCATGCCGCCGGGATGGGTCAGGATTTACGCACTTCCGAGGAACTTGTTTATCAGAGTACCCTCAGCAGTCTGAATCTGGCTGAGAAATTAGGTTTGAAATCAATCGCCTTCCCGGCTATCGGCACCGGGGTCGGTGGTCTGTCCATCGCCGACTGTGCCCGCGCCATGTACCGGGCATTGGATGAGTTCGTACCCGATGCCAGGGCAGTCACCGAAGTCCATTTCGTGATCTTCAGCGAAACCGACGCCGAGGAATTCAAAAAAGTCTTCGGCGAATAATCGTCGCAGCTTCTAAGGCTGATAAACTTTCCCGTCGACATTCCTTATCCGGCAACGACCGGAACCGTCATCAAGCACTTCCACATCCTGAGTAACGTCGCTGACATAAATATCTCCCGACCCGTCGCTGACAATAACATTGCCGTCGATCTTGCGAACGTTGATCTCGCCGGAACCGTCGTCAATTTCGACATCGCCGGTGATATTGGTTACCCGTACCCGACCGGAACCATCGTCGATTTCGATATCGCCGACAATATCCTCAATCTCGACCTCTCCCGAACCGTCATCGATATTGATATTGGCGGCAATATTCTGAATCCAGATCGAACCGGACCCATCATCAATATTCAACGACATACCTTTCGGGATTTTAACCGTAAGATTGATCAATCTCGATCCGGATGAAAACATATTGCCAAAAAACGATTTCGAATCCTCGAACCGGCTGGTAAGGCGCGCGTATTTCCCCTGTTTCTCAAGCTCCAGTTCCATGTTTTCTTCGACAAACTCTTCGGCTTTCTTCTTCTTCACACCCTCGATGATAATCTCGGCTTCGACTTCGATGGTGGTCATCCCTTCGATCCCCTGAACTTCCAGGTATCCGGCTCCGCAATTGATTTTTAATTTATCGATACCGTCAGTCGAAAGCTCCATCGTTTTGGTGGTGGAATAATCGGCCAGCGCCGATGCCGCCAGAAAGAAAACCAAAACACCCACTGCAATGATTCGTGACATAATAACTCCCCGACATATAATTGATCGTTTAATACTAACTTACGAGATCCCAACCGCCCGGTTTCATATAATAAGCGGCAGAGGATTGGCTGAGTTCAACATTGTATAAAAGCGGGATAAGATCGATCCGCAATCCGAAGGGAATCCCAGTACATCTTTCCATATAGTTTTTTGTTATTGAAATCTCCTGTACGGCAACCGCATCGAATAATCTTATATCATAAATAATATATATATTATAGGCATTCTTATAAAAAAGGAGTTGACATTCAATAATGATAGTTTTATTTTTCAATATAGGCATCAGGTCAAATTGTATCGATTTATCAATTTTATTAATATCGCCCTGTGAGAGGGGGGGATCAAAATTTTCACGGTCCTTTTTACGGCGTATATTATTTATAAACCTCGCGGACCTCCGCCATCCGTCCTGCATGGTTTTATCAACTGATAATTCCTCACATCAGGAGAAACACGGACCTTAACCCTTTTTCATGGAGTTTGCTATGGCGAGTGAGCAAATCAAACAAGCGCTCAGAGAAAGCGGCCTCATCTTCTCCACCGATCAGGCTTCCACGCCTGAATCATCCGAGGAGCCTTTGGGCGGACTTTGCATACTCTTTTGCAGAGAGCAGTGCTGGCTGGGTTGCATTAATCTATGCGATTCAGGAGCATGCTTCGGCAGTTCGTGCGTCGGAACCTGTGCCCTGCAGTGTATGGTTGGTTGCGTTGTTGATCGTCGCCAATAAGCGATCAAGTATCACAACAAGAATCAAACATTGGCGTATCAAGACTGCCCATCCGGGCGACATTTGAGAACGCAACGGGACGCATATGTCTCGCGTCCCGTTGCCTGATTGCGAAATCAACATGAGTTGTGGAACGGAAGGAGACCGGTTGCTGTGGAATATAATAACCAGGATATCTATGCCGTACACCCGGAAGTCATTCTTCGGAATGATGGTAAATATATTGCCGCGGGATTTCCCGACCCTATTACGGTCGTAACTTCCCGTCTGGCTCCGATAGAAGGCGTTGTCCTCAGTATGTTCAACGGCGAAAGAACATGCGAGGAAATTGTGGATCTCAGTTCCGCCATGGTCGCGGAATCATCAAAAGATCCAATGAAAGATACCGAAAAGCTGGTCAGAAAGCTGATGGAAAGGCATGTCGAGCCGCTTTTAAATATGCCGCGTCCGGTTCTGGCGAAGAAAGCGCAGCTTTCGCCGGGAGAACTGAATCGTATCAAGCCCTATGAACCGACCGATTATATCGTGGCTCCCGATAAATACCGGCCAAAGGATTTCAAACTGTCCTATCCGGCAGGCATTCTCTGGCTTTTAACCAACGAGTGCCAGGTTAATTGCCAGTATTGCTATATGCATAAACCGAAAATGACCAAAAAGGAAATGCTGCCATGGGAAAGACTTAGAGAACTCTTGTACGAGGCCAACGACAACGGACTCATGGGTTTTTACGTCTCGGGCGGAGACATCTTATGCTATCCCCATCTATTCGATCTGCTGGAAGTGATGGATGAACTGGACTTCCACCCTATCTCCATAGCCACCAAGGGATACATATCACCCGAAACCGCCGAACGGCTGGCCTGCCACAAATCGGTCTGCCAGATTCAATTCAGTATCGATTCTACTGTTCCGGATATCGCCGATTTCCTGACTCAATCGCCCGGGTTTTGTCAACGAACCATGGAATCAATCCGCAATTCACAAAAAGCCGGCATAAAAAAAGTGAGTGCCAAAGCAGTGATCACCCCTTATAATATCGCTACCATTCCGAAATATTACCGTGACCTCAAGGCAATGGGACTGGAAGAGATCCTTATGGCGACCTACTGCAAAAGCGGCTACCATCACGACGACAGACTGTTTAATCATCCTGAAGATTATACGTGGCTGGATAAGCAGTTCGATAAACTCCGCCAGGAGTTTCCCAACGATTCCATCCAGTATCAAAACGGCGCCCCCCAGGTGGAACCGTTGTCTCAGGAGGTTCGCGAGAAAAGGTGGAAGCAGAGAGCCCGCTGCACCGCCGGCCGGGATATGATGACCGTATGCGCCAACGGTAAAGTGGTCGCCTGCGAACAGATGCCGGAAAGATACGAAGATTATATCGGTGATCTGAGAACCCAGTCAATCGCAGAGGCATGGAACGGCAAAGAGATGGATGAATATCTGTTTCACCCGCCCCGCGAAAAATTCGCCGGCACCCCCTGCTTCGACTGCGATGAATTCGACGACTGTCAGTCGGTTATCGGGCAGTGTGTGCGCAACAGTTGCATCTTTTTCGGAACTCGCTGGGCGCCGGTGCCTAATTGCCCGAAATTGCCAGCCGAACCGTATGTGCGGGAATTTTAATGACGGAAGATCGTAAAAAGAAAAATAATACGCCGGAAGACGGCGCCGGACGGGGTTTGAAATCATGGTGGCGGCGAGCCGTCGGACCGCTGGCATATATCTGGCGTCTGCGCGGAGAGGCAACCCGCTATCGGTGGCGGCTTCTGACTATCGGATTGCTGGGTGTCGCCGCTTACAGCCAGTCATTAATCGCTCCCCAACTGACCCGCAAAATCATCGATGTCGCTTACCCGGCGCGTGATTTCAATCTGTTTTATATCCTCAGCGCCATTATGGTCGGACTCAATCTGATCTCTTCTGGTCTCAACGCCGTCTCAAGCTATATTTCAACCTACACCAACAATATGATTTCCTTTTGGATCAGGATGCGTGTTATTCATGGGCTTCATCGAGTACCGGTGTCGTACGTCGAAAACCACCAGTCCGGAATGTTCCTGGAACGGATTGCCTCCGATGCCGACAGGGCGGCGGCCAGCGTGGCCAACATTATTCCGCAGATTACGATGCTGATTCTCACCACCATTCTGACAATCGGCATGATGGCCAATATCTCGCCGTTGGTGACGATCCTGGTGCTGGCCATTGTTCCGCTTTATTACCTCACCAACAGCATCATGTCGGTCAAACTCAGGGAATGGCATAAAAAATCCCGCCTCAAAGACGAACAACTTACCACCCGCGCCACCGAGGCGATTCAGGGTGTTCCCACGGCTCGCTTATTCGGCGTCGGCAACTGGCTTAAATCGAAGTACACCAAACTGCTGAGAGATCGGATCAAAATCGCCTTCGGGATGTGGCGCGCGCGCCTCATATGGGGGCAGCTCAGTTGGGCCGTCAGTTACGGCTGGGGAGTCGTCCTTACCATCGGCGGCTGGTACCTGGTTTTTCAGGATCGTCTCACTCTGGGTGATGCGGTCGCGCTCGGAATGTATATCCCGCTGCTGTTGCGACCGGCCGAACAGGCATTGGGGCTCTATCAATCGTTGATGGCTTCGTCGGTCAATGTTCAGCGTGTTCTCGAAGTTCTTGATGCCGCCCAAAACGGAAAGCCGGCGCGAGCCTCCTCAACGCTGATAATCAGCAAAGGCGTTAGCCTTCGAGACGTCAATTTCACCTACCCCGGGTCCGAATGGACCTTGAAAAAACTATCGTTGGATATCCCGTGCGGTGAAACGATTGTGGTCATGGGATCCACCGGCAGCGGCAAAACCACCATGCTGCGTCTGCTGGCCGGGATGTTCGACACCTATAAAGGCGACATCGTCGCCGACGACCATCCTCTGGCTGATCTGAGGTTGTCCACGTACCAGGAGAATGTCGCCATGGTTATGGCCGACAACTTCTTCTTTAGCGGATCGATTATGGAAAACATGCTTATTGCCCGCCCGCAGCTTAACCCGCAGCAGGTTAAAGAGGCGGCCCACACGCTCGGCATCGACCGCTGGCTGGAATCTTTGCCCCAGGGATACGACACCTGCCTCGGTGTCGGTGGAATTCGCTTGTCGTCAGGCCAGACACAAAAGGTGGCCATTCTCCGCGCATTATTGAAAAAGCCGCGATTGCTGCTTCTGGATGAAATCACCTCGGCTATGGATGTCGAATCGGAACGCTATATTCTTGACGGCATGCAAACTTTGCGGATTCCGGAAATGATGACGATAGTAACCACTCATAGGCTGACATTGACCACCGAATCATGGATTGACCGGGTACTGGTGCTATCCGACGGCGCCATTGTTGAGATCGGCCCGCCGCGTGAGCTATACGCCAAAGGCGGCGAATACAAACGCCTCATGGACCTCGCCAACCTCGGCGAACTCATCAAACAACGTTAATTCTCGCACTTGATTAATCGATGGGGCTTGTGCCCGGCAAATGTCAACATCTGCCGGGCAATCGGGCACATGTGGGCATGTGCCGCGCACAGTACCGTCGGGTCACACCCCGCAAGAGCGGGCCAAAAGACCTGACGGAACGGGTAATTCTTCGTAGGGGCCGCTCGTGAGCGGCCCGGATTCATGCCCATAGTCAGCCATCGTTCTGTGCCCGGTCCGCCCCGCCCCTGCCGGCGCGTCTGCCACTCCTCCCCGGGAGCACAGGGCTCACGGGCTACGAGGTGGTAGGGGCGACCGGCCGGTCGCCCCTACCGTGAATCCGGTCTATCCCAGCCATCACATCAGCAACATATTCAGATCATCTTAGCGACAGCCAAAAACCGGCCCCTGCCGGCGTGACCGGCCCGAATTCATGTACATAATTAATCAGCTGCCATAGCGGGTAACTTTGTACCCGGCACATGCGGGAATATCCCACCCGAAACACTCAGAAGCGTTTCAGGTGGGGCACCAAGCTAAAATCAGTCTTTGCCTCTGCCGGCTTGATTAATTCGTCCATATTTGTTATACTAACTCCGCAGGGCGCATCGGTATCTGCATAACCTATATCCGGATCAGAACCGTGGTCATAGACCCAAAACATAAGATCGACGATTCCGGCCCGAAAAAACGGCCGTTTGTCGGACGTGAGCCGGAAATCAAAATCTTCCTCGATGCCGTCAATGACAAATTCGGGGCCACCACCGGTGATAAACCTTCGGCCAAAGCTATCGCTTTTTATGGTATGGGAGGTATTGGCAAGTCGGAATTGCGCAACAAATTATCCGCCGTACTCAAATTTGAAAAACCGGGCTCGATCCAGACCTCCCTTGATTTCTATAACCCTACCTATCGCCTGACCGGAACCGCTCTATTTCAAATCCGTGCCAAGCTAAAGGCAAAATACAGCATATCATTCCCGTCCTTTGATGTCGCCTATGCCATCTATTGGCGCAAAGCCAACCCTCAGATGCCGCTTAATAAAGACACTTTTTTGCTTTGGGATGAATCAGGACTGGCGGCCGATCTTATATCTACCGCAAAAGAAATCCCGATTGTCGGGCTTGCTCCAAAGATTCTACAGGCGATTGAAAAAGGCTATAAAGCCCTTAAGGGCGCCTGGACAAAACGTATCCTCCCGCAATTACAAAACCTGACCGCCATGGAAGCGGAAGATATTGCCGAACGCCTGTCGATGTTTTTGGCCGAGGATATTCGCCGCTTCAACCAATCGCGATCATTGCCAATCGTATTGTTCTTCGATACCTATGAGATGCTGCTCGACCAACCGCATGGCCCCGGTTCGCAAATTGTACCCGATGTTTGGGTTCAGGAACTGGTTGGGCAATTGCCGGAGGCATTGTTCGTCATCACCGGCCGCAAAAATCTTGAATGGGCGGAACGGGACGACGCATGGTCCGATCATCTGGATCAATATGAACTTGGCAAATTGCCCGAAGATAAATCGATTGAATACCTCGTCGGGTGCAAGATAGAAGACAAGGATATTCAGAAGGTAATCTTAAAAAGTAGTGAAGGTTGGCCGATTTATCTGGCCGCATCGGCGGAAACTTTTGACAAGATAAAAAAGAATGAGAATCGTGATCCGATCCCCGATGATTTCGGCCGCACCTACCGGGAAATATTCGAGCGACTCATCCGTAACCTTGACAAGATCGAGACAGATACCCTCAATGTCATTTCCGCCGCCCGACGATGGGACGGAGAGCTGTTTAAACTTCTGGTGGATGAATTCGATACCGGCTTGAGGAAAATCGACTTTGATCGTTTTCACGATTTTTCCTTTATAATTCCCGATCCCGACTCGGGCACTTGGAAACTTCATGAACTGATGCGCGATCACGTCCAGGATTTCCAGGACAAAAAACTTCGCCATGATGTTCATGCCTTCCTATTCAAATTCTACAACAGCCAACTAACTGATATCGATATCAAGAGCATAACCGACCAGCACAAAACCGCCCTGACCGAAGCCTTCTACCATGCCAGCCGATCAAAAACTGTCGAAGACTTATGTAACTGGATGCTGCATGCGGTTATTCCGTTTAATGATGCGGCCCAATGGGATATTCTGATTCCTCTCTATTTGCAGGCAATTGACTATTTGGAAGATGATGGCATGGACGAAGGATCCCTGCATTCAACATGTCTGAACAATCTTGGCTCGCTATATCATGATCAAGGCAAATATACCAAAGCCGAACCGCTGTATAAACGGGCGCTGAAGATAGACGAGAAGGCCTTTGGCTTGGATCATCCTTTTGTAACTTCCGACATGAACAATCTTGCAATGCTATATTATGATCAGGGCAAATATACCGAAGCCGAACCATTGTATAAACGGGCGCTGAAGGTTGACGAAAAGGCCTTTGGATTGGGCCATCCTACTGTAGCCACGGATCTGAATAATCTTGGAGAATTGTATCGGGCACAGGGCAAATATGTCAAGGCTGAACCAATGTATATACGGGCATTGGAAATCAATGAAAAATCACTGCGCAAGGACCACCCTGAAATCGCAAAAAACCTGACTAATCTCGCATCATCATATTATGATCAGGGCAAATATAGCGAGGCCGAGCCATTGTATAAACGTGCACTGAATATATTTGAGAAATCATTTGGGGAAAATCATCCTAATGTGGCAGTAAGCCTGAACAATCTCGCATTGTTATATAAAACACAGCGCAAATATGCCGAGGCCGAGCCGTTGTATTTACGAACTCTGCAGATATGGAAAGAAAAGTTGGGCGAACAGCATCCAAATACGATAACAGTACTCATCAATATCGCCATATTATATCACGAATGGGGCAAGAAAGAGCAGGCCCAAAAATACGCCCTGCTGGCCGAAGCGGCAAAAAAGAAATCCTAATAACAATCCTGTGCCCGGTCCGCCGCGGCGGATCAACATCTGCCGGGTAATCGGGCACATGTGGACATGTGCCGCGCACAGTAAAACCAAGAATAGTGTGGTTTTGTCATGCCGATGAAAATGGGCATCCATCAGGTCGATAACAGCTATGGATTCCCGCGTCCGCGAGAATGACATTGTGTGTGGCCGCCCAATAACCCAGGTCTAAAGACCTGGGGCACCGATACCAACCTCTGCCTGCGCGACAGCCAAAAACAGGCCCCTGCCGGCGCGACAGCCAAAATTAGGCCTCTGCCTATTGCTTGAGGGTGGCCTTGAACGGGCCTTCGACTTGGAATGATTTGTTGCTCGTATTGAGATAATTACCCTTGAAACTGCCGAAAATATCGTCTTTCCTCAACGAATCGATAACCACCGAACCGGATTGACAAATAAATAAATTCTCTCCGACACCATAATTCAAACTTCCGGTAATCTCACAAATCGCCTTGTTCCGGGTATCATATTCCTTCAATGACAACCGCGGCGGCAGGACAATATAAAAACGAGCCGTTTCCGCAACATCCAGAGCGGCCACCCCTTCTTCACCGGCGCTGAATGTCTTGCCCCGCCCCTCGATAAACAAAACCATGCTGTCGGCCGGTGTCAGTTCGAACCGCCCGGCGGTCAGGGCAATCGATTTCCCCATCCGGTAATATGCATCCCGAAACCGAAACTTGCTCGCCTCACTCCCGGTGACTTCTTCGCTCATCTGAAAATAAGTCCTCTTGCATGATCCGGCGAAGACGATCACCAAAAGCAAGGCAACGATTATAAAAAATATTTTCTTATTCATGACTACACCTGCATTCCATACATGCGATAACGTTTATACAGCCGGCCGCCCATATTCTCCGCGGCTCGCACCATCATGACATTGTCCTCCAGAATCCAGCTCATCTCGCCCCACATATATCCCCTGGTCGGACCGACCTTGAAGGTCTCAATATAAAACAGGTTGTCCAGCCCACGCTTCTGATATTCGGGAATAATCCCCATCGTCAGAATCCGCAGCGATTCGACTTTGTTTTTTATTTTGGTATGCCACAGAAGTTTGATCAACCCGGTGGGAAATAGCCGACCGTTGGTGTATTTGAGCGCCTGGTTGATATTCGGCAGCGACAGAATAAATCCGACCGGACGCCCATCGACCTCGGCGATAAAAATGATCTCCGGATCGACAATCTGTTTCATATCCTTTGCCATATGCCGGAACTCATCTTTCGACATCGGAACGAATCCCCAGTTTTTCGACCAGGCCTGGTTATATACCTCATTGAGACGATCGACTTCTTTGTCGTACTCTTTCATATTAAGAGTCCGAAACACAATCCCTTCTCGGGACTTGATTCTTTCAGCTATCCGGCCAATACGCGGGTCCATCTCGGATTGACGATCAATATGAATCGCCAGCAAATCTTTGACCTTTTTCAGCCCGAATTTTTCGGCAAATTCGTTGTAATACGGCTTATTGTAGGTCATCATGATCACCGGCGGGCTGTCATACCCTTCGACCAGCATCCCGACTTCATGGTTGGTCGAAAAACTGGTCGGACCGATCATCTGATCCATTCCCTCGGCCTTGATGGTTATCATCGCTACCTTAAACAGGACGTCGGCGACCGCGTAATCGTTTATTACATCGAAAAACCCGAAGAAACCGGCCTTTTCGTGATGATATTCATTGTGATTGAAATTGATGCAGGTAGAGATCCGACCGACATAAACCCCGGCTCTCCGAGCGAGAAACAATCTTGTTTTGGCCGCCCGGAAAAACGGGTTTTTCTTGCGATCGAAGAATGCTTTGCGTTCCGAAATCAGCGGCGGCACCCAGTTGGGATCGTCCTTATAAATCGCAAACGGTAGTTTGATAAATCGATTGAGATCGGATGAGTTCTCGACCTCGCATACTTCGATATCGTCTTTGGTGGTTACAATATCCAAAGCTAAATTATACCGTATTTTTTGCCGAGACGTGCGAAAGTATCCAGCACGCGGTCAAGTTGATCATCGGTGTGAGTGGCGGTGTAGCTGGTGCGGATAAGCGACATACCCGGTGCGACCGCCGGCGGAACGACAGCATTGGCAAAGATCCCCTCATCGCTCAAATCCCGCCAAATCTTGAAACAGGTCATATCATCAAAAATCATTATCGGGACCACCGGGGTTTCCGTGGTGCCGAGATCAAACCCCAGGCTGCGCAGCCCCTCATGCATTTTACGCGTATTCTTCCAAAGCCGCTCGCGTCGCTCCGGCTCCTCGGCCATAATCTTGAGGACTGCCAGAACCGCCGCCGCCGCTCCCGGCGGAATCGAGGCGGAAAAGATCAACGCTCGCGCGAAATGCTTGACATAGTCGATCGTATTGGCGTCGCCGACGATGAAACCACCCAACGATGCGAATGATTTGGAAAAGGTTCCCATGGTCAGGTCGACCCGATCGATCAGGCCAAAATGCTCGGCCGTTCCGCGCCCGCCTTCTCCCATGACACCGATAGAGTGAGCATCATCAACCATCACCCGCGCGCCGTATTTATCGGCAATCCGGCACATCCTCGGCAAGTCGACAATATCGCCTTCCATCGAAAAGACACCGTCGGTGATAATCAGGACTCCACCGCGAAATCCGTTGTTCATGGAGATTTCCAGCACCCGATCCAGATCATCCATGTCATTATGAGCATACTTCTTGGTCTTACCATAAGCCAGCCGGCAACCATCGACAATACTGGCATGATTGCTGCGATCGATCAGGATAATATCGTCCCGATTGACCAGACAGGAAATCGTCCCCAGGTTGGTCTGAAACCCGGTCGAAAATACCAGCGCCGCCTCACATTTCATGAACTTCGCCAGTTGTTCCTCAAGCTCTACATGCAGATCAAGAGTACCATTGAGCAGTCGGGAACCGGTGCATCCCGAGCCGTATTTAAGGCTGGCCTGAGCCGCCGCCTCCTTCACCCTGGGATCGCCCACCAGGCCGAGATAATTGTTGGAGCCGATCATGATCATTTCCTGATCGTTGACAACCACCACATCGCCGACAGCGGACGAAATCGGTCTATAATACGGATAAAAGCCGGCGTCAATAACCTCTTGGGCGGCAGTAAATTCGCGGCATTTGGCGAATAAATCGCTGGCGACCTGATCGGTTTTTTTAGAATCGGGCTGCAAATCTGGCCTTTCGTTTAAAGACTGTAAAATTAACCAATAGCATGCCGGATTGTCAAGGTAAAATCAATCCCAAATAATAACGCCGTCTTAAGGCGACCGATAGCAAATTGGTAAGAAACATGGGGCTTCAGCAGGGGAATATTACTGGAGAAAAACTATATTTTTTCACTTGACAATTATTTAGGATTTACTTATATTTTGGATGCAACGGAAAGTGTTGCAGTAGTGGATTCTTCCTAACATCGTCATCCCAGGCTGGGGTTACCCGGTCTGGGATATTTTTATGCATCGAACTTCCATTGGGAACAAATCCCTGGCGTCATGATTTAATTTTATTTCACTTCGTTCGGATCCCACACCAGTTCAAAGTGGTTCATGCCAAAAGTAAAGTGACGAACGAAATAGAGATAGTCATTCGGCGCTTCCGGATCGGATAATGTGATGGTGATCGAATCGGTATAATGGAAACTACCGATCGGCGTACCATACTCATCGGTGGCCACAACCTCCGGCGGATTGCCCAGCAAGGCGGGAAATACCAGAGTATCATCCTCAATATAAACACCGTATGAGCTTGTCTGACCCATAATCGTTTGAGCCGGGTCGGGACCCTTCTCATAGACCATCCACTTCGAGGCATTGAAGTCACCGGCTGTTAATTCATACTCGTAATACCCGCTGAGGATATCACTACCGTCCTCATCTGTGCCATCCCAGGTAACCGTATATTCTCCGGCCTCATAATATCCATCCATCAGGGTTTTCACAAGATTGTGGTAATAGTCGAAAACCTCAAGGAGTACCTGGGAGGCGATTGGAATTGCAAAGGAAATTTCAACCGAACCACTCGGGTCGGCCGATTTTTTGGTCGGTTCGATATAATGGTGATTGATACTCCCGACATTAAGTCCTTCGACCGGCATACCGGCGGTATCAACTACTCGAATTCTCACCAGCGCCTCCGGCAGGCCCAACGAATCCAGGTTGAATGAAAAACTATTGCCGCTGAGGCTCAGTGTTGTCGTGTAAAAGAAGAAGTCATCCGGGAATTCCGGATTCGAAAGATGAATTGTCACCGTGTCGGTGTAATAGTCTGCCCCCGGTGGAACCAGCAGCCCCGGAAAAAGCAGGGTATCGTCGGTGGAAAACACTCCACTTCTGTTTAGGGTTCCTATGATAGTCTGGTGAGGATCGGGTCCCAATTCCAAAACCATCCACTTGGTATCTTCTTGTGTTCCCGCTACGAGGTGGAATTGATAGAATCCGCTGGTCACCAAAACCGAGTCTTCATCGGTCGCGTCCCATATAATAGTAAGCTCCCCTGCTCCACTGTTGCCACTCAAAACCCTGACCGGGTTTCCATGATAATCGCTGATCGTAACCTCCCAATCACCGGCCTCAGCAAGCTGAAATTCTATTTCGGTTGATGGACAGGGACGAAATAGACTTTTGGGAGATAAATGAATGTATCCACCGATCGGGTGATTTATCCATCCCACCCGAAGCGCTCCGTTCGGATTACCCTCCGAATCGAGAACTGTCACCGAAAACAACGGCCCGCTGGAAACCACCGGATTGTCGTCGTCGCTGTCGCTGTCGCAACATGAAGATATCAGCACGATTGACAGAATGAAAAATAGCGCTTGTATCTTACGCATAGACCCCTCCTCTGGAGCTATCTCGTTTACTTCCTTTGGCCTGCAATTGATTGATAACGATACCAATTTAGCTCGCATTGCCCTGGTTGTCAAGCCTTAGGAGTACAAGACGCCTGGCTTATAAAATCGTTCGAGAATTTATTCTCCTTTTACTTCTGCAGCATTCCATTCAAATTCAAAGTTGTTTACCGCGGCATCAAGCTGACGAACAAAATACATATACACTCCGGGCACTTCGGGATCGGATAAGGTGAATGTAACGGTATCAGTGTAACGAAAATAGCCAAGGGGATTGCCAGACACTTCCATAACATCCGGAGGCGACCCCAGGAGTCCTGGAAATACAAGGGTATCAACAGTAGCATAAATGCCAAAGGAGTTGGTTTCTCCTATGAGCGTTTGATTGGGATTTTCGCCTCTCTCATATACCAACCATTCCTCTTCAACCCGGTATCTTTCAATCATGCGATACATATAATAGCCGCTTAAAACAGGATTTCCATCCTTATCTTTACCATTCCAACTCACATGATGGTCCCCGCCCTCCACTTCTTCCTCATTTACTAACGTTACCACATGCCGATCATAGTAATCTACGATTTCAAGATATACGAAAGTGATTTCCGACCATACTTGGAAGTGGATATAAACAATTGTGTCTGGATCGACTTGACTCTTGAATGGATCAATATAATGATGATTAATACTCCCGACACGAATGCCCGGTACTGGATTCCCGGAGGTATCAACTACCTGGATTTTAACCAGGGCATCGGGAAAACCGGGCGAATCGAGAACAAAGCTATAGTTATTGCCATCGGGATTTAGTACGGTTCTGTAATAATAAAAATTGTCGGGCGAATCAGGATTGGAAATATGGAAAGTCGCGGTGTCCGTATAGTATTCTATAGGCTGTGGATTGATCAATCCAGGGAAAAGGGCAATATTCTCGGTCGCGAACTGACCATTATGGTCCAAAGTCCCGAGGATCGTATGTCGCGGATCGGGACCTTTTTCCATGACCATCCACTTGTCATCGGTGTAATTGCCCGCAACTATAAAATAATGATAGAATCCACTGGGTACGAGTTCATCCTGCAAATTGTAACCATCCCACAGAACTTGCTTCACACCGGCTTCGCTGTAGCCCGAATACGATCTCATCAGCCGACCGTTATAATCCTTTATAGATAGGTCCCAGTTACCAGCCTCGGGCAGAGTGAATTCTATCGGCGTCCAGGGGCCGGGTTTAAGATCGACAAAATCGTTGTGACCAAGATTGAGGCGGGGCCCCATGGGATGGTTGATACTACCTATCCGCCATCCTTCAGCAGGGTCGCCATTGGCCTTGAGAACTTTGATTGAAAATACCGGCCCCGATTCAATCACCGGATTAGCATCATCGGTACATGATGCAAAAAAGATAAAAGGCGTTAGAAGGAATATAAAAATGCAGTACTTCATAAATTCGTCTTTCAATACTGGATTGCGACATCCATTGACCGGGCCTTTTGATGATTCCATAGAAAAATATTGGTAATTAGTTATCCTGTCCAGTAAATAATCTGAACCCAATACGGAAGAAAAATATCTCAAATTGCGATCCCATTTCCCTTCATACTTGACAGTTGACCTCTCAAACCGTACCTTTTGCCCCTGATGGTGATGCTATATGAACACTCCTAATAAGCTGACATTATCGCGGATTATTCTGTCACCCATTTTTATGGTCTTTTTCCTCATGGAAAATGTCTATTGCCGGGCCCTCTCCCTGTTGATTTTCACCGTCGCCGCCCTAACCGACCTCTGGGACGGTCACCTCGCCCGTAAGTACGGCATTGTCACCGGCTTCGGCAAATTCATGGACCCCCTGGCCGATAAAATCCTGACCTCAACCGCCTTCATCTCCTTCGCCGCTCTCGGCTATGTCCAGGCCTGGATGATTATGCTGATTATTATCCGCGAATTTTTCATCACCGGACTGCGGTCGCTGGCCGCCTACCGGGGATTGGTCATTTCACCCTCATTATCGGCCAAGTTTAAGACTGCTCTGCAGATGACGACGATTGTCGTTATTCTCTTATATATCAATCTGAAAACGATTATGCCGGCTCTGGGATACGAGGGAGATTTTTTCGAACTGGAACTTGTTACCCAAATTTTTGACTGGATGGTACTGATCACCATGGTCGTGACAGTACTGACCGGCATCGATTACCTCATTAAAAACGGACGCATCCTCAAGGGGGTTCTCAAATAAATGCGACGTCTTGTAACCTTTATCGCAACAGGAGCTTACTCCGGATATTTTCCGATCGTCGCCGGTACCATCGGTACCATCCCGGCCTGGTTTATCGCCTGGTTTCTGCTCGGACACGATAGCACGATCCTAATCATTGCCACCGTGATCACTTTTGTCCTCTCGGTATGGTCGGCCTCGAAGGCCGAAGATTTTCTGGGACACGATTCCAAAAAAATCGTCATCGACGAATGGGCCGGGATGTTTATCTCCCTGCTTTTTTTGCCGTACCGTCTCGAGGTATATATCGCAGCATTTTTCTTTTTCAGATTTTATGATGTGATAAAACCGTTCCCCGCCGGGTATTGCGAATCGTTGCCCGGAGGATGGGGTATCACCCTTGATGATGTCTTTGCCGGTATCTACGCCAACCTCACCTGCTGGCTCTGCATTTTCGCCCTGGGCCGCCTCAACTGGTTTGGGTTCTAAACAGTTATTGAATAGGTCTATAGATCATGATAGCGGAAATCATTATAATCGGCGATGAGCTCCTATACGGCGCCCGCACCGACACCAACTCCGGCTTTCTGGCGCGAACCCTCGATGCCATCGGTATCGACATCAGGTATATAACCACCGTCGGGGACGATATGGATCAACTGGTCGATGCGATCAATCTGGCTCAACGGCGAGCTAAGATTGTTCTCACCACCGGCGGGCTGGGACCGACCGAGGATGATATCACCAAAAAAGCGATCTGCAAGGTCTTTAAACGAAATTTGATTTTCCACGAGAATATCCTCGAAGACCTCCAGAAAAGATTTGCCGCCAGGGGCGTTAAAATGCCCGCCATAAATCAAAATCAGGCCCTGCTACCCCAGGGAGCGCAATTTTTAAAAAATAAATTCGGTTCCGCCCTGGGAATCGTCATCGATGAACAGGGCCGTTTCTTCTGCGCCATGCCCGGTGTGCCGGTGGAGATGGAAATAATTACCGAAGAAGAACTTCTGCCTTTGCTCAAAGCCCGCGCCGGAGACATAACTATTGTCCGTCATAAGCTGCGCACCGCCGGTATCATGGAATCGACCCTGGCCGAAAAAATCCGGCCCGGACTGAAGTTCGCCGAAGGCGTATCGTTGGCCTATCTTCCCTCATATCGGGGAGTCGATCTCTGTATCAAGGGTATCGGGACGATTAAGGAAGAGGTCGAGGCTGGTGTCAAAATATTGGCCGATGGTATCCGTCGCAGCGCCGGTGACTATGTTTTCACCGAGGATGACCGCCAACTGGAAGATATTGTCGCCGAACTCCTGACTCAAAAAGGGAAAACCCTGGCAACCGCCGAATCGTGCACCGGAGGACTCCTCGGCGGACGCCTGACCGCCGTCCCCGGCTCTTCGCGCTATTACCTGGGCGGAATTATCGCCTATGCCAACGAAGTCAAAATGAACCGCCTGGGAGTCGTGCGAGATACCATTGAGCGCTTCGGAGCGGTTTCGGCGGAAACCGCTAAAGCGATGGCAGCCGGCGTAATCAAAGCCCTGGGAGCCGACGTAGGCATTTCGATCACCGGCATTGCCGGCCCCGACGGCGGCACCGAGGAAAAACCGGTAGGAACCGTTTTCATCGGAATTGCGTTTTCCGACCACCAGGCCGCGGCAAAATTGTCACTCGGCGTCCACCGGGGCATGATCCGCGAAAGAGCTGTGACCGCAGCGCTCGATATTATCCGGCGGGAACTGATAAACCTGGCATAATATCGAAAAATGTGATACTCATCTGTCGCTTTATTTATTATCTCATAGTATGGGAAATGGGAATATGCAGAATCAGGATAAAAAAACCGTCCGCCTCTTTATCGCCCTGCTCTTTTCCGGCCAGATCAAAGAAGCTCTCGGCGATCTGATAGATGACCTTAGACCGCGAGGCGAGGGAATAAAATGGGTCGAGGCCAAAAATATTCACCTGACCCTGAAATTTATCGGTGAGGTCCCTGAAAAAAAAATCAAACTGATCGGCGACGCCACTCAATCGGTTCTGGAAGGGCGAAAAAAATTCGAAGGGCAGGTCGTCGGATGCGGCGGTTTCCCCAACCTGCGCAACCCGCGCGTCCTCTGGGTCGGCCTCAAAGGAGCCGAACCGGCCATCGAAATAGCCCAGCAGATCGACCGCAAGCTCATCCCGATCGGTATCGATTCGGAAAAACGGGGCCTTTCCCCCCATCTGACACTGGGCCGAATCAAAAAGCGGTCCGATTTATCCAAGTTGGCCGCTCACATGGAAAGCTTGAATTTTGACGCCGGGTCGGTTATATTGGATCGGGTGGCTTTGGTTAAGTCTACACTGACTCCCGGCGGGCCCATATATGAAAACATAAAACTTTTTGAACTCGAATAAAGGGTGGTAAATATGGCTACTCAGGCACCTGATCAGAAAAAGGCGCTCGACGCGGCAGTCGCCCAGATCGAAAAGCAATTCGGCAAAGGTTCGATCATGAAATTGGGCGAGGACAACATCTATACCGGACTGGATATTATCCCCAGCGGTTCGCTCGGCCTCGATATTGCGCTCGGAATCGGCGGCTACCCGCGCGGCCGCGTTATTGAAATCTACGGTCCGGAATCATCGGGCAAAACAACCCTGGCTCTCCATGCCATCGCCGAAGCGCAAAAAACCGGCGGCACGGCGGCTTTCATCGATGCCGAGCATGCTCTCGACCCCACATATTCCCGCGCTCTCGGAGTCGATCTGGATAATCTCCTGATTTCTCAACCGGACACCGGCGAACAGGCATTGGAAATAGCCGAAACGCTGGTTCGCTCCGGCGCCGTCGATATTATCGTCATCGATTCCGTGGCAGCCCTGGTGCCGCGCGCCGAAATCGAAGGCGAAATGGGCGACGCCCATATGGGATTACAGGCGCGCCTGATGTCGCAGGCTCTGCGCAAACTGACCGGCGTTATTTCAAAATCCCGCACCTGTCTTGTATTCATCAACCAGATCAGAATGAAAATCGGTGTCATGTTCGGAAACCCGGAAACGACAACCGGCGGCAACGCCCTCAAATTCTACGCCACCATGCGGCTTGATATCCGTAAAATCGCCACCATCAAGGATGCCGATAGCGTCGTTGGCAACCGCACCAGGGTCCGGGTGGTCAAAAACAAGGTCTCCCCGCCGTTCCGCGAGGCCGAATTTGACATCACCTATGGCCTGGGCATTTCCCGGATCGGCGAATTGCTCGATATCGGCGTCAGAGAAGAGATCATCGACAAGTCAGGAGCCTGGTTCTCTTATGGAAGCGACCGCCTCGGCCAGGGCCGTGAACGAGTCAAGCAGTTCCTGCTCGAAAACACCGACCTGACTCAGGCCATCGAGAAAGAGATCAAGATCAAGCTTGGCCTTACCGCCGAACCGGTAGCAACCGACCCCGAACCGGCAAAAACCGAATAATCGCTAAACTGCTTTTAAAAGGGGCGCCGCCTGGCGCCCCTTTATATCTCTGTGTTATTTTCGGAAATGATTTCAAGACAACAACTTACTCCCACGCTGACGCTGAGAATCAAGACATAACAAGTCAATTTTCGAACCAATTTGCCGATAAATAGGCCAAAGGTAGTAACAGAACAGTAGTTTGAATCGGAAGTGAAAATGCACAAGCCTGACTATCTCATAACGGAGTTTGACCCCCGGCTGCGAATTTTACATGTTGCCTACCGGAAGCGGGTCCATCCAACCACAAAAGAACACCTGGATATAATTTTTGACACCTTTAGAAAAAAGCTGGATCAGTACTTGGATTCTGGCCGTATTCATCTGGTAATCGACATGACCAATTTCATTATCGAACCGGACCTTAGGCTGGATTACGTCTCTCATGCTCAAGACATCACCGCCAAGTATATCATTCCAAACGGCATCGCCCGTTATGGATTTCAGATTACGAGGATTACGGTCCGAGCCTGTTATGATCAGTATATGGTTGATAATCCCAATATTTTCAACTCACGCGATGAAGCCTACCAGCATATCTATTCATTGATTGAAAAAAATCAGAATATCGAGAAATCCGCCGCGGTCTCTACTCCGAACGCGAATTCCTCAAACTATTAATATCGCGATTCAGTTTTTCTACCACCGACCTGGCCGCACGACCATAATCATCTTCAGAAGAAGCATAGAGAACCGAACGGGAGACGTTGATGATCGCCGGTTTGCGGAATCCGGCGGTACCGTTGCGAACCGCCTGTTCCAGATCGCCGCCCTGAGCGCCGACCCCCGGAATCAGAATCGGCATTTCATCCGAAACCTCACGAATATCGGCAAGCTGTTCGGGATAGGTCGCTCCCACCACCAAACCGCAATTACAATCTTTGTTCCACGAGGCGACCTTTTGAGCGACATGCATATAAAGCGGTTTGCCGTATACCTCCATACGCTGCAGATCGCGAGCCCCGGGATTCGAAGTGAGGCATAATACAAAGGCGCCTTTATCCTTGTAATTCAAAAACGGCCGTATCGAATCATAGCCCATATATGGATGAACGGTCACCCAATCGGCTCCGTAAATTTCAAAACAGGCCCGCGCATAGAACTCTCCGCTGTTGCCGATATCTCCCCGCTTGGCATCGAGAATAATAACCGTACCCTCCGGTATACGGCTGCAAACCAACTTGAGAAGCGACATCCCTTCCGGGCCGAGAGCTTCGTAAAAAGCCAGGTTCGGCTTATAAGCCGCGACAATATCAGAGGTCGCCTCGATGATCTCAAAGGCAAAGCGCGCCATGCCCGATAATTCTTCCCCGCAGGATTTCGGCATCCGTTTGGGGTCCAAATCGAGGCCGACACACAGCATCGATTTGTGTTTTTCGATACTGTCGGCTAATTTTTTTACAACGCTCATGATCGAAGCTGAACCTTTCCGATTATATCGTGAATTGATGCCAGTTTCCGCTGTTTCAGATATTCCGATAATCCCTTGATGATAGTCATACTCGTATCGGGATTGACAAAATTGGCTGTCCCGATCTGAAGGCCGCGGGCTCCCACCAGATGAAACTCCACTGCGTCAGCGGTGTCGGAGATACCCCCGATACCGATTATCGGTATATCCACCGCGCTGGCCACCTTATGCACCATAGCTACCGCCACCGGCTTGATCGCCGGGCCGGATAACCCGCCGGTGCCATTCGTCAGGCGCGGCTGCCAGTCGTGAATACTGACCGACATACCAACCAGCGTATTTATCATTGACACCGCTACCGCGCCGCCTTCCTTCGCCGCCCTGGCCATATCGACGATCGAAGTAACATTAGGCGAAAGTTTGGCGATAATCGGTCGCGTGGTTACCTCTCGGACCGCCCCGATGACCTTTATAATGGAGGTGGCATCGGTGCCGAACTCCATCCCCCCTTCATCGACATTGGGGCAGGAAACATTCAATTCAATCATGTCGAAATGGCCCGCCTTTTCCAGCAGGCGGCAGACCTCGACATATTCGAATAGCGTCGAGCCGGCCACATTGACGATAATAACCGTTTCCAGTTTCTTTAAAAATGGAATCTTTTCATCGATAAATCGTTCAATACCGACATTGGCCAACCCTATGGCGTTGAGCATACCGGCGGCTGTCTCGCAGGTACGGGGCGGAGGATGACCGGGGCGCTCCTTCATTGTAATCGATTTGGTGACGATAGCGCCGAGAGCGTTGAGGTCGATTAAATTGGCAAACTCTTCACCATAACCGAAGGTCCCGGAAGCGACACTAACCGGGTTTTTCCAGGTTACCCCCCCGATTTCTATTTGCAAATCCGGTTTCAAATCTTTATCTCTCCCAGCTTGAAAACCGGCCCGTCATAACAGACGCGCACATACTTCCGGGGATTATCGAGAGTAGCCTTGATACATCCCAGACAAACACCGACCCCACACGGCATCGGCGCTTCCAGCGAAATCTCCCCGATCAAACCGATATCTAAGGCCATATCCTGCAACGCCGCCAGCATCGGCTCCGGGCCGCACCCCCAGACGAAGGTCTGTGCTGTATCCAGTTGATCGATGCGGTCGGCCAGAGCCCCGGTAACAAATCCCTTGAAACCGTAGCTACCGTCATCGGTGCAGGGGATCAAATCGACTCCCAAACGGCGAATACGCTGCATTTCGATCAAGTCGGTTTTGGAGCGCCCGCCGTATATAAACAGAATTTTGCGTTTGTCATGTCCCCGGTTCACGAGGTTTTTGGCCAGAAAATACATTGGTGGAAAACCGATCCCGCCGGCAACGAGGACGGCTGTTTTCTTTCGGCCAGGGGATGAAAAGCGATTTCCCAGGGGACCGATGATATCGATCCGATCACCCTTTTTCTTCTGCGACAAAATCGACGTTCCCCGGCCGACAACTTTGTAGATGATTTCGAGTACTCCCCGCTCGGGATCGTAGTCAGCCACCGAAAAGGCTCTGCGAAACAGCGGGTCGACTGTATCGGTGACTTTTACATGAAGGAAATTTCCGGGCCATATAGATCGGGAAACCCTGAATTCATCGAATTTCAAGCTGTAATAATCGCCGTTTTTCCCCACCTGCTTGTTCTGTATAACTCGACAGTGCTGCGCTTTGATCTTCTTCATTGCCTCTTATCCGCCGGAATTCTCACTTCACGTGTATAGTAAAACCATCCATCGTATAATTCAGGATTGATCCTCGCATGATCGAATTTGCTCCGTTTCACAGTCTCCAAAATCCTCTGATTCAAATCCGTCGATTCGGTCTTGTTCATCAACTTCGCTTCAATTACTTCCCCATAAGGATTGATGCGAATCTGGAAATAAAGTTTGTCCTCGATTCTCAAGGCAATCGCATCCCAGGGATATTCAAAAGGCAATTCCTCCCGGAGGAAGTATTCATTGGCCCACTCCAACTGCTCGCCATTTTCACCGGTAATGAATTTTGATTCCTGACTGGACCGAGAAGGCGCGTCAGTTTCCTCGGGAGCATCAAAAGTCGCAAACTGTGAGGTATCGGCTTCTTCCTCACCCTGGCCCTCTTCCTGCTGCAACATTTCATCCAGCCTTTTTTTCGGTTGTACACCGGCCGATCGAATATTGTATTCATCCGCAATAAACTGTGCATATTCCGTCCCGGGGAAGGAATCAACGAATGACTTATATAGGTCGATCATGGCCGAATCGCCGGGAGCCAGATACTTGTCATACATCCAGAGAAGCACATAACGGGACTGAATGCTGTACTTCGACAAAGGAAAAGTCTCAATGACCATGTGATAGTAATATTGAGCCGAATCCAGTAAATCGAACATCCGCGGTTCATACTTAGTCCGAGCCGAATCAAACCCTATCTGCCAATAGTCAATCTTTATCTCTTCTACTTCCGCCTCCAGAGAATCGGCAACCTGCACCGAATCGCTCGCCTGAACCGAGTCCGGCTCCGACGCTGCATCATCCGCAGCCGATGTATCGATAGTCTGCATAGTATCGGCTACCGTCAGAGAATCATCTCGGGGAATCGAATCCAAAATCGCCGTCGTATCGCCGCTGGGTATCGTTTGAGGCGGCAACAACGTATCCTCAACCGTGGCCGTATCCGGTATCGCAAGAGAATCGGCAACCTGTACCGAATCGCTCGTCTGAACCGAGTCTTGCTCCGGCGCCGCATCAGCCGCAGCCGATGTATCGATAGTCTGCATAGTATCGGTCACCGTTAGAGAATCATCTCGGGGAATCGAATCCAAAATCGCTGTCGTATCGCCGCTGGGTATCGTTTGAGGCGGCATCAGCGTATCCTCAACCGTAGCCGTATCAGGTATCGCAAGAGAATCGGCAACCTGTACCGAATCGCTCGTCTGAACCGAGTCTTGCTCCGGCGCCGCATCAACCGCAGCCGAGGTATCGATAGTTTGCATAGTATCGGTCACCGTAAGAGAATCA
>DAOUTW010000035.1 GCA_030668485.1 Candidatus Zixiibacteriota bacterium
AATGCAACTAAAAAAGAAGGCTTAAAATAGCCTAACTTGAAGAGGCTTTGTCATTAAACTTAAGGGGTTAGATATCGGCGAGGATCTGCTCGATTTTGTCCTTCAGGGTTTCGGGGGAAAACGGCTTGACGATATATCCGTTGACTCCGGCCTTGATGGCGGCGACAATATCTTCATGGGCCGAGCGGGTGGTTACCATGAGAATCGGGATATCCTGAAGGTCTTTTGAATGTTTGAGCAGGTCGGTCAGGGTGATGCCGTCCATGACCGGCATATTCCAGTCGGTAATGATCATATCGAAAGGTATTTCCTTCATCTTCATCAAGGCATCTTTGCCGTCGGTGGCTTCAGTGGTATCCTCATATCCGACTCTATTGAGAGTATTGACAATGATTCTTCTCATCGTCTGAGAATCGTCCACTACCAATATTTTCAGTTCGGCCATGTGCTCCTCCTCGATTCGCTGCCTGGTTCGATTAATGCCATATTGATCGAACTCTTAATCGTTGATGGCGTCACTATCGTTTATTATTGAGACGCTCCCGACCGGGTCGTCGCCAATGCCATAAGGGGAATCGCTTTGTTTGTCGGCAGGGCCTTTCAGTGTACTTTTTCCGCCCGGAATCTTTATTCCATTTTTCTGCAGGAGTTCTTCCAACAGCCTGATTCGGCCTCGCAACTGATTCTCCACATCAGATTCGACCGACGGTTGACAGGCGCGGTCGACGGTTTCTTTCAAATCTTCAAGTCGGAAAGGCTTGACCACGATATCATAGACACCGTGGCGAAGAGCATTGATAACGCCGTCGAGAGTGGGATATCCGGTAATCAGGACGACTTTGAGTCCCGGGCGAGCCACTCGGAGTCGATCGACCGCATCCAGATAATTTCTATCGGAGGCTGACCCCGTATCGATGAGAGCTACTTCCACATTTCCGGCGGAAATAATTTCGAGACCATCCGAGACTCGGGCAACGGCTTTAACCTCATAACCCAACTCTTCGAAATATTCGCCGAGCAATTGCCTGATAAATTCTTCAGGATCGATCACCACTATATTTTTTGATCGTGCCATTTTGTTCCAAGTTGTCTATTAGGTTTTGGCTTCGGCTCCTTGACGTTTTAGTTCCGCCACTTTCTTTACTATCTTAAAAAGCTGATTGACGTTAAAAGGTTTGACGATATAATCGTCAACCTTGAAACGCAGCGCTTCCACCGCTGAATCCAGCGATGGGTATCCGGTCATGATAATCACCGGCAGATCATTATACAGACTGCGAATTCTGCCGGTTAGATCCATGCCGTCGATATCGGGCATCTTGAGGTCGGTCAGGACGACATCGAACTTCTGGTTCTTCAAATAATCGATAGCTTTCTGTCCGCCGTCGGCGACAACAATATCCCACCCCTGGGACGTGAAAAAGTCATAGAGCAGGTCTCGTATAAGCAGTTCATCGTCGACCACCAGGATCCTGTAATTGTCCATTGTCATATCTCCAAATAATATTCAACCGCCATCATTCCCCCCCCAAGCAAGTTATCATGAAATCGCTTGTTGGAAGTATCCAGAAGAAACGCTATACCATCGGCGCCGGTGTATGGCTGTTAACAGCCTCTTCCTCATTCCCGTAGATTTCGAAGACATTTGACAATTGGGTAATTTCGAAAATCTCATGCACATAGGGAGCCAGGTGTGATAGAGTCAGCCGCCCCTTATATACCCGAATTTCTTTCATCATCGAGACCAAGGCCCCCAGGCCCGAGCTATTGATGAAGTCGACGTTGAGCATATTGAAATGCATCAGGATTTTATCCTGCTCAAGAAGTGATTTCACGGTGCTTTTTAAGACACCGGCATTGGCCAGATCCAGTCTGCCCTTCAGAACCAGGACATTTACTTTGCCCTGTTCCCTGACAGTGATGTCCATAATTTCCTCCGTCTGATATATATCACGATAAGTTTTTGACAATTTTAACTTCCATTCCTCCCCGAGGGATTTTCGTAAAACTCGCCTCGTCAGATAATCTCCTGATAAGACCGAGGCCTCGACCACCTTCAGCATCGGGATGACCGACCGGATCGGCATTATCGACAGGCATGTTACCCCGATCGGGGCCTTCGTCAATTATGACTGCGACTATTCTCTCTTTATTAAGATCGACCGCAAAGCGAATTATTTTAGAACTATCGCCATTATGAGCATGAACAATTGCATTGGTAACCGCCTCGGAAACGGCAACCCGGAAGGGATGAACGACATTTTCGGCGATATTATGACTTTCGGCGATGGTATCGATATCGCCATGCATATGCTCCAGGCTCTTCAAATCTGACTTATATTGGAAATCATATGTTTCCGAATCTTGATCCTGACCGGTGAAATCTATGACCAGGGTAGTGTAATCGTCGACAGCCTCGGCTTTTCCTTTGCAGCTAAAATTATAAATCTCCGTTTTGACATCACTGCTGAACCGATCTGTATCCAGGTTGACATTATCCCGGAAAAATCTCTCCAGACGCCTCAGACCGTAAAGCTCATCCTCTTCGTTGGCCGCCTCGATAAGACCATCGGTATAGCAAAAAATCCGATCCCCCGGAGCAATCTCGATGCGGATTGCTTTATATTCGGTGCCGGCGAATTGCCCGACTAACGGTCCGCCGCATTTCAATGGAGTCGTCTCGGTTGTCGAGGACCGGTAGAAGAACGGCGGCGGGTGGCCGCCATTGCAGTATTGCACTTGTCCCGAATCGAGGTCGATAAATGCCATGAAAAGGGTAATGAACATGCCATGGCTTTTAATGATATCGTTACATAGAGTATTGTTAAGCTGCTGCATCAGGATGGTAACGTCAATGGTCTCTCCCGAATTGATATAGGACCGGATGATGGAATAGACCGAGGCCATCACCAGGGCGGCCGGGACCCCTTTGCTGGTAACATCGCCAATTAGGAAAAACAGCTTTTTTTCTGAAAGCGGTATCAGATCGTAATAATCGCCCCCGACCTGCCGGGCAGGGATATACAATGAGGTTATTTTTAGCCCTTTGATATCAACCTCATCGGGGAGGAACGTCGCCTGAACCTGGCGGGCCAGGTCGAGTTCCTGCTCCAACTTTTGCTTTTCGAGCGATTCCTCAAGGAGATTGGAGTTTTCGATGGCGACTGAAGCGAATTTGCTTATCATCTCCAGGGTTTGAATATCTTGATAAACAAACCCGTTTATGGCATCTTTGTTAAAAATGACCATCACCCCGATCACCTTTTCCTTTGACAAAATCGGGGTGCAGACAAAATTGCGAACCGTGATATTCCCGGGGAAAAGGCCGTCATGGCCATTATCGAACACTGTTTCCCGGCGGTTAAGACAGTAGCGAACAATATCAAGGTTGTCTTTGTAGATGAGGGTATCGAGGATGGTCGAATCGACTCCCCAGGAAACCTTGACCACCGGTTCATCATTGATAATCTGCAGAACCGCACCGACCTCGCCATCCATTTGCCTGATACCAATTTCCATAGCGGCGGCAAGAACCGACTCAATGTCGAGCAGGGAGGTAATAACCGAGGCGATATTAGCTATATCGCGAGTGGCCTCCCTTTTCGACTCCAGTTTTTTCTCAAGGTCGAAGATTTTTTCTTCCAGATCGCCGATTTTGTCCCGAACCACCTAAATTACGCTCCTGTAAATAGTTCCGTCTATATTAGTTATCGGTTTTCGGCCAGGAAGATTTATCAAAAAATGCAGGTAGAACAACATTTTCAGCCATTTTCAAACGTAAAAAGACGTTAATAAATCCTGATCTGACAAAGTGTAAGCATAACCGACAAACGAATAATGGCCAACAAAACCCTCGTACAAACATAGAGTGGCTATAAGGCGTTGTATATATATGACTTACAGGAGCCTAAAGGCGATATGGCGGGAATTATGCAGAAAATGTGTTTTTCCCTCATCTTTGATATGTCGGTTAGTTGGACACTTTTGCATATAAAAGTGATCCGGTTTTTATTCAAATTTCTGGTCGGAAATCACACCTTTCGTATCTCGTTATATAATAACAAGTTCACAGCGCATCTAAAAACCTAAATTAATGGACTCTTACGGTATAGTATTTGCTTAATTTCAGTTTATAAAGATTTACATCAACATGAGGATAGTTTAATGAAAAAAGTATTACTTCTCGCTTCGATGCTGTTCCTCTTGGTTTTCACCTCGCAATCAGCCATGGCTCTGCTGAGTTTTTCAGGATCGCTGTCCACTCCGAGTGGAATTACCGCTTCTGAGCCCTGGATGACTGAAGGTATGATAGTCAATTGGACGGTCAGTCAGAACGCGGATATGACCTGGGATTACAGGTACACCTTCCGCGATTACGCTGGCAACGCGCCGCGCAAAGAGATCAGCCACATGATTATAGCGATTTCCCCGAATGCTATCGATACTGACTTCTGGGACGCTAATGGCCCGATGGAAATCCAGACCTGGACCAGTGATGATGCCGGTAACCCCGGTTTGCCGAGTTCACTTTATGGATTGAAGATTGATATTGCTGCTGATGAATATTTCTTCACTTCAACCAAAGCTCCGGTATGGGGTGATTTCTACATCAAAGACGGTAATTTTGATCAGGATCCGATCTTCGCGCACAACTCGACTTTCGGCTCCGCTGATCCGCTTGATCCTCCGTCGAACGGTTCGGTGAATTACAAAATTCTCCGTCCCGATTCAACCAGTGTCCCGATTCCCGAACCGTCAACTCTGTTGCTTTTCGGATCAGCCCTGGCTTTTGCCGGTGGATTCAAGAGATTCCTTAGAAAATAATCCAGTATAGCTGGTTTTCATGAGTAAACAGTTAAGAGCATAATAAAAGGCCGCCTTTAGGGGCGGCCTTTTTCTTTTGGCTTACAGATCCGCTGCTAATTGCTACCGCGGGACTTAATCTTGAATTCGATCGGGATGCCTTCAAACCCGAATCTTTCCCGAAGCCGGTTGGCTAAATACCTCCGATAAGCCTCCTGAATCAATTTGGGATAATTGCAGAAAATGATAAAATTCGGCGGCGCGGTTTCCGCCTGGGTCATGTAATAGAGTTTTATCCACTTGCCTTTGATCGCTGCCGGAGGTTGCTTTTCAATCGCCTCCCGGAGAAAATCGTTCAACTCCGAGGTCGCCACCCGCCGGGTATATTGTTCGTAAACCGTATCGACAAGGGTCATCGTCTTATGCACTCGCTGGCCCTTCAGGGCCGAGATAAAAATCGACGGAATATACCGGTAAGTCGGCGCTGATTCCTTGATCTGGCGGGCATATATCTGGGCGGAATTTTCATCCTTGTCAAAAATATCCCATTTGTTCACCGCCAGAACCAAGCCACGGCGCGCCTGACTCACCTCATCGATAATTTTCAATTCCTGCAGATTGAGCCCATCGTTGGCATCGAGTAAAATAACAGCTATATCGCAGCGCTGGATGGCGCGGACAGTCCGGAGAGTGGTATAGTATTCCACATTCTCCTTGACCTTGCTACGGCGCCTGAGGCCGGCGGTATCGATCAGAATATAGCGGCGTCCGTCGATCGTGACCGGAGAGTCGATTGAATCGCGGGTAGTGCCGGGAATGTCAGATACGATATGCCGGTTTTCACCCAGCAGGAAATTGACAAATGATGATTTGCCGACATTAGGCCGTCCGACCACGGCAACCCGTATGACGCCCTCTTCTGACGGCTCATCCGATATCACGGGCAAACACTTAACGATTTCATCAAGCATGTCGCCAATGCCGCGACCGCTGGTGGCCGAGACGGGTAATACGGTTTCTATTCCGAGGCTATAGAAGGCATTGGCATCGAGCTCCAGGCGGTCGTTGTCGGCCTTGTTGGCCACCAGGAGCAGGGGTTTATCGGTGCGCAAGAGCTGGCGTGCGATGCGGGTATCGACATCGGTTATGCCGGTCTGGCAATCAACGACATAGATGATCAGGTCGGCCTCTTCCATCGCGATACTGGCCTGTTCGAGGATCAACTGCTCCATCTGATCAATGCTGCCGGGAACCATGCCGCCGGTGTCGACCAGGTAGAAATCATGCCCGGTCCATTCGCATTGCGTAAAATTGCGATCACGGGTAATCCCGGACTCGCTATCGACGACTGCCAGTTTTTTCCTGATCATCCGGTTGAACAGGGACGATTTGCCGACATTCGGCCGCCCAACTACGGAGACAATCGGAAGCGCCATCAGTTCCCCCACCGATCTATTGCCGTCTGAAAGGATTCAGTAAGAATATAACTCCCGACCATGACCGGCTTCCCGGCCTCTTCGGAAAATTCTTTCAATGACATATCATCCAGAAAGAGATCGTCATCGTTGAGACAATTGGGCGGCAGTAGAATCATATCACTTGCGGACTGTTTAACCGTATCGAGTATATCCCGGCCGGTAAGCAAGCCGGTTACAGTCACGGTCTCCCCCCAGAATTTGTTGGTCACGGCTGCCAACTCAGGCTGCAAATTTTCTATATCGTTCAGCACTGGCAGAATATTTTCACGCAGGATCGGCGCGGCTGAATGTCCGGTAACTAATTCCAGTTTCAGGGGTCGTTTCACCTTTCGAGGAAGATATCTTTTACGACGATTGAAATCGACCAAAAACTGGCGTACCATGCCGATGCCGTTTTCGAATTGCGGCATCTCTTCATAGTAACTCAGTGGCGGCAGCTTTTTTCCGGCGCAAAGAAACCATTCATCCGCCGGATAGACAAAGCGAGTGCCCATCTCCTCCAGATATTTCTCATGGTATGACTCGACCAGATCGATGATTTCCGAAGCTTCCTCGCCGGTGAAGGTCCTCAACTGCGGCAGGCGGTCTCGGTATCTGGTCAGGCCGATCGGGACAACGGCCAGTGAATCGACACCGGGCGCAAGCGATGCCAGGTCGGTGATGGTTTTATGCAATTGATCGCCATCATTGATTCCGGGACAGACAACGGTTTGGGTTTGCAGGCTTATGCCGTTCTCAGTCAGCATAGTCAGGCGGGGCATGATCGATTCCAATTTTTCGTTCTGGAAGATGCAGCGCCGCAGGGTATCGTCGGTGGCATGGACGGAGATGTATAAAGGCGATAGGCGTTGTTCGATGATCCGTTGAAAATCAGGCTCGGTCATTGTCGAAAGGGAGATGAAATTGCCGTGGGTGAAGGAATAGCGGTAGTCGTCGTCTTTGATATAAAGGCTGCGGCGCATCCCTTTCGGCTGCTGATGCACGAAGCAGAAAATGCAGTTATTATTGCAAATCTGGATTTTCGATTCTTCGAGGACCAACCCCAAATCGCCGCAGGTGATGGTATCGAGTTTTATCTTCTGCAGCTCTCCCCCCTCGGAGATTTCCAGTTCAAGAGTGTCTTCGGTGTTGTGGAAATGGAAATCGAGGTTGTCAGACACCGGGTGGCCGTTGACCTTAAGCAGGTCGGCACCGATGGCGACTCGGCCGTGGAGGGGCGAAAGTTTGCATATGTCAATTATCTTCATATCAATAAAAAAAAGCGGGCGATGGGGTTCGAACCCACGACGTCCAGCTTGGGAAGCTGACATTCTACCACTGAATTACGCCCGCTAGTAAAAACTAGGTTTTGGCTGTCGCGTAGACAACCTGTTTTTTTTATACTCCTTAAAAGCGATCAAAACTTTGGCCGACTCCCACAGAAGGCCAACCCGAATCTAACCATTTGCCGATACGCTGTCAAGTGACAAAAAATGAAGAGAATTGATATTTAAGTTCTTGACATTGAGATACCAAGATATCTTAATAGGATTATAGATATTCTCGTTCAAGGGGTATAGAAAATGGAAAAAAGATATCAGGTCTTCGTAAGTTCCACATATGGAGATCTTAAAATTGAGCGTCAACGGGTTATTCAGGCCCTTCTTGCTTTTAATTGTATTCCTGTCGGTATGGAATTTTTTCCTGCTGCAGACGATTCGACATGGGACGTAATTCAACGAGTAATTGAAGAATGTGACTATTATATTGTCATTGTAGCAGGTAAATATGGATCGGTTACGCCCGAAGGAATAAGCTATACCGAAAAAGAATATAAATATGCCGTTGAAAAGGGAATTCCAGTTTGCGCCTTTCTCCATTCTGAGCCAGATGAAATTCCGGCAGGCAAGACGGAATTAGGTGAAGATAGTAGAGTAAAACTTGAAGAATTCCGCAATCTTTGCAGACAAAAAATGTGTAAATCATGGACGACGGCAGATGAGGTGGCAGGTAACGTTGTCATGAGCCTTATCCAACTTACGAAAACTCGTCCTGCTGTTGGGTGGGTTCGCGCCGATCAAATCGCTGACGAGACTGCAACTAAAGAAATTTTGCAATTGCGTGATCTCACTGATAAATTGAAGAAGAAGCTGGCGCGTCTCGATGCTTCACCTCCTGAGAATATAGCGGATTTGTCGCAAGGTGAAGACAGGTTTGGAATAGAATTTACATATTCAGGGGACGATTTTTTTGATATTGTAAACTTTCTGGAGTTTACATGGAATGATATATTTTCAACAATCGCGCCGACTATGCTTAAAGAATCTCCAGAATATATATTAAAACGTACTCTTGAAGATTTCATCAAATGGAATGCCAGGGATGATATTATGGCACAACATCATAGCGAGCCAACTGAAATAAATATTCGTAATGATACTTTCCTGACCATTATAATACAACTTCGCGCTTTGGGACTAATAGACAAAAGTGGAACACAAAAAAGTCTTAAAGATACCGTAAATTATTGGCAACTTACTCCACATGGGGATTCATTAATGACGAAAATTATGGCAGTTAAGAAATCATAAGAAACTGTCAAAACCACAGGGGTTTCAACATACGCAACCGGGAGGCGAGACAATCAGGCGGGCGATGGTTCTTGAGGCACAAAATCAGCCGTTGGTGCACGAGACGTACCCAACCACAAATTTGAACCCACCCGAGAAAACTCGGGTGGTCCACCGAAAATAGTTGTTTAAAGCCTGTCCAATCAATGATTCTATGTGAAAGCCGGACAGCTAAGGGCAATATGGGCCGGGGCCGCCCTTGAAGATGTAGTTGATCAGATAGACCGCTTCTCCGATATCAAGTGAGCCGTCGCAATTGGTATCCATAGCCACCAGTTGCCATGGTTCAGGGACATCCCAGCCAAAGACGATTCTGATAATGGCCACCACATCGCCGACATTAATCTGCCCGTCGCCATTGACATCCCCACGACTGATTATGGACAGATTCACTTTTTCAGCTTCAAAACCCGCCGATGATGCTGACACCAGGATGGGTGGATCACCGGTATACGTTATATCCACCACATCGGTGGCGGAAGTACCGATATATTCGTTATCGAAATCGTATATTAGAATTCGCAAGGTATCGTCGAGCAAGTCATAAGCAGCTATCATGCCTGCCAAATCTTCGGACAAGGTTACTTGATAATCAGTCAGATTGGGGGCCAAATATGTTAGATATATTGCGCCTACTTCATTTTCGGCTGTGGAATATATCGAAATCGATTCGTCGGATTGCGAGACAATCAGCTGTTCCTGAAAGGTCGGACCGATGGGATCGTCGGGATTTATCCTGCCAATTATAACGCCGATGAAGAATTCATAATCTTCCACCGTAAAAGGAATACCGTCGCCATTGGCGTCGGTGGCCGCCATCTGGATTTCAGGATCGATTCCAAACCTTTCCTCGCCATAAATCAGGGCATTGGTGAACAACACCACGTCGGCTATTTCGAATGGATAACTATTCATGTTGACATCACCCACATGGAATTCACCTTCGCTAACCTGCATATCCAGATGCTCGCCATTGAGTCCGGTTCCGCAGATCTGATTTAGAATCGGCGAAGGGCCGTCATAAGATATTTCAAGAAAATTGGTCCGGCTGTCATCGCTTTGAATAGAATGGAGACCGGAGACGATCAGGATCAGGTTAGCTCCGGAATAGTCATACTGAATGGATATTTCATCATAGCCGGGATATACCGTCACTTCATTTAATGATGCTTCAATCATATAATAATGAAGCACCATCCGGTCACCCTGGTCGGCCTCCAGAGCCAAACCAAGCCTTAATGAGGATTCATACTGGTACTCTCTGAATCCGACCGAGATAGTATCTGCCGGCGGAACCTGGGGATCGCTGTCACCACTCAGAATTTTAAGCATGAATATAAAGTCGGCCACCGAGAGCGCCATTCCATCCATATTAGCATCGGTGGCGGCAATCTGAGCTTCGAGGTCAATATTAAACACGGCCAGTCCCAGGGCAAAATAGTCCGCGAATATGGCGACATCGTCAAGTTCAAAGGGGGTACCGTTGAGATTGATGTCGCCCGGGATGACTGGCTCAGCCGAGGCCTGGGCGCTGAAGATGAAAATAATCGTGACCAGTAGCGGCAATAGGCATAAGGTACGGGATTTTATGTTTCGCATAGTGCTACCCTCCACTAATAAATTATAGAACAGTTAAATCCCGTAGCGATATAATCGAGGCTGTACTCCTTACGGAAGACAATCGTGAGTTTCTTTATTATTTCCCGCATCTTAAAGATACGTTTTTGCGCGCTTTTGTCAACGAGAAAAGTAGAAACGGAGGTATCGTCACAGCCTGCGTGTACCCCACCGGAACGGTGGGCGAAGTGATTTTTGCCTGAGGAGATAGTGTTCAATTACTTGATACGATCATGCTTGTCGTTCAATTCAACTATTTCAGGATGTCCCAATAAACCTACTATTCTGGTGGGGTACAAAATGATTGAATAATCGGCCGATGTGGACATCGGGTGTTCACGAAGAATCCCACCCGCCGTCCGACTTCTCGGCCTCTGGGCGGGGTACTCATCACACGTGGATCTATTCGATTGAATCGACTGTGGCAGTGTCGCTCTCCTTTTGCCTGTCTAAAGCTTCTTGAAAATTACGACGCATCAATCTGATATGCGGCAGAAAATTTTTGATCTCAAAACAGGGCAAACGATAACTTTCGTTTATAGAAGTATCCCCGCAGGCCTCTTCGGCAAGATTCAGGTAGACAATGGCGGAATCCACAACATTTAATTCTCTGTATAAACTCGCAAGAAGGACACACAGTTCAGGAACCGATCCGAATCGGGAGTGCGCCTCCAATAAGAGTTCTAAAATATGGTGACATTTCAATCTCGCATTAATGGGACTAAATGGGGAGTGAGACAGCATCTCGGCCTCTTTAATATAATTAGACACTCCCCACTGTGACCGCCTTCCATAGTCTTTTCCCGCATCCGGCAACGCTTCAGGTGCGGCGCTTATAGAATCATCGCATGTTTCTCCGACATCCTGTTTATCACTATTATTCTGTGGTGTTCCTTCAATAGTACAAAATATAATCAGGACAAATGTTAGTATAATGTTTTTACGGAAATGGTAAGACACCGGCAAATCACCTCCTCTATATTATGACGAAATCCGCCTGCTGTATAACTAATGTCAATTACGATACATCTGGCGCTATACGCTCTCGTCATCCATTTTCCAGCGGTCATCGGCCTTTTTACCGGTGAAGCGGACTACGAGAATCGAAATCTCATACAGCAAATATAACGGCCCGGCCAGGAGAACCTGGCTGATGACATCGGGCGGAGTCAGCACCGAACCGAGGATCAGGATGCCAATAACGGCATAACGGCGGCCTTTGCCGAGCATTTTATGATTGATGACACCCATGCGGCCGAGAATAAACGAAGCCACAGGCAATTCGAACACCAGCCCGAAAGCCAGCACCATCATTCCGGCAAAACTGATATAATCCCCGATCATTATCATCGGCTGCATATTTTCGGTGGCGAAACCGAGCAGAAAACGAATCGCCAGCGGGATGACGTAGAAAAAGCAAAAACCGCCGCCGATGAGAAAGAAGATCGTCGACGACAGGACGACCGGGATGACGATTTTGATTTCGCTTTTAAACAATCCCGGCCCGATGAACATCCAGATCTGGTAAAAAAGGACAGGGACAGCAACGACCGCTCCGGCGAAAATCGATATTTTGAGCCGCACCATAAACGCCTCGGCGGGGGCTTTGAAATAGACCCCCACATCCTGCAACGGTTCGGAGACGATATTGACCAGGTAGTCGGAAAAGAAATAGGCTCCAATAGCAAAGACGAACACGGCGATCAACGCCTTGATAATCCGCTTCCGGAGTTCCTCGAGATGGTCGAGGAAGGTCAATTCTTTTTCAGGCAGTTCTTTCGGCATCTCAGGATGATAAATATGAAGTTTGGGGACAAATGTCAATATAAGAGATTGCGGAACCTGACATGGTAGAGCCAGCCCCTCCCTCTCTTTTGGGCTTGCATCTTCCCTAAAAAGCAGTATAATATTAATGCTGGTTATAAACGGTATTGAATTCCATGCGAAACGCATTGTAGCCGGCATCATTGCTCTATCAGTCAATTTTCATCAATAGGTTTTGTTCGGGAGATTCAGGCCCAAAAAGGGCCGGACAATTTTAATCATCGGTTTACAACACCAATGGTTTATTAAGCAGTTCAATCAATGGCAAGGAGGTTTGCGATGCGAAAATATAACGCATCCTGTTTTGGGGGATTAGTTCTGATTGTAATGGCCATATCTATTTTGTTGCCGTCAATTGCATCGGCGGTGGATTATAAGTTTTTCTTAATCGATCGCACGGGATCGATGTCGATGTCACGAGAAAATGGAGAAACCCGGTTTGAGGCGGCCATCGCGGCGGCCAAACAGGATATCGGTATGATGGTACTTAATGGCAATGTCGTGTATATGGCCGCCTTCAATGCACAGGAAGGATACCAAATGATTGAATACCAATATGAAATCACCGATCTTGATGCCGATCGGGCCTACCTGATTTCGGTTTTGGATGGGATACCGGCTCCGGTAGGATTGACGCCATTGGCCGATGCGTTGTGTGAATCGGCTACGATATTGGAATACTGGCCAACCGGAGGCCGTTATCTGTTTACCTATACCGATGGTGGTGAAAACAACAGCGCGGGTACTTATGGCCTCTGCGCCGACTGTAATGATGATATTCCTGACGGATGGATGGGCGGTGACCCCAGTGTGTGGAATCCGACTTGCGCCCCATATGATATGGTGAATTTCCCCTGTACCGATTGGCAAATATGCATGAAGGACTGTATCGAGGGTGGCGCGTCAGTATTAATGGTGAACTATTTCGGGATGACCTATCGAGATGGCGAATACATTAATTTGAACCCCGCTATGGATAAAACCGGCAATGAGGATGTATCCCGGAATCCCAATTCCGATTTTGATTTCCTGCAATTTATCTGCGATTCTACCGGTGGTGAATTCGAGTTTATACCCGACGACATTGCCACGCAGGACGACATCGACGGCGACGGTATCGCGGATCAAATGGATAATTGTCGCATTATATTTAATCCCGAGCAGGAGGATGCCGACTTTGACGGCATAGGTGATGCCTGCGACGCCGTTTGCGGCGACGCCAACGGCGACGGCGGTGTGAATGTGGGTGATGCCGTTTATGTCATACAATATGTCTTCAGCGGAGGACCTCCGCCCGATCCGGAATGCAGCGGCGACGCCAATGGTGATGGCAGTACCAATATCGGGGATGGAGTATATGTTATCAGCTATATATTCAAAGGCGGCCCGGCGCCGGTGCTCGATTGCTGCATACAATAATTGCAATGGTCAATTGAGGCAGGCACCCGCCTTACTCTTGGCAGCCTTCATTTATAATTCAGCCCGTCCGCATCTGCGGACGGGCTTGAATTTTAATCTCATTGAAATAGAATTTAGAACTGGGTGACGCAGATCGGTTTTTTGTCGGCGGTGAATATTTTTGTGACTGTATCGAGATAGGCCGGATCGGATATTTCAGCCTGGCCGTATTCGTAGGTCGTATATCGCTTAAACAATAGTTAATTTGACTACTATTATTACATATTGCCTTGACAAATAGGCTATAATAAATATCTTAACATTAAGACTACTTCCTGGAATCATCTCTGCGAAATGGGAGGGTACTATGTCCGCCAGAATCTTTTTCCTATTATCCTTTATCTTGGTGCTTTTTGTATTTTCGCCTTATTGTGAATCGGGTTCTCCCATGGCTTCTTATATTGTTCGAGGCTTCGATGAGGCCGACGCTATCAATGTCGAAATTGATATTTCCCTCGAAAGTACCTGCCTTTGGACACAAATGACTCATGTTGAGGTTTCCGGAACATATGCATATTGTGTTGTTGCTTACGGATTGATAATTCTCGATATCAGCAATACCGAGGCTCCTGAATTTGTGGGTCGAAGTTATATTCCGGGGGCGTTCGATGTAGCCATAGAGGGCGACTACGCATATATAACCTGCGGCAATGAACGGGTTCTCGATTCAGAGAATACAGGTCTCAGGATAGTCGATATATCCGACCCGTACAACCCTGTCCTTATGAGTGAATATCGTGCCGTATATCGATCAAGGGGTATCGATATCCAGGGAGACTATGCCTTTGTGGCCAACGAGACCGACGGCCTCCTGATTATTGATATTTCGGATCGTTCGTCGCCTGTTCTTGCCGGGCAATGCCCTACTGAGTCTTTTTGTATGGATGTCGTAGTCAGGGGCGATTACGCCTATATTGCGAATTATTTCGGGGTGATGATTGTCGATATCAGTGATGTTTCCAACCCTTTCATGACTGATAGCAGGCCTATTTCAGATTATGATCCGGCCAAGCGACTTGATCTGGATGGCGATTATATATTCGTCGCCAACGATTATTCCGGACTGACCATTTTTAATATCTCCGATCCATATAACATTCTGCCGGCAGGGATATATAACGTCACCGGGAGTGTCAGGGATGTTGCTATATCGAATTCAACGGCCTTTATAACGCTTCGCGACAGTACCTTGATGATGGTCGACATATCCAATGCTTACTCGCCGGTTCTTCTCGGCTGGTATGATTCAAGCATGCCTTACCCGACTAATTCGGGTTTGGATGTTTCGGGCAACCATGCTTTTATCGCCGACAGCAATATGCTGCGTATCATTGACATCACCAATTATACCGCCCCTGCCCCGGCCGGGTATTATGATCTCAAGGGCCCGCCCATGCATGTGACCGTCTCAGGGAACAATGCCTACATCGCCAACCGGAGCGGAATGAAGATTCTGGACATATCCGACCCTGCTCATCCATATGAAACCGGTTACTTCTGGACCCCTGACAAGGCTTTCGATATTGCAGTCGACGATACTATCGCCTATATCACCGACGCATTTTACGGTTTACGTATAGTCAACATCGCCGACCCCTCTTCGCCTGTCGAAATCTTGCAATACGACACTCCCGGTTTCGCATATTGTGTCGAGGTCTATGAGAATTGTGTTTATATAGGTGACGACGACAGCCTGAGGATTATCGAGGTTTCCGACCCTGCCGCTCCCAAGCGTCTGGCATCGCTATCGCTTCCGGGCACAACAAGAGATATAGCTTTCAAGGGGGACCATGCTTTCGTGGCTGATTATGATGGGGGAATTCATGTCCTGGATATCTCAGATCCGGCGGAATGCGCACGGGTCACCGATTTCAATTTCGCAGGATACATATCCGATGTCTACATTTCAGGCGATTACTTATACGCCCTCGCGACAGTGACATACGGCATCAGGGATCTTCAGATCATTGATATTTCCACACCGTCGTCACCGGTTTTGAGGTCGGTTTTTCGATTCGATAATTCTCCGTTCAATATCGAGGTAATTGGCGATTACGCCTTTGTCGCCTGTTCGTTCGCAGGACTTTATGTACTAAATATTTCCAACCCCGATATGCCTACTGTAGCTGGTACTCATTCTACTCCGGGGATTTCGCATAGTCTGGATGTGGTTGATAACCATATATACCTGGCCGATTATTATGGATTTATGACTTTTTCTTTCGAATCGGATATAATCTGCGGCGACGCCAACGGCGATGGCGGTGTGAATGTGGGTGATGCCGTTTATGTCATACAATATGTCTTCAGCGGAGGACCTCCGCCCGATCCGGAATGCAGCGGCGACGCCAATGGTGATGGCAGTACCAATATCGGGGATGGAGTTTATGTTATCAGCTATATCTTCAAAGGCGGCCCGGCGCCGGTGCTCGATTGCTGCATACAATAATTGCGATGGTCAATTGAGGCAGGCACCCGCCTTACTCTTGGCAGTCTTCATTTATAATTCAGCCCGTCCGCATCTGCGGACGGGCTTGAATTTTATTCTCATTGAAATAGAATTTAGAACTGTGTGACGCAGATCGGTTTTTTGTCGGCGGTGAATATTTTTGTGACTGTATCGAGATAGGCCGGATCGGATATTTCAGCCTGGCCGTATTCGTACAGTTTATCGTACGGCACCACCCCCATCACCATCGATGAATAATCAGCAACATCCATGACGATCTCAACATCATATTCATTTCCAGTTTTCATTTTCGGCCTGCCGTCGACAAAATGAATTAGATAACTGCCGGCGTTTTTGGGGTAGAAGCTGTCGCGCACGGTAATCTTCAATTTACAGTTCCGGCCATTGAAATTATGGTTCTTCAGCGCCCGGAATAAGCCCGGAGTGTCGATAATCCGGTACATCAGGCCGACTCCCTGAGTGTTGCATTCATGTCCCACCGGAGGAATAAGTTTCCCTGAATCGGTGCGCGGGTCGGATGGCAGGAAGTGAAAGAATTCGTCCTGGGTTATATATCGAATCGTATGCACCTGATCGGCCTGGGAGTTCAAAAAGGTCATCAGTTCCGATAAAGCCTCACGGTTCTCGTAAATGAGTTCCTGCATCTGGATTTCGGTTTCGAGCCAGTTTTCATCGCTGGAGGATTTAAAATTGAAGATTATATAACCTTCGATCCTCTTCCCTTTTCTATAAGCGGCAATTTTGGTTTCGGGTCGGAGTGGGAAACTGAGATACGCTTTATTGCGCTTCATCATTCCATGGGTCTTGGCAACATACCGATGATAGCAATCGATAATCGCCTGGCGGTCTTTATGATCGACGAAAACGACATGTTCGCGGGACGCTCCCTTCGGGAGATCGCCCGGTTTGAAACGATACTGATTTATTTTGGCGCCGTACCCGAATCCCATTTTCCTGTAGAAATCGGGCCTGAAAGGATATAGCGCCAGCATGGGAGATTTCTTTTTGGCATAATGATTAATATAAAACTCGACCAACTCCTTGCAGACATGTTCCCTTTTATGTAGCAGATCTACGGCGACAAAACCCAGGCCCCCGACAAGGATATCGGTCGAAAACATCCGCATGGTAAAATCAAACATGCGCATGCCGCCGACAAGTTTTCCCTTCCGGAACAACCCGTACAGATTAATCTCCGGGTCGATGCGCTCCATTTTCCAGAGCCGATCACCCAGTTTCCGGATATCCTCCTCAGACGTAACTTTCATCCCAACATAGGCATTGGCGCCGATAACGGCGAAGGGAAACATATCTTTGCGGGTAAGCCTTTTGATAGTACTCATGCCGTAAACCTCTCCCCTGCTTTAGGGAAATCAAAAGATATAGATTATTAATATCTTACGGAAATTCTATTTCAGGAGTTTCGTCAGCTCTTCGAGAAACTCGCCGGTGTCGGCGAATTTGCGATAAACCGAGGCAAAACGAACATAGGAGATCTCATCGACCTCTTTGAGCTTTTCCATCACCAGTTCGCCGATATATTTCGATGACACCTCATTGCGGGATAATTCGCTGAGGCTCGCCTCGATTTCAGAAGCCATCGCCTCAATTTTCTTGGGACTGACCGGTCTTTTATTACAGGCCAGTCGGATACCCTGAGTGACCTTTTGACGGTCGAACGGTTCGCGGCGATCATCCGACTTGAGCACCGTCAGGGTCACCGCTTCGATATATTCATAAGTCGTATATCGCTCGCTGCATCCGAGACATTCTCGTCTCCGGCGTACCGCCCGACCTTCCTGTACCGGCCGGGAATCGACGACCTTGTTTTCCTCATGTCCGCAAAATGGGCACTTCATCTATAGTCTTCCATCTTTATAACATTTTGGTCCGTTTAATAAGTTACGGGAGAGATCACTCTGATGCAACCTCAATTTTGATTTCGGCGCCTTCGGCAGGAAAAAAATAGTCACGGGCCGATCCATCGCGAACCGCTATCTCGAGATGCCCTCCCGATCCGATATAGGCCAACGGTTGTTTCGGCCTGACATCGGAAAAGGTCCGGCGCAGGGGGCCGAGATCTTCACCGTTCACGCTGACTTTGGCCCCGAGAGAGAGTTTGTCATTTTCGATATTCGAGATAAGATTTCCGAAACGGTCTATCCAGAGAACCTGGCCGATGATTTTGCCTTTTTTGCGGGCCGGATCGGTTTGTGACAGCTTTTTGATCTCACGGCATTTCCTGCCCAGGCAAGACGGATCAATTCCGAGACTGAGATATGTCGCCGCCGGAGCCATGATGTCGCGGCCATGGAATACCGGCGAAATATTCGCCAGAGCATATTTGCGGTTGGTAATCGAATATATTGAAATGATATCCTTCTTTTGAATAAATGACAGCAACCCGTTGTCGGGGGCGATAAAAGTGTAACGCGCGGTTTGTACGGCAATAATCTTTCGTTTGCTTCCGACGCCAGGATCGACCACCGCCAGATGCGCGGTGCCGGGAGGAAAGTAGTGATGATGCGTTTTGAGCAGATACCATGCCCCGGCGATATCACCCGGCGGCACTTCATGGCTGATTGGCACCACACGTGCGGCAGGGTTAATTCCGGCGATAACTCCCTCGAGGACCCCCTGGTATCCGTCGGCATGACCGAAATCGGTAGTTAACGTGATTACAGATCCCAAAAGTTAAATCCTACCTGGGGGTCGGGAATGCGATTGAGTTTTTTTGAGATGACTTTGATATATATTTCGAGGGTCACGGCGACTGTCGCCTGGAACAGATGACCGCCCGAAAGCCGGTGATCCGGACCGGCGACGGTGATATGAGCATGAATGAAAGGTTTATTGTCCAGGTAGGAAATATTGCCGGTCAGGTTCAGGACCTCAACCGTTTTTCTGATTCGTCGTTTTCGGTATTTACCTGCGCCGGTGTCGAAATATCCCAGTTGAAGATTTTTGACGGCGCCGATGCCCTGCAGAACGCCGCACGGAATTTTCTTTTGAGACACAAAGGAGGACAGCGTTTCAATCGCTTCCTCCTCTTTATCCAGTCTCACCAGATAGCCGCCGGCGATTTTTCTAGATCGCATTAGCCTTCGGTTTCTTCTTTTTCTTCCTCTTCTTCAGCGTCCTCTTCCACTTCACCATCATCGACGTCATCGTCGAGATCGATTTCATCGACTTCGATTTCCTTGCCGGCCAGCCAGTCCAGATAATCCTCATTGCCCGATACGATTTCGGTGCAAAGCACTTCGGGAACTTCGTAGGGATGAATCTCTCTGACCTTTTCAATCAGAGCGTCGGTTTTCTCGGCTGGTCCTTTGGCGATCAGCAACGATTCGGTGGTATGTTCCAGGTGACCTTCCCACTTGTAAACCGACTTGACATGCTCGATGATGTTGACACATCTGGCAAGGTCTTCTTCGACCAGGACGCCTGCAATCTGCTCGGCGACTTCCACCGGAGCAGTGATATAAACGATTCGATTCTTGGTCATTTCTGCAACTTTCTATTTAAAACCTTTTCGACAGCTTCCACTTTCCCTGTCATTCGTTTTTTTCCACTTTTGCGATCATCAATCACAATCGAGGTGTAAATTCGATTATGCGATCTTTTCATTTGGGTATGGCACTTCTTTATCAAGGCCATAACCGCCTCCCAGTTTCCCTCAACGATGGTCGACATGGGAGTGAATTTGTAAAGAAGCCCGGATTTATCTATAATGTCAAGGATTTTCGCAACATCTTTTGACAGCGATTCTTTGGCGCCCACCGGGAATATTGAAAACTGAGCCAGCATTTTTATCTTCCTTAGTTCCTTTTTCCATTTACTCAGTTATACGTAACAATTGCCTTTTTGTCAGCCCTGACGCTCAGTATAGAGCGGAAATTTCCGGCATAAACCTTTGACATCTTCGGCCACCTCGGCATACAATTCCTTGTTTCCGAGGTTTTTGACGACCCGGTCGATAAAGGCTGCGATTTGGTCCATCTCCGCTTCTTTCATCCCGCGCGTGGTAATGGCTGGCGTCCCCAGACGGACCCCTGAGGTCACAAACGGCTTGGCCGGATCGAACGGCACGGTATTTTTATTGGCTGTGATATTGGCCTTGTCCAGAGCCCTTTCGACCATCTTGCCGCTGATCGTCTTGCCGTCGTCGCGTTTCTGGCCGATAAACGACATCAACATCAGATGGGTATCGGTGCCGTCGGCGACAAGCTTATTCCCTCTTGACTTCAGACCCTCGGCCAGCTCTGCTGCATTTTTCACGATTTGCTGTTGATAGATTATAAATTCGTCCGTCATCGCCTCCTTGAAGGCGACCGCCTTGGCGGCGATGATATGCATCAGGGGGCCTCCCTGAATGCCCGGCATAACGGTGCGGTCGAGGTCGGCAGCGTACTGTTCCTTGCAGAGAACCATTCCGCCCCGCGGTCCGCGGAGTGTTTTGTGCGTAGTGGTCGTAACAAAATCGGCGTACGGCACCGGCGACGGATGCAATCCGGCCACGATCAACCCGGCGATATGAGCCATATCGACCATCAGGAGCGCTCCGGCGGCATCGGCCGCCTCACGGAATTTAGCGAAATCAAGTATGCGCGGGTAGGCGGAAGCTCCGGCGATGATCAGCTTCGGTTTGACTTCAGCCGCCTGAGCTATCAACTTGTCATAGTCGATCACTTCCGTTTCAGGTTCGACTTGATACGGAACGATATTGTAGAACCGGCCGGTGAAGTTGATCGGATGGCCGTGGGTCAGGTGTCCACCGTGAGCGAGATCGAGTCCCATGACGGTATCGCCGGGATTGAGAAAGGCGAAATAAACCGCCATGTTAGCCTGTGATCCCGAATGGGGCTGAACATTGGCATGCTCGGCGCCGAAAAGCTGTTTGGCGCGGTCGCGGGCCAGGTCTTCGGCTATATCGACAAATTCACATCCGCCATAATATCTTTTGCCGGGATATCCTTCGGCATATTTATTGGTCATGACGCCGCCAGCCGCCTCAAGAACCGCCTCGGAGACGAAATTCTCGGAAGCGATCAATTCCAGCTTGAACGCCTGCCGTTTGGCTTCTGAGGTTAGCGCCTCATACAGTTCGGGATCTATCTGTTTTACATATGACAATTTCGAACACTCCCTTATTTGGTCTATTCTTTCATTCCTGAATGAGGAATTTTGGCCAGCCGTCTCAGGTGACGGCCGCCTTCGAATTCAGTATCAAGCCATACTTTAAGAATATCTTCTAATTCACTTAATTTTAGATACTTGGAGGCAAGTGCGAGGACGTTGGAATTGTTGTGGGCGCGGGCCAGGAAAGCCATATCAGGATTGAGTGCAATCGCCGAACGCACTCCATCAACCTTGTTAGCGGTCATATTAACCCCGTTGCCGGTCCAGCAGATGACTACTCCTCTTTCCACAATATCGACTGCAACCGCCTCAGCCACCTTAAGGGCGTAATCGGAATAATCGACCGATTCCTTGGAATCGGTTCCGAAATCGGTTACTTCATGTCTCCAGGATTCGAGTATCTCTTTGACTTCTTCCTTCAACTCAAATCCGGCGTGATCGCATCCTATCGCTATTTTCATCATAATCTCAGGATTTAACGGTTTTTGAGGTCGGGACCATGGTCAGCCAGCCATGTTTATCTTCGGCCCGGCCTTCGACAATATCAAAATACGCTTTCTGCAATTTCTTGCTGATCTCCCCGGCCTTGCCGTTGCCGATAACTATCCCATCGATTTTCGATATCGGAGTTATTTCGGCGGCAGAACCGGTGAAGAACACTTCGTCGGCGATATAAAGGGCCTCGCGCGGGACCGGTTCCTCGATAACTTTCAGTCCCATTTCCTTGGCAAGAGTAATCACTGTCCGGCGGGTTATACCCGGCAGGACCGATGACCCGAATGACGGCGTAATCAAATTACCGCGCTGGATGAGGAAGATGTTTTCGCCCGAACCTTCGGAGACCATACCGTAAACGTCAAGGGCAATTCCCTCGACATAGCCGTGTGAGATCGCTTCCAGTTTGATTAACTGCGAGTTCATATAGTTGGCGCCGGCTTTGGCCATCATCGGCATGGTGTTGGGAGCATTCCGATTCCATGAGGAAACACAGACCGAAACGCCGTTTTCCATCGCTTCTTCGCCGAGGTATTTGCCCCAGGGCCAGGCAGCGAGAGTGACATCGACCGGGCAGTTTCTTGGGTCGACGCCTAAATTTTCATATCCGCGGTACACTACCGGGCGAACATAGCAGGAGTCTAATTTATTGACGGCAATCAGATCGATAATCGCCTGATTGATTTCTTCTTTGGTAAACGGTATTTCCATGCGGTAGATTTTGGCCGAATTGAACAGGCGGATAATGTGCTCATCGAGCCTGAACAGGGCCGGGCCTTTGGGCGTGCTATAACAGCGCTGACCCTCGAAAATGGAGGAGCCGTAATGGACGACATGTGATAAAACATGAATTTTGGCGTCGTCCCAGTTGACGAATTGTCCATTCATCCAGATTTTATCAACTTTATTGAAAGCCATACGAATTTCCCGAATTTCAAGTTATAAAGCCGCTTAGGAGTATAATATATCGCCCCCGGCATATCAAGATCAAAATAGACAAGCCGTGGTATATTAAAGAGATATAACAGGCAAGAAAAGGATGTATGGGCACCGGTCGAAGTTGGCCTAAGGACGAAAAGGTTCGATCCCGATAGATAAGGCATTTTCATGGATATGGATGACGTGATGCTAATTTCGTTGGTGCACGAGGATCCTTCGAAACTCAGGACGTGCGTACACCATCCATAAAAACCCAGCTTTCAGGAGGAGTACAATGTGGCCCGCCCGTCACAAGCTAAACGTGTCAGACGAGCTTATTTGCGATTTTTATTATTCGCAATGCTATATGTATTGCTCTTGTCTCGCCATTTTTCAATCGTGTACGTAAATATTTTCCAATTGGAATTAAGTGGCCGGCCAATTCAGAATCACCATCAGTTTTCTGAAGGATGGAAAGGGATAGCTTCAAAGCGCTCGATGATCGTCTGCTTCCATGACTAAGATAATTTCGTAGGCAAGTAATGAAATCCAAGAATGCACTATCAACCGAATCAATCATAAATTTTTTGGCATATTTGGCACTCAAATATTGATTTGCTTTTTGACTCAATTTTTCGAATGTACTTGCGGATATATTCCATCCACGTGGATCTAGTATTTCTTGAGCCATAGTTGACGTAAGACTCTCTGGAGGCACAAATTTAATTTTTTTTGAAATGAACAAGCCGAATTTGTCAGCATTGCTTTTGCGAATATTAACTTTCAACTTTCTCAGAAAAGGTTTAGGGGCATCAGTAAAATACGCTATAAATAGATCATTGATAAAAGCCTCCCATTTAACAGCAATGGATAGAACGAATTGTTCAACAAGCAGCATTTCAAAAGACGACTGGTTACGATCTCTTTCAATAAGTAACATTTGTCTCTTATGATAGTTGACAGCTTGATCAGATATTGCTGTAAAATTACGGAGTACATCAGGTGCTTTATTTTTCATACATTAATACCCAACAATATTAGCTTAAAGCCTTTTTAGTATATTTAGAAGAATTTGATGACGATCTTTGCGTTTCTGAAGTTTCCCCGAACCCTCTATCACAGTACTGTGATATTCCTTGGACTTCCTAAAACTAAATGATTTATTCTCTATGCTGGATTCCAGCCTTTTAAGGCTGGCCTTTGCCAACTCCAAATCTATCGGATAGCCAATTCTTCTATTCATAGTCAATGTTGTTCCAAAGAGCGCGTAGAAATCTGCTTTTTGTTTGAATCTACTATCTCGAATAAATGAATCAATTGACTCCAAAGATTCGATTACATCATTAAACTCCTTTATATATGCAGTTTTCTTTGGGAATATTAAATCAAAATTCGCATAAAAATCATCCAGTGTTTTCTGCTCATCTTGTATTCCACTAATAACAAGGGCTAACAATTCACTTATGAATTCGACATCTTTCATGCGACGATAATCATTAGGTGTAAATATGTTTATACTCTCCCAAAAATTAATGTCCGCAAGTTTTTCAGCAGTTTTGATAAATATTCCAAAATATTGAGAATGCCGCAATTCTTGCTTGTTTAGATTAATATTGACAATATTAACCCTACGAAATAAGGCATGTATTTCCTTTTCCTTCCACTCCCTTAGCTCCTGAACTGCAAGAGGATAATTCCATATAAGTTCCTGAAGGGAATTCGGCAATTCTGAATACTTTTTATCAATATTCGATTTGTATGCTTCAGATACGGGGTATGATTTTGCATTTATTTTTTGTAATTCCCATTTATCCTGCATGAATTCAAGTATAGTGGTTAATCTTTGTTGTCCGTCTACAACCTCATAATATGTTTTTCTATTGATGCTTTTTCCCTTTGTGACAATGTTTAGAAATACTTGTGGAATCGGGTTTGAGGAAATTAGGCTATCTATCAAGAAACATTGTTGACCTCGTGACCATACTTTATTCCTTTGATATTTTGGATCAAGTATTAATGTCTTTTTCTTAAACTCGCTAAAGAACCAGCTTATAAATTGTGTATTTGGCTTTGGCAGTTGAGGCATTAAATATTTCTCCTTTCCTAGCTGGTCATACAATATGGCCGGGTGGCCCATGCGATGACCGCCATAGGCGGTCGAGAGTGGGCCTTTCTCTTCCATCATGTCACGCTGTCAATGCCGGTGGATACCTTGCCTGTGTGACAAAACCAATATAAACCTATATTAATATAGGGGCAATAGTATTTTCCTGCAATTTCGCGAGTAAATCGCTGTTGATTCTGGTAACAACCGGTTAGGTGAAAACTTTGATTGAGGAAAAATTGCCCGTGGCCGGTGTATGTCCACATGCGCCGGCTTAGGAGAAGTTAAAAAATGTGTACACGACCTGAAAAACAGCAGTTCCGTAGCCCGGGATCCCTGCGATCCCGGGAATTAATCGAGGGCAGGAATGGATTCCTGACCGCCAAAAAAGAAAAAACTTTAAAAACGATCGACCAAAGCCAAATTCCTTGTAAGGTGTTGGCTGTCATTCACATCGAATGTCATGAATGTGAAAACGGAGTTGAAAACATTAAAAATGAGCAAACAAAGCCAAATTATTGTTGAACGACAACAACATAGCTTTTTGACAAAGCCATTTTAACCCATTTTTAAGCCATTTTATAGCTCAAAAGGGGTCAAAAAAGGGGTACAAAATGGCTTAACGTGATCGACATACATATGGAGATATTGTGAACAGCTTAACCCTGGCTTGCTCATTCTGGAATTTTAAAGAAAGGACTTAAGGTCATCCACGCGACAGCCTACAACCGGCCCCCGCCGGCTTTGTGGGCGGCAGACGTCCCGTCTGCCCCAGCGTTTACAATGGCCATTAATTCAGATCATCTCGGCGACAGCCAAAAAGTGGCTTTGCCACCGCGACAGCCAAGAACCGGCCTTTGCCGGAGGCGGGCCGTTTGTGGCCCGCCTTTGGGGGGAATCTTAGGCGCATCCGGGTTGTGGTGGAGTGCCACCCCTGAAAATGTACTTGATCAGGTAGACGGCATCACCGACATCGACCGAACAATCGGCATTGACATCGGCGGCCGTCGGGGAAGCCGGTTCGGCTCCGCCCCGGAAGACGTAATTTATAATCACCACGGCATCGCCGACGTCGACCATGCCGTCGAGGTTGGCATCGCCCGGATTGAGAGTCGAAAACATAAACGCCTGGCTGCTTTGCGTGACACCACTGAATTTATCGACCGCCAGAACTTTCCAATAGTAATTCAACCCGGCGGAAGTCGAATCGACCGGAGTGTATACCGAATCATTAATCCCGGACATGGTGTCGGCGGCGGTAAACGCTTCATCATTGGCAATGATCAGGCTGTAGCTCAACGTGTCATAAAGATCGCTTTCGCTGGATTTGGCCCAGTGGTAGGTGACAAGCTCATCGCTCATTATCGCACTGTCGGCCGGTGCGATCAGATCGAACGCCCCCGGAAGCTGGTTGTCGGCATTGACCCAGAAGGTTGCCGCCGTACTCCAGGCGCCGTCTTCGTAACCGTCATTGGCGCGAGCACGCCAGTAGTAAACCATATCATCGGTCAATGACATACCGACCGCCCAGGAACTATTCGTCGCTCCTTCCGGTTGATTGTCAGCCTGAGCGACCAATGAGGTCAGCAGTTCGTCATCATAAAGTTCATAGTCATAGGTCAGAGCATCAAGTTCATTGTCACTGGAATTTTGTATCTGAAGAGTCGGCGTTGCATCGGTTATCGCATCCAGATTCGCAGGAGTCATTCCGGAAGGCATTCCGGGAACCGAATTCATTCGGAACTGGCCGGTTTGCCAGTTGGACCATTGGGTGCCGTTGTAGACGCGTACACGAAGATGATAGGTCTGCCCGTCGTTGAGAGCCGCGCCGGCATAGACGACATTGGTATCGGCTCCGGCTGTCGGACCGTAATCCCACATTTCGGCAATCGCCCAATCGGTGTCGGTGCCGACCTGCACATGATACTCCTGCTGCGGTGCGCCGCCGGCATCATAGTAAGGCCAGGCAACATTCGGCGTATGATCGGTCAGGTTCATATCTGCTCCGGGACCGATCTCGATCATGGCAACTTCAGGATAACCTGCCGCGGCGCTTACGCCGAGAAAATCGAGAATGCGATAATATATCGTATCTCTTTCGGCGAAACGATAATCACCCTCGACGATCGCCTCGAATCCGAAGGAGAAGAACATCATCTTGTATGCTCCGGAATAAGATACTGCCGCCAGGTCGGTGCCGCCGTAGTGCAGGAGTTCTCCCAGGCCGCCGTTGACGGCCGAAAGGTGATCCGGATTAGTCTGATTGCTGGCCCCTCCGGCGCCGGCAAGTGACAGGATATTGAGATCGCCAAATAGCGCCGATCCTGGATCGGGAGTCAATACCGGTATGAACGAGGTCGACAAGTAAGAAGCTTTCAAATAGTCGGACAGGAAGGTCGGGTAGGAGGATGACATCTGAAGCGCTATCCCCTGCCCGGATAAAAACAAGCTGCCGCCACCGTCCATAAAATCTTCCAGAGCACTTACATCGGAAGCGGTTAACGGGTCGGTGCGATAATCCCCCGAGAACCAGATAACGGCATCGTATTTGTCCAGATCTGAAAGAGTCGGCGAACCGGAGGACCATTTGTTCCACAGATCATAAGGAACCCGTCTGCCATAGAGAGGATCGGAGTAATATTCGTTGATGCTGTCATTGTAATCATCGTCAACCAGCAGTACCGCCGGGCGTCCGACATTTTCTTCCACGGCCAGGACACTTACGAACGACCCGCCATCGGAAGTAATCGTAAGGAAGAAAGAGTCAATCCGAGGCGTATAGTCGAGAGGAATTTCGAATTCCAGAGGAAGGCTGTTATTGTCGGCCGATCCGCCGCCCGGTATCGTGCCGAGTACGGCCGAACTGTTGGTAATATTAATCGTGCCGTCGTCGATAGACAGGTCGACTGTGGCCGAGGATGCGTCCTTCCAGTCATTACCGACCGTCAGAGTCAACTCAATCGTCTCCCCTGCTTCGAGGACACCGTCACCATCACCTCCGGCAACATCGGATAACACGTGTCCCATCAAATAAAGATAGGGTCGCGACCAACTGATATCCAGATCAGCCGCCATGATGGAATCCGATGAAGAGATATTCCAGGCTGCAACCTCGGTCGAAGTATTCACGTATGTTTTCGAGCCGGGATTGGTTTTATCATTAAAATGGGGAGCATATCCGTCATTGGGAAAAGCATCGCCGCCGTCCCCGGAATTATTATTGTTTTGCAGATCGAATTTGCCATCGGCCTGTTCCAGCATTACCCTCGGGTGCCAGTCATTGGAATTGCCACCGACATTTTCATCGATATGCCAGACCAAAAGCCCTGAACCGGGCAGATAATCATCGAAACCCATTTTCTGGCGGTTTTCGATCAGAAAATACTCGTTTCCGATTTGTCCATTTTTCCACAAACGGTAACCGGTCGAGTTCCATTCAATAGCCGGGAATTCAATATTGGTCTGGTTGGAAGTTATGTTTATCGGATTTAACCACCCAAGGCGATACTTGGACCAGACGGTAAAATGTGAAGGCGACCGCGACTGACCGTTGTAGCTGCCGCTGGCCATCACGGCCCATTTGCCGGCGCCGCTGGAGGAGTAATCGGTATCGTAAAGATCAGGCAAACCGAGGACATGACCAAATTCATGGCAAAACACGCCGATCGGAATCAATCCCTGGTTGCTCGGGCTTTCTTCCGGTTCAATCGAATAACTGGCCACGTAAACGCCGTCTTTGTAACGGGGATTAATATTCCATTGATGCGAATGAATCTCGCAATTGTTGCCCGATTCCTCGTATCCGGTCCCGGCATGAACCACAAAAATGCCGTCGACATAATTGTTGCCGTCATTATCATAGAGTGAAAAATCGACATCGGCATCAGCGGCATCGACAGCCTCTTCAACCAATTTTTGAGCATTATTCGGATAGGAACCCATGCCCCGCGATCCATCGCAGAAATTGGTATAGTAGTCCGAGTTTTGAGAAGCGGTATACCATCCGGCGATGTCACCTTCCATGACAAAATTGCCGTAGGAGTTTTCGTAGTAGAACTCTGTCATCGAGCCGGTGGGGTTTATCCCCTCGGAGAAGAGAAGAGAATCGAAATCGGCGGTCGAACCGGCAGTCCACCCGGAGGCAAACGACTTGTTCGGAAAATCTACAAGGATCACCAGCACGCGAAAAGTAGCATTGGGGGACAAAGAGAAGTCGGCCCGTCCTTTGCCATCGTCGGCAAGGCCGGAATTAACGCCTCTGGCGCGAGCATCGGCCATCGACTGCATAAACTCGTCGAAGAGTCCCTCATCCTTGAGTTTTTGAATGACCTCTTCGGTCGGCGGAACCGCAAAAAGGCTGGCGCTGAACAATATGAAAATGAGTGAGGTTAGTATCGTCGTGAAGTATTTTGAGTTCATCGAAACTCCATGTTTTATCGATCCAAAATATTTACGGCAGTGCCTTAAAGTCACTGCCGCTCCCGTAGTATAAAACCGGAATAATGCTTAACGGTTCCTCAAACAACTCCGATTTCCAATGCAGGTTCCCGAAAGGGAGTAATTGCAGTATTACACCACCGGCGCCTTTTGCGGCTCGGCGATCAACCCCTTAACCAACGCGGTAATATATTCCGGCACTACCTGTAATTGAGCGTCGAACTGATTATAAAAATTTCCATCGGGCGTGTCAACTACAGTCCGGATTAATAAAAAAGGCTTTTCGTTCATCTGGCATACGCGAGCCACTACCGCCCCCTCGCGGTCAATGGCAACGACACCGAAGTCCCGCTGCATCTGACCGATAATTTTACGGTCGGACAGCGGATAATCGCTGGATACAACAGTCCCGACGACCAGTTGCGGCCGATTGGATTTACCCCCGAAAACATCATTATATGATTCGCCGATCCGGGCCAGAAGATGTGAGTCGACCGGAATCAGCAATTTATCTGCTTCTGAGTCATTTCCCGAATTTGCAGTCTTTGCGGAATTGGCATCTATTTGCATGAGGCGATTGGCGATAACTATATCCCCCTGCTGGAGGAACGGCACCAGTGGGCCGGCCGGACCGGTTACGATAAGCGATTCAACATCGAAACGGTCGATAGCGATCTGGGCGGCAATGGCGACCGGAAGTTTGCCGATATCACTGCAAACCATGACAACTTCAGCCCCGGCGAGAATTCCGGAAAAGAAAGTCATACCGGCATAGGTATTTTCAGATAAGATATCAGCCTGATGCTTAAAATAACCGATTTCTTCCCGGGCCACGCCTATAATTGCAATCATTGCGCCTTTCCTCGATCAGAATTCTGAGTAAAACTCCGTCAGGTATGCCTGCCGGGGACTTTTTCTTAAAAGTTCGGCAGGAGACGACTACAATTATATATTATCGGCGATCAGGGAAATATGATTAACCCGGCAATAGCGGGGGCTACTCTTTGGCTGTTGGGTAAATGGCCTGATTGTGATGCTGGAGTTCTATATTTATGACAGCTTTTCCAGTAAATTCTGCCTATTTGGTCAGAACTGCCACAATATCACGGGAATCGCGGTCCAAAGGTCTGGTCAGGACCAGGTCGGAAAAGAATTCCGATTGAGAAAATCCGGCTGATTTCGCCGCATTTTCCAGCATTTCGGCATTCATTGCCATAATTGGCGAAGTGATAAATTTATGGGTGACCTTACCCATATCATGCTCGATCACGACCACGTTCAGGCGGGTATCTCCCTTGTCAAAATCGAAAAAGCGGACAAAGGTGAAATTGTCTTCGCTGGAAACTTTGATTATCCGCTGGTCGTTGTTTCTGAACCAGGCGGTATTGAGTAGCTGCAGTATAGCCCTGCCTCCCGGTTTCAGGGCACGCTGAAACGATTTCATAGCCAGACTCAGGCGCTGCTCATTGACCACCCCGGCGATGGAATTGGCCATGCAGAAGATAGCGTCATAATTACCCCACCATTCTTCGGGAATGGTTTCGAAATATTCATGCTCGAATTGCGGCTGGATCCCCTCCTTCAGGGCGTTGGTGCGTGCCAGATCGAGCATCTCTTTGGCGGCATCGAATCCGAGAACATCGACACCGATTTTGGACAGGATAATCGTATGAATTCCCGAACCGCATCCGGCATCCAGGGCTTTTTTGATATTAAATTTTTCGACAAGGTGTTTGATGACTCCGAAATCATTGATCAGCCGTCTGGAATAGCCGGTCATCAAATCGTAGAACGATGATATTTCTGAAAAATCCGCCATGGTTATCGGCCGGGATGTCCGTACTCCGGCCCATCCATCCTTTCCATATGATAAATATATTCCTGGTTAGAGATGGAGTTTTCCCATGGTCCTGTCAACTTAAAAAGGAGTAAGGCGCCCCAAAATGTGAAAACGATGGCATAGGCCCACACTCTTTTAGGGATTCGTTTTTTTCGTCCGACCACTTTCAATTCCAGCGCGCCCTCGACCGGGCAGGCATCGACGCAATCGAGGCAGCCGGTGCATTCGTCCGAGACGACGGTTTTTATTTTATCGACTTTGATAAACGACGGACAGGCTTTGGCGCACTTGCCGCAATCGATACAGGCTCCGGCATCGCGCTTGATTTTTCCCGGTCCCAAAAGGGAAAGCATTCCCAGCAATGCACCGTAAGGGCAAAGATAGCGGCACCAGAATCCACGGAGGATAATCGACAAACCGAAGAGAGTAATAATAGTCCAGAGGCCAAACGAATCAATCTCGGTGAAGAATTTGAGCATTTTAACGTCGGCGACTTTATTATAGGGCGAAGTGATAAACTCCCGAATCATCTCTGGCGACATCGACCAGAAAACAGCCCAGACAAAGAAAAGCAAAAGTAGATATTTGAGCGACCGTAAGGGGTAATCGAGGAGTTTCGGAAGTTTCAATCGTTTGTCTTTGAACCATCGGCCGACGACGCTGTCGCCGATGTTGCCGATCATTTCGGAGATAAACCCGAACGGGCAAACCCAGCTACAAAACCCTTTTTTAAATAGGAACCCGACCGCCACCGCCACCAGAAGGATTACCATAGCGCTTGGGTGGATGGTGTTTAGTGTACCCGTTAAGACCCAGTCTCGCAACGAGATCATACCTGATATCGGAAGGAACGATTCAACCCCCGGAGGTCTCGTTACCGACGCTCCTGCGGTGCCGGATTCGAGATAATTGACGAACCGGATAAACTCGACGCCGATCCAAACGGTAATCGCCGATCCGACGATCTGCATCCAGAAACGAAACTTCCGGGTCGAAAACCGTTTCCTGCTGCTGTTTGTTGACTCTTCTATTTTATCTGCTGCGACTGCTTTCATTTTCTCAACCTCAATCAATATTCAGATATAAGTTACGAAATCCCCGGAATAAGTAATTGATTTAGGTCAACTGCCAAAAGGCAGCTTTTGGTATCTCCTACATATATAAAATGCGCATGTTCACATCAGCCAGCATTTGTGTGCGGCGTACGTCCCCGTGCACCGTGAGGTGTTTAATGACAGCGCGGTCAGGAATCCCTTCCTGACCGTTTGAATCGAATAATAAGCTTTGGGCGTCAGGAAAGGGTTCCTGACGCCGCATAAAATATTTCATAGGCGGTGCACACGGAAGGAAGCCTTTCAGTTGTCATTTCATTAAGAGGGTTTTTTTTACAAACATTGAATCATCTATCCTAATTGTATAATAATATACCCCGGAGGGGAGATCGTAAGCTTCCCAAAGAGCATGATAATGGCCCGGATTTTGGAATTCATCGGTCAGTGTATCAATTACTTGATGCAGAGAATCATGGATTGTAAGAAGTACATTTGTTGGGGAATTTACCCTATACGAAATTGTCGTGGTGGGTCCGAATGGCGCATAAGGATAATGCTTATCCGTGGTCCAAACGGCATACCCGCCTTTGCCTATCGCATGAAGAATATGATTAAACTCTTTTCGAAATAATTCGATACCAGTTCTGCGATCAACCAAAACTGCCTGGTAACCAACATTTATATTTTGCTTATTTGGGGGGGAGTAAGTTTGGCGAAATATAAACCTGGGACCACACATTTTCTCAACAATAATATTAGTTGCATAAGTGCCCGCAATACATTTTTCATAAGTTCCTTTATAATGATATAATTCAAGATGTGTTTCAGCGTGTTCATCATTTTCTCTAATTGAAAGGCTATCGATATTTAGAATTGGTATATCATCAACATTGTCTTGTATGCCCTCGCCTAATTTATAATAAGTTTCGAATATCCCCATAATAGTAAACTGCGAACTGTCAGTCGCGTTATAATCTTGTTCCACTCGCAGGACCCAAAGATATCCATTTAATGAATCAATAGGCAACATTTCACCTTCTATCTGCCACTCCCTAAGCAATCCCTCCTTAGCCTGTGAGTATACCATCGGTAATGTCAAAACGAGGCAGATAACAAAGAAAGTCTTAACCACAGTTGACATGGCGGACGACTGTGATAATAATGTCATAACAAATCCTTCCTTTGATTGCTTATACTGTATTATCGGCTATGATATCCACACAATAAACTGGTTTTTTTGAGGGCGGGGTACTCAGTAAATAAGCAAACGGCGTCAGGAAAGCATTCCTGACGCCTCATAGAAATTTTGCGAGATGATCAACGTTTGATCTTTTGCAGAAGGTCGCGGAGGTAGGGGATCAATTTGTCGCGGTCGATGGTTTCCTGGATGTTTTCGGCCTTGAGCCACTCTTCCCGGTCGGAAACTTCCTGTGCCTGCACCCGTCCGGCGACAAGATTTTTGATTGTCACCTGGTTGTTTGCGAACTCATCCGACCCAAGTATAACTGCAATCGGGACACCGATTTTGTCGCCATACTTCAACTGTTTGGTTAAGTTCTTGGTCTCCCCCAGAAAGATCTCGGCGCGGAATCCCTGCGAACGAATTTCATTGAGGATCTTTATATATTCCGGCATCTTCTCCCGGTCCATAGCGGTAACCAAAACCTCGGAGATGGTCGTCCGCGACTGGATCAGATCACGCGACATGAGCGCTGCCAGCAGACGGTCTATTCCCGCTGATGCTCCCGTGCCGGGGACTTTTTTGCCCAAAAATCTTTCGACCAATCCATCATATCTTCCGCCGGCGAAAACTGAACCAACCTCGGGAATATCTTTCAGGACCGTCTCAAACACCGGCCCAGTGTAATACCCGAGACCCCGCACGATGGTCATGTCGACAATTGTTTTTTCGGCAGGAACGCCGAAAGCGAGGAGGTATCCTGCTATTTCGCGGAGTTCGTTGATACCTTCTTCGGCCTCTTCAATTCCCTTGAGCATGCCTTCTGCGGAATCAAGAGATTTTTGGGAAAGGAATTCTTCTATGATGGCAATCTGCTGGACCGGTAAATTTAGTCCCGGAATCTTGTCGCCCGATTTGTCGATCCGCCCCGGTCCCAACTCCTGTTTGATCGCTACCATCCCCTGCTTTTCGAGTTTGTCCATAACGCGGAAAATATCGGGGGACTGCTCCGGTGAAATTTTTGCAAATTCGGCCAGACCGTTCAGGATGCGGCGATTGGAATAGCGGATTTCATAGTTGGGTAGATTCAGCTTTTCGAATGAGTTTCCGATGGCGGCCATGATTTCGGCGTCGGCCAGCATCGAGGCGGTTCCGACCGAATCGATATCGAATTGCATAAATTCGCGGAATCGTCCCAGCCCCGGTTTATCGACGCGCCAGACCGGGCCGAATTGGTAACGGCGGAACGGGAGAGGAAGTTCGGGATTTCCGGCAACATAGCGGGCCAGCGAGGCGGTTAGTTCAAACCGCAAAGCCATATCGACCTTTTCAGGGCCGGTGAAATTGAAAATTGTCTCAAGGTTGTCCGAACCGTAATCGGCGCCTTTGAGCGTCTCTATTTTTTCCAGAGCCGGGGTTTGAAGGGGCGAAAAGCCGAATGATTCAAACACTTCGCGAAATGTTTTCAACAGTTCTTGCCGAGCGATCTCCTCGGAGGGCTCATAATCGCGAAATCCCTTCAGGACTTCGGGTCGGATTTTTTTTGATTTGCCTTTTTTCTTACCCATGGGATTTCATTTTCTCAATAAAAAAATACTGGGGGGCGGAATTGAACCGCCGGCCTCCTGATCCACAATCAGGCGCTCTAACCTAACTGAGCTACCCCAGCACGGACTCTATATATTATTTCTTATCGCCGGTAAGTCAAGCGATTTCAACCCAGAACAGAAAATTACAACCTTCGGTTCCCGCTGCACTGCTACCCGCGTTTATTTCGTGATCGTGATCGAGCCGTTCTGGTAACTGGCGATGGTCGTATCCAAGCCTGCAACCGGTTTCTGCCGCCAGGAAACGCAGGAATCGCCAACATACTGGGCGCAATATTTTTGCATCGTTTTCGCCATTCCAATAGTAGAGCCGGTCGGATCGGCAAAGCTGGTTTTCTTTGAATTGACGGTTATTTCGTACGTGACCGTCTCGTCGACCGGATGGGCCTTGTCCATCCTCAGGTAGAGGGTCATCAGGAGTTCCTTGTCGGCCGGTATCGCCGGGGGCGTCATCACTTCATTGGGCCAGTCGGCCAGGCTGACGGTCCTGACATCATAGACATTACTGTCAAGGGAAGTTATTCCGATCCATTCCCATCCGGACAACATCGATCCGGCGGTATCCGCTGCCAGCGGAAGTCCGTCGGGACCGTTTTCAGCCGAGGCGAAATAGATATTCGGATTTTCTTTGATCCGGAAATGGACCTCTACCCCGGCCAGAGTGTCCTTGGGATGTGAAAGATAAACCGGAACGGCAACGATGGAATCATCGGCGGAAACGGTTACATCATCGATCTTGAGAGTAAGCCGGTAATCGCTGCCCTGGCCGTCGGCCTGCCCGCATGAGGACAGAGAAATGATAATGAAAAGAATCGCGCCTAACGTAAATGACTGCTTAATCATTGAAATTCACCTCGAGTTAACAACTCATTGGGAAATACCTTCAGGCCGGTTGACCAACATATAATGGGATCTTTCTCTTTTTCCCAGTATTTCCGCGTTTCGTATGCTATGAACCAGTTCCACCGACGGTCGTGCATCTTCCAAACCGAAACCGCCGCCGTTGAGGATATCCTGATAGACGACGGTATGGAGATCTGTAAAACCGCCGGAAAATTCGACCTCTTCCCCATCTATGGTAATCGATCGATAGGTCGGTTTGCCTTCCTTGACAGCTACTTCGGGCAGATCCTGACGATCAATCGACAGATACCAGTTAACCCGGGCTCGTTCAAGTTCCAGTGAGCCTCCGACCCGGGTCTGATCGGAAACATGCACTTCACTGTTCTCCACCGGCCCGAAAAGCCAGATCAGGAGATCGAAGAAGTGGACCCCGATATTGGTCGCCAGACCGCCTGACCGCTCCAGTTGGCCTTTCCATGAGACCTGGTACCATCGGCCGCGCGAAGTAATATACGTCAGGCAAACATCGTGCTTGCGGCCCGATTTCTGCGCGAGAAGCTTTTTCCGCAGAGCAATAAGGGCGGGATGGACCCGCAATTGCAAGACGGTATAGATTTTGCGCCCGCTTTCTTTTTCCAATTCGGCCAGGGCATCGATATTCCAGGGATTGAGCACCAGCGGTTTTTCGCAGATGGCGTCAGCGTTTACTCGCAGGGCAAAACGGACATGGGCATCGTGCAGATAATTGGGCGAACAGATACTGATAAACTCGATCGGCTGTTCATCTTTGGACCGTCGCAATTTTTCAATGTGTCGGTCGAAACGCTCGAATTCGACAAAAAAGCGAACATCCTTAAAATGGCTGTCGAGGATACCAACCGAATCGCTGGGGTCAACCGCCGCCACCAGGTTGTTGTCTGTATCTTTGATGGCCTTCAGGTGGCGCGGAGCGACATACCCCCCGACACCGATAATAGCAAAATTCTTGGCCATTGTCTTCTCCCAAAAAGTAATTAAAACGCTTAGTTCCGGCGTTCATAAAATATTCAACCTCCCATAATAATAAAAATTACTGAATTTTGCCTCACTTTTTTATACATTTCTGATGACGAAAGGAATATCGTAAATGCAAAAGCTGAACTCGCAAATAAAAGGTTTTCTGATTGATCTCGATGGGGTCCTTTATGTCGGCGACAATTTGATCGACGGGGCCGCAGAAACGATCAATCATATCAAGTCGAGCGGTCTCCCCTGCCGCTTTGCCACCAACACCACAACCAAATCTTCGGCGACTCTGTACAAGAAACTTCAAGCGCTGGGCTTGCCGATTGAAAAGGACGAAATTATAAGCGCTCCCCGGGCGGCTGTTCTTCATTTGAGAAAGCTCGACGCCCCTTCCTGCTTTCTTTGTATGAATGACGATGTCAAAACCGATTTCGCCGAGTTTGAGATGACGGAGAAGGAACCGGATGTCGTTGTCATCGGCGATATCGATGATGGCTGGAATTATGATATCATGAACCGTTTGTTCCTTATGGCGATCGGTAAAGCTGAAATCCTGGCTTTGCATAAAGGACGATATTGGCATGAGCCGGATGGGTTGCGACTGGATATCGGGGCGTTTGTGGCTGGAATTGAATATGCTTCCGGGAAGGAGGCGACGATAATCGGCAAACCCAGCCCCGATTTTTTTCAGATGGCAGTTGAGGATATGGGGCTGATCCCTAAGAATGTAGCAATGATCGGCGACGATATCGAATCGGATATCGGCGGGGCTCAGTCGGCAGGTCTGAAGGGTATCCTGACCAGGACCGGTAAATATCGCGAGGAATTGGCGGCGCGGTCACATGTGATTCCATACGCGGTGATTGATTCTATTGCCGATTTGAAGAATCTTGTCTGAGGAAAAGCGAAGAATATCAAAATGACAAGGGCCGACTCGGCTGGAGCCGGCCCTTGCTGATTTAAGTATTATCTCTCTTGGCCGTCAGTATAGGCTTTTAATATCCTCCTAATCAGTCTGGCCATGTGCACTCGTCATTGCATATTGGCGGATCGCCACCCTTAAAAATGTAATTAATCAACGACACGGCATCACCGACGTTCAAGTTACAGTCCCCGTTGGCATCTCCTTCAGGAGAGCAGGGCGGCGCTGGACCTCCCTGGAATACATAGGCAATCAGAAAGACAGCATCGCCGACATTACATGCTACGTCATTATTGGCATCGCCGGGGGTATCACAGCAAGTTCCCGTCGGATTGATCTGTACCGAAATACGGCGATCAATACTCTGGCTATTGTTATCCGTTATTGTCAATGTAATTGAATGAGCAACCACTGCCGTTTCCTTGTATACAATCGACAGGTCGTCAATCATGATCGTGCTACCTGATCCCAAATTGCCATCGGCATCCGATTCCCAGTCAAATGTATAAGGGCCGGTTCCCCCGGAGGCTGAGCCCTCAAAGGTAACCATTTCGCCAGTTTCAAAACTGCTTCCCTGAGACGGCTGGATTATGGTTCCTCTAAGGAGTGAGGATCGAGCGGGGACATAGACATCGGTATAGACAGAATCCTCTGTACTTACCGCATAGCAGGCAAAGTGGTATATCGGTTCGAGGATGTCTGTCTCGTATTCGCCATTGGTATTGTAATAGGCAAGTTCAGAGCTTTCTATCAGGAGGACATCGGTTATCGGCGGTATTCCTCCGATGGTGGCGTTTTCACCTTCGGATGCCAGAAGATCCATAGCTTCTTGAACTGTGATAATCGGTTCGGAGACCGGGTTGATCAAATCCTGCCATCCGCCCTTGGTAAAATGCTGATACCATGATCCCTCGCCAATAGTTACTGTAATATACCCTCCAGGGCCAAACACGGAATAACCATCTACTACACGGTGATATTCGGCATTTATCGATATATCAAAGGAGGAATCGGCAACGATTTGTTCCGCATCAAGGTCATAAACGGTCTGTATATTATATGTCGCTCCAGTAGTATATTGACCTGTCGGACTCAGGCTTAAATCTGACAATAGCCAATCGGCGACCATACTCGCCGTACCAGGGTCCAAAAGAGTTGGAGCAACCTCTTTATAAGCAACGTATTCATTATCATCGATGAACTGAATTACACCGCTTTCCGGATCGCCCCATACAGCGTATTCATCCTCGGCCGCCCACCAATTGCCCTCATCATCCTGACCCGTCTCCGTGGAGCAAAGAATTCCGTAATTTGCGCAGAAGTCATCAACCAAATCGCTGATGACTGAGGCATTTATAATCATTGGAATCAAATCATAAACAAACATATTATCTCGCGATTCTGAGGCATAGAGCTGTTCGGTCGTTTTCACAGGTATTCCCATCGACGATTGGGCAGGAATCGATTTGGAGGAAGGTCCTGACATTATATCGGATATGGATTTCAACTGTTCAGCATTCAGCGCGGGGGGATATTCCTCCGCTCTCGGGTCTTTAGAATCAAAAGGCGGATCCCAAATGGCATATACCAATCCTCTCAGCGTGCCGGTAGCGATGCTGGGATCGGGAGAAACATATCCATATCCCCAGAGATGATCCATGAAGGCCCGTTTATCGTCAGCAAGCACAATAACGCAAGTTCCGGGCCCCTGCCATCTGGCTCTGGCTACAAACCAGGCTCTTGATATCGGCATGGGCATCCAGCCTCGGGTTATCAGCCTTGCGAAGCCGCCGAGGAATCTTCCACCGGTGGCCCAAGCCGGGGTGATAAATCCGCATTGCAGGTGGAGTCCATCAAATGCCTGGGCCCACGACCAGGCACAGGGGAAGGCATAGGGGCTGCAACTGAGGGCGCAGAACCATTCGGCGTCCCGGTTTCCCCATGAATGGAAAACATCTCCGGGTGCAGTAAGAACATTAGTGGCGGGAGCCGGTCCGGTTGTGAACCAAATTTTGCATGGAGCTCCATGACAGGCGATCACTGAGAGATCATGAAAGTCCATACCGGTAAAGCCGCCGGCATGAATGTTTTCTCCTCCGCCGACGCCTGCCCTTTTAAAATCGCCGGCCCAATCAGCCGACGGCACCCAGAGATGACACCAGTGATTAAATGAAGGACACCAGCCGGGGCGAGAAGTAATCCGGTTCCACAGCGGTATAATATCCGGAGGGCCTATTGTTGGGTCGCCGGTTTCACATAAGAGCCAATTAACCGAATCGCTGGGATCGGGGTCGGCTGCTCGGTCCGAATCTGTTTGATGAAACCATACCTGTAATTCATAAATATCGACCGATTCATCGACTTCATCTGATTTGGTTCCTGACCATCGGATCGCTTTGGCACGCAGGGGCTCGAATTCAATTGTCTTGATCACTGTTGCGTTCGGTCCTTCACGCAGGAACGATGCAAGGGCATTAATTTCCTCGCGCTCCCCCCTGGTGTTGATTATTTCGAAGATAAAATTATCGCTGCCTGAAAACTGGATTTCCAAAAAGTTCACCCATTTTCTGGCGCCGATAAATTCGAGTTCGATCCATTGATCCGGTGAATTTTCCTTCGTGATAAACGTGTAAACATTCTGGTCCATTATTGGCCGCAAGATAGATTTTTCAACGGGTATAAATTCGAGCTGCTCATTTTCACGGACTTGGGAATTGAGGCAATAATTCACCGGCCCTATGGGCGGTGCCTTTTCACAGGTGGGAAAGGATTCCATCAGCCCTCTGATAGAGTACGGATATTGCTCAGCTCTGGCGCTGCCACTGATAAGTGTGCCGGTCAAAAGGAGTAGAATCACAGATGATAACCCAACAAAGATGTTAGTTTTCACCGTCATTGTTCCTTCCTCTCTTAGTTATTGGCCTAATTAGCCTTTACTTTATTGTAGAATTTGATCATAATTTGCTTTTCTGCAAGAACGTAGGATATTTCTTGGATATATTTTAATATACCAAATAACTTACTCGGTGCAAGCACAATAATTTGTAAAATGGGTCAGTAGCATCTCTCTGACACAGACACGATGCCATTAAATGAAATCTCAAGATTCACTTTTCAAGGCTGAAATTCATTCGATGATCTGGCTAAGCGGCTTCGCCGTCTCTTCTATCGCCCTGCGATTAAGTGCCGGAGACCGGAATTGAACCGGTACGCCCCTTACGGAGCAAGGGATTTTAAGTCCCTGGTGTCTACCAATTCCACCACTCCGGCACAAGCAAAAACTTGTTTTTGATTCGGCACGCTTCGCTTAGCCGACAGGCAAAGGCCTGTGCGGTAAACCATCAAGGCGACCGAACTTCGTCAATGTATGTTATATGATGATTTGGCGCAAGGAACTTTTTGTATTTGGGATAACACATTCCAGAAGGAGTGCGCCACCCGACAAAGGGGCACAACAAGCAATAGGCTGGATTGCCTAGTTAGGTCAAGTCTTTCTTCAGTTTCTCCCACGCCTTCAGGAAATCTATCTGAGATTTGACAGCTTGCTCAATTCCATCTACCTTTCCCATTCCTCGAATCGCCGCCACGCTCGCGACAATCTCAAAATGATTCGGTTCGCGCTTTTCGCACGTCCGATAGATTGCCCGAATTGCCTCGATTCGGTCATGTGTCGCCTCTAAGCGCAATTCCCCTACCGTTTCAATTCGCCTGCTAACCAAGAGCTTCAATAGACCATCAACCTCCTTCTGCGCACAACCGATTCCCATTTCGTTCAGGACAGCAGGTAGGTTCTCAGCATTAAGAGGGCTTTCGTCGCGGTATAAGCTTTCTTCCTGAAAGCGCGACAACTCCTCATACAGAAGGTTGAAGTGTTCGTCAATGGCGGTGAGTTCTGCGCTAATAATCTGGAATTGCTTACGAACTGCAAATGAGGTTTTCTTATTCGGTTTGTAACCCAATATGTGCTCGATCTCACCCCAGACATCTTCCGCAAGCGTTCTCACTTGTAGTTCGAACCACGGACGGTTTTGCGGTGCTACAGTCGATGTCCGCAAACGGACAATATAATGAATAGAGGCATAACCGCTATCTTTGTGCCCCCGTTTTATGTCTGTAAGACCCAAACGCTCGATAAGCTCTTGAGACAGGTACGCCACGGGGGGCGAGGCTGAAGACACTTCCAGATCTTCACTGCTCCGTAGCGCCTTGTCTACGAAGGGAAGGTTGGCCAAGAAGTAGACGATGACTCTACCAGCGATTGCGTCATGCATCTTCATCACACTCTGGATAGATAGCCCATCAGGGAAAACAAACGGGTGTCGAAGAATTTTGTCCACAACACTTTCTGGTCGCTTGATTCGGACATGGGTCCTTTGAACAGGGGAAGGTGAAGGCAGGCGGCTGACACGAGGAGCTAATGCCCAATACTCCGAATTGCGCCATTGCAAAAAGAGGTCGCGAATCTCGTCATTCGTTGGAATCAAAATTTCCCTAACGTATTTCTCGAAAACAGTAAGAAACTGCTTGTGTTGTTGCGCTTGCATTCTCCTCCTCCGGTTGCCACTACTGACCTAACTACAATTATTTCATCCGCATAAGATGCGGAATTGCTATTCCTTGCCCAAGTCTTATTTCGCCAGGATAATTTTACTTTATAATGCCCAAATTGACACAAGCCCAAAACCTATCGGGACACTGATGGCACTGAATCTCGCCACCGCAACCACACCATCATCCACCGGCTTTACCTAAGGGGTCATAGAATATAATCAATATACGACTATAATTCGTACAAGTCAATTAAAAATACATCAATCACGATATTCGAACAAACACGATCTATCTGCTTGTCCAGCGATGAAATTCGATGATTGTCAATCAGTTGCCAAATCGTCTGAATAAGTTTTTAAGTCCCTGGTGTCTACCAATTCCACCACTCCGGCACAAGCAAAAACTTGTTTTTGATTCGGCGCGCTTCGCTTGGCCGACAGGCAAATGCCTGTGCGGTAAACCATCAAGGCGACCGAACTTCGTCAATGTATGTTATATGATGATTTGGCGCAAGGAACTTTTTGTATTTGGGATAACACATTCCAGAAGGAGTGCGGCACCTGCAGAAAAACAACATTATCCTCGATTAAAAAAGGCCGGATGGGAGGGTTTCCGGCCTTTCTTGTGTGCTCTTTTTATGCCCTCTTATGTGATTGA
>DAOUTW010000087.1 GCA_030668485.1 Candidatus Zixiibacteriota bacterium
GGAAAGGTACCTCAAAAATGACTCCACCGACAGCTATTCCTACTACCTAAGCGGCATGGCTTACAAGAAAAAGAAAAGCTACAAAAATGCGATTGCCAACTTTGACAAGGCGGTCAAGTACAATTCCAAGCACTTCGAGTCCCTAAACGGCCTCGCCGGGATATATCTCAGTCAGCAAAAATACAGTCAGGCGATATCGAACTATGAGAAGGCTCTCAAAATCAAACCGAAAAACTACCGCTGCGCCCGCAACCTGGCGATAGCCGTACAGTCGCGCGATCCGGAAGATTACGATGCCGCCATCGCCGCCTGGGAAAAATTTCTGAAGGTTGCCCGCAAAAATTCCGCCGCCGCCAAATACGTCAAACAAGCCGAGCAGTTGGTCAAGGACATGAAAGACGCCAAAGCTATCGCCGGTGAATAAATCCTGATTTCGCAGTAAGTTTCCAGACATAAAAAAAAGCCCCGCCGGATTTGGCGGGGCTTTTTTCTGGATGAACGGTGACTTTACCTGGCCTTAAATTCTATCCGGTCAAAATCGTCCCAGTCAATTACTTCCTCATCATCGGGGTCACTGCCGGTGGCAATAAAAATACCGTTATTGTCGTCGTCAACGTCGTTGGAATCTCTCAACTTGAACTTGCGGCCGTCCCACAGCGTCACCCGGCTGCTGCGACGAGACAGCTTCTCGATCGTCTTGATATTCTCGAATGTGATATCGAATGCTATTCCGCGATAATCACCGTCAAGAACTTCCCAGCCAAATTCTTCATCATTGTCCCACCGGATCTTCCCGGAATAAGCTTCACCGTCTTCATCATAGACCGTACCGTATAACTGTTTGCCGCCTCCGAAATCATCGTATGAAACATAATCAGCCGTCTCCGGATCCTTCAAATCAAGCGATTCAAACTCATCCCATTGAACCACCACGCGTCCCATCTTGCGATCGGAGATGACAATCCCCCGGTTACCGCTGTCAACATCGTTGGAATCGTCAAGACGGATTTCCTTGCCGCCTTTAAGGACGATCAATGACGCCTGAGAAGAAATTTTCTCTATCCGCTCGATTTTCTCAAACTTGATTTTCCGTTTACGCTTTTTGTCCCTGCCGTCAATAATGTCACTGCTGAACATCTCGTCGACGTCCCAACAAATCCAGCCGGTGAACTCTCCGGCCTTGCTGGTCGTCACGGTGCCATATATTCTCTCCCCGAAATCAGACTCAACATCGCCGCCGTCGAAAAACTCAATATAGTCGATATCGTACCAGTCAAGTTCCAACTCGCCTTCAGTCGCATCCTCAATCACAATCTCTCGGACACCTGTACCCAAATCGGTTGAATTGCTTACAAGAAATACTTCCTCACCGTTTTTCAATAGCAGAATAGCGCCATCGTCGGATTCCGGTGTCAGTTTCTTAATGTGTCCGAATGAGATACACGATTGTCTTGAAGAACTCCATGAGGCTCCGTCCTTGAAAATCGTCAGCCCGAAAATATTGATCTCGGCGCCATCATCTTTATATTTGCGCCGTTTCTCCTTTTTGGCCTTACGAGTTTCCTCTTTTTGACCATCGATCATATCGTCCCACGAGGCCTCATTTTTATCCCAGCGAATTGGACCTTCCAGAACATCGCCCCTGTCAGTGTAGATTTTGCCGTAAATCCGGCCCCTTTCGGCAAACGCCATTGAGGCAACAAATATCAGTAATAGACTGATGACGCACACGTGGCAAACTTTTAACGCCATGATCAACCTCGCTTGTTAAGTTCCTTATCTATTTGTTAATTAGACGCAATATCGGCCGCAAAGGTTGCCCATAAGACGGACTGAAAAGGAATGATTTTGGCTTGAAAAAGAGAGCTTTTGTCCCGGAAAAACGCGATTATTTAAGATAAACCAGCTTTTTGACTGCACTGACATCAGCCGTGCTGAGTCGGTAAAAATATATCCCCGTCGCCATATCCCGGCCGTCGGAATCTCTACCGTCCCAGGAGGTCTGATGTCGCCCGGCCGTAAGATAACCGTCAGCGAGAACATCTACCTGCTGGCCGAGAATATTGAAAATCACTAGCCGCACCGAACCGGATCGCTTCAAACTAAAAGATATTGAGGTAACACCATTAAACGGATTGGGCGAATTCTGCTCCAGATAGAACACCGATGGCATAATGTCAGGGTCGAAATCGTCAACGGCAGAGGCGATTGAAATTTCAACCTCCCCGCCTTTCTGGGCTGGTCTGATAATCGGGCCGTTATCAAGATCGAGATAAAAACTATCGGCACTCTCATCGGCCAGGATTTGGGCCGTCCCGGTCAGAGTATCATTGGCGGTCGCGTAAATATCACCCAGATGATAATGCCCCGCTCCAAAAGATATCTTTTCAGGAGAATACGGGATAGTCACTGTAAACGAACCGCCGCCGGTATCGATCGCCATCAAGCGATTTTCAATAACTTCCGGCCCCACAGGCGCTCCCAGTGAATCGACAGTCAGTAATGATTTATCATAATGGAATCGCAGTACCCCGTCCGAGAAGGAATTGGTATTATTCAGGTAGATTGGCGCTTGAATCGAACCGCCCAACTCGGACTGCGCAGGAACAATCTCTACCGTATCGGTGGAATTTATTAAAAGTTCAAAAGGTACCGGTAAAGGATTATTAAATGCCTGGCTGTCGGTGATCACAATACTATCGACGTATCTGCCCGGAGCCAGCGACGAAGCTTCAACCGCATAATCGATCCTGTCATTATCCTGCCCGCTATTGCTCAGCAGAGTCAGCCATGCCGCCGACGATGCGGCTGTCCAGTCTATCGTCGCACTACCGAGATTGACAACTTGAATATCGCCGGATGAAGAATCCCCATAATCAAGTTCAATACTGATCATGTCGGGCAATGCTCCAAGCCATGGCATATTCTCTTGGAGATCGAGCGAAACAAACAATGTTCCCGGCCCATTGACCGCCCCGGTATCATTCGTAATTATATATCCCTCATAATTTCCTGCCGTAAGCGATGAGATATCGCATCCCACCTGAATATTTTCTCCGTCGCTACCGGTTGCTTTATCCAATGTCAGCCAGGATGCCGATGGTGTCAGCATGAAATCAAGTGTCCCGGTACCGACATTATTGATAATTGCAGTCTGATCATCAGGCGGTCCGATTTCAATCAGAGCCCTGAAATTTAATGAGTCAGGTACAAGATCGATTATCGGCCCGTTGATTGTCAACGTCACTGGCAAATATCCCACAGTATCGCCTAACAGGTCATTCACCAGCCATACTGTCCCCTGATAAATCCCATGATCCATCAATGCGGAACTGACTGAAACTGTGAAACTGTCAGGAGTCATGCCTGAACTTTTCGATAAAGTTATCCACCCCCGGTCGGCCTCCAATCGATAGCTGATCTCATCAAATCCGGCGTTGGTCAGATTTACTCCCACCGCAGCGGGATCAGGATCATCTCGATCCCTCGTAAATTCAACCTGCGCCGGCGACGCAACCAAAGACGGATCATTGTATTGGTAGAGGCGGCCATAGATATCATAATCCCCGTTACGATCATCGGCCCAGACGAAATAAAGGTTATGCCCGTCCATGGCAAGATCGGAGTTAAGTTGCTTACCCTCGGTATCAAGGTTGACGGCGAAATTTCCACCCTGAGTAGCGCCTGAACTACTGAACAATTGGCCCTTTATGTTCCAGTCCAACGCCGTCGAATCTGACCATACCACACAGGCATAACCCAACCGATCAGCGGCAACTTTGGGATCGCGCTGTGCCCTTTGAGCCCCATCGGTATTAATGATGATATTACCGCCCAGACGGTTGAAATTCGAATCGAGGCGCTGGCCATATACATCGGGATTGTCCGGGTAATTGCCATTGCACCAATCGAGCCAGACGATAAAAATCACATCATTTCCTCCGATAGCAACCGAGGGAAATTTCTGCTTCGATGTCGTTCCATCATCGTTGACCCGAATATTGCCTCCCATCGGAGTCCCCGATGAATCGAATTTCTGAATAAAAACATCGTCATGACCGCTGCGGCTGTCATACCATACCGCCACAAACCAGCCCTCTCTGCTAACCGCCAGATCCGGCTCATGCTGCGGAGCGCCGGAATTGTCGTCATTAATTTGGGTATTGATTCCGATTAAGGCGTCTCCGGTATCCACTATCTGAATGAATAAATCCCAGTTGAAGTGGCGCAGATCGGTCCATGCGATTATTTTCTTCCCCCAATCGGTAACCCCGATAGCGGGTGACTGGTGACTGGAATCAGGCGTCTCAATCGTTATATTTCGGTTCACTCCGTCAAACCCGGCGCTGTCGAGAGATTGAAAGTATATATCGGGATCAAAAGGATAGGCGCTATTGCGATAGTCTATCCAAACGACGAAATAATTGCCGTTCCGGTCGGATGACAAATCGGGATCGAGCTGCCATGCCGACACATCGTCGTCATTGAGAATAAAATTGTCGCCCACCTCAACCGCCCCGGAGTCATATAAACGGCAGTATAGATCGCCCTGGCCATATCTGTAATCGGCCCACACAACCGCAAATTTTTCATTCTGGCCAACGGCAATCGAGGGGCTATTCTGTTCCGAATACGAATAGTCCTGTGAGATTAAAAAGTCCCGTTTATCCAGAACACCGGCCGCGCCGGCCTCATATGCAATCAGCATCAGGGACAAAAGAATCAGGCGAAGATACAACATAGCATACGAAAACAATGCAAATCGCTTGCCATCTCCCGCACAGGATCATGCCGGCAGTATAAGCGCTTGAATAAAAAGGAATTAATTTAAACTTCCGGGGAAACTTCCTGATGCCTGAAGAAAAAAACCGGAATTCTAATCCGGTAACAAGAGGAAATTTATTCTTATTCGGGGAGGGTAGAAACCCTCCCCGAATCCAAACAGATCGTATGTTTTTAAGCTTTAGACTTTTTTCTTTTTATGTCGGTCGCGTCTTCTGCGTTTTTTCCGTTTATGAGTCTTAATCTTTTGGCGTTTGCGTTTCTTTCCGCTGGGCATTCATCCTCCTGTGCAGATCAAGCGTGGCAGCTTAGATAGGCAGTTTCGTGATCAGGTTCTTGAATTCGTTGGATGGTTTAAATACCGGAACCTTGCGATCAGGCACCGGAACCACCTCACCAGTGCGAGGGTTTCTGGCTTTGCGAGCTTTTCTTAATTTGATTTTGAACGTGCCGAATCCCCGGATCTCGATATTATGCCCTGCCTCCAGGGATTTCTTGACCGTAGTCAAAAAATTATCGACCACCACGGCGACGTCAGTCCGTGTAAGCCCGGTCTTCTCAGCCACCTTCTCGACCAGATCGGCTTTGGTCATCTCATCCTCCTCCAAAAACAACTATCATTTATTGAGTTATGAAAAATAACACCTGTCTTCGATTTGCGCAACTGTTTTATTTCCCAAAATTAAAACATTTTCAAGCCCTATTTTCGGACTCATTTTTCCCCAAAAGCCTATCGATAAAGGTACATCAAGGCTGGACCGGTCTGGCCCCCCTCTGAAAGCTTTTCGACCATATTCAGGCTGCCGTATAAAAGCTCGAGAAATCCCGGTTTTTGCTTGGTTTCCTTGACCACATCGGGGTCAGGTCCCAGATCGGCCATTTCTCCGGCAATACTGATGGCGTCCTCAAAAGTCCCCACCGTGTCGACCAGACCGAGATTAAAAGCCTGTCGACCGGTGAAAATAGAACCGTCCGAAAGCGGGTAAATCTCCTCTTTGGGTCGATCCCGACCCTCCGAAACCGCCTCGACAAACTGCTCATAAGTGTCGTCGATAACCGCCTTGAGCATTCTTTCCTCTTCAGGAGTCATCGGGCGTGACATTGATCCGACATCCTTGAGGTCGCCCGATTTTACCGTCTCCCAGCCGATGCCGATTTTGTCGAACAGCTTCTTCGCGGTCGGGAAAGAAAGAATAACTCCGATCGACCCCGTCAACGTTCCGGGGTTGGATACGATCCTATCGGCGGCGCAGCCCACATAATAACCGCCGGAGGCGGCCACCGAACGAAACGATGCCACCACAATCTTGCCCTCGGCGCGGGCCTTGAGAACCTGCTCATACATCTCCTGAGAAGGCGCCACCGCCCCGCCCGGTGAATTTATATCGAGCACTATCGCCTTAACTTCGCTATCTTCAGTCCACCTTTTGATCTGGCGGACAAAATCTCGCGAATCGGTGATTTGGCCATAAAGCTCGACTACCGCAACCTTGGGGCCAAAACTAAAACCGCTGAATTCAAAACCGCCGTCACCGGCGACCGCAACCAGCATCATCAGCGCCATAAAGCCGAAAACAATGATGCACGAGGCAACAACTACCGTTATTACTACCGTTTTTCTCTTCACGTCCAGCCCCTTAATCTTTCTCTATTTTCAGCCGGGTGCCGACCCGAAGCTTAGTGACATCGCTAATACTGTTAAGTCGCATGAGTGAACGAACACTGGTTCGAAAGGCGCGCGCAATTTCAGAAAGTGTATCACCCCGACGAACGATATAGATCAGATGATCGCCACTCCCGGATGCTCCGGAACTGCCGGTTACCAGAAGCTTCTGTCCCACATAAATCCTCGATGACCGCTTCAAGCCATTAAGACGCCTCAACGTCGCCGTGGTGGTGCCATAGAGACGCGCTATATCCCACAGGGTATCACCCTTTTTCACTAAGTACTTCTGTGTTTTACCGGCCGGTTCACGATCATAATCCTTGCGCGCCGTCTCTTTTTGAGGATTATTCGATCCCGGCAGCTTGAGCACCTGGCCAACATAGATACGGCTGGAATTTCCCAGGTAATTCAAGTTGCGCAGTTTCTCCGGAGTAGTCTTGAACGACCGCGAAATCTCCCAGAGGTTATCACCCTTCTGAACCGCATAAGTATTATCGCCGGTGACATAACGCTGCTTCGACTTTTTGCTCGGCGAGGACGATCCCCCATCAAGCGGCACCGGAACAATTATGGACTTTCCGGCATATATCTTCGACCGCCGGCTGAGGTTATTCGCCTCGAAAATAGCATACTGAGAAACGCCATACTTGCTGGCAATTGACGAAACCGTCTCGCCGCGATTAATCTTATGCCGCACCCAACTGGTTTCCTGAGGTGATTTCAGATCCGGAAGATTTTTGACAAATTTATCCTGGGTCCCTTTCGGTATCCGCAAGTTGTACTTCTGTTTCTTGGGCGGTGTCACTCCCCGCAACAACTCCGGATTCAATTCCTGGACCTCGGACAGTGTGGAACCGGTCGCCTTCGCCACCGTTTTCAGATCCAGACATTTATCAATCACGACCTCATCATATACGACCGGGTCGTCATAATGAATATGAAAACCGTACAACTCCGGATTCTTGGCGATAATCGTCGCCGCCATATAGAACGGAACATAATCTTCGGTCTGCTTGCGCAGGTCCATATCCCAGAAATTTCTGGTTTTCTGTTTCTTGATCGTCCGGCTGACTCTTCCCGGACCGCCGTTATAAGCCGCCAGAGCTAGTTCCCAGTCACCGAATTTCTCATAAAGATGCTTAAGAAAACGTGCTGCGGCATGGGTCGATTTCACAAAATCGCGACGTTCATCATACCACCAGTTACGATTCAAATCGTACATCCTGCCGGTTGATGCGATAAACTGCCACGGACCGGAGGCTCGAGCCCACGAATAAGCCTTGCAATTGAAACCGGATTCAATTATCGGCAAATAGACGATATCCGCAGGAATTCCATACTCCGCAATGATTTCGCTCATAAGAGGGATATATTTCCCCGACCGCTCCAGGTATTTCTCGAACGCCTCTTTTGCAACGGTCTGAAAATATATGATCGACTTCTTAACCTTCTCATTATGAACGATCGGCATATCATACGTTACCGGCGTATCCTCGACCTCAATCTTCAGGTCGCCATAAGAATTTCCCATGCTGGAAAATCTCTCAAGAAAAACCGATGGCGAAGCATCTTCAGGTAAGGTCCCCAACGATAACAACGTCAAACGGTAATCGGCCACGATCTCACTCAATAGCGAACCGTACCGCTTGGCCTCAGGCGTATTGCCAACCGTATCGACATCGAGATCGGCCATCACCTTGAGCGCTCGCTCCAGGTAATACTGGGCTTCATCCCACGAAGCCTCCTGGTTTGCTGCTACACCCTGGGCAAAATACTCCTGCGCCGTATGAAGCTGTCGCCAAACCTCATCGTCGACGGCATAGGCCGAATCGGAATAGAATTCCGAATTGAACAAAGAATCTTCGACAACCGTTAAAGTATCTTTTTTATCTATCAGAAGATTCTGCGGAGTGTCTCGCGACACATCTTCATAGGGATTTGAAGCCCGGACAAGGGGGCTTAAGAAAATGCAGACACATGAGATAACAATTAATTTTTTCAACGCATTCCCTGCTGTAAAGGGTTCTAAGGACTCCCTAATTATATCGGTCGCTTGACCACGCTCCTTTACGCCTAAATCCGTCTAAGCCATTGCTATATATACATTCAGACAAGCTCTGTCAAGTTCTTTTGTTGCCCGAAAAGCTAGGCCCAGTACGGCTCTGTTAATTTGATACAATTTTCGACCGCTTGGTTTCCAAAATCTTCAATTATTTTGGCTTCGCTCAGCCCCCGAAACCAGGTAAATTGACGTTTGGCGTAACGACGGGTATTCTGCTTGATAGCGATCACCGCCTCATTCCAGGTCAGCTCCCCATTGATAAAAAGAATTATTTCCCGGTAACCGATGATTTTTCTATCTTTCAAAGCTTTCCCTTCAGTGGACTCTACTATCTCTTCGACCTCTTTCAGAAGACCCGACTCTATCATCAGATCGACCCGTTCCTCAATTCGCCGATACAACTCCCCCCTGGGCGGCATTAACACCATCTGTAAAAACCGAATACGACCGTCACGCGTGGTCGGTAAACCGTTTAATTCATTTCTTTTCATCCCGGTGCAATGATAAATCTCCAGAGCCCTTATTACCCGGACTGTATTATGCGGATGCAACTCGGCGGCTGTCTCAGGATCGACTTTCATCAACATCATATGCAGATAATCAATACCGTGCCTGGCAGCAAGATCAAGAAGCTCGCCCCGATACTTCATATCCTCTTCCGGGAGTTCATAAATTCCGTCGGTAAGGGCGCGCAAGTACAATCCCGTCCCTCCGCAGATGATCACCTTCTTGCCCCGAGTGTGTATATCGACGATCGCATCTTGCGCCTGCTGGACGAAATCGAATACGGTAAATCGCTGATCCAGATCGACCATTCCCATCAGATGATGCCTAATCCCCCGCCATTGATCCTCGTCGAGCCGGTCGGTGCCGATTTTAAGCCGTCGATAAATCTGCCGGGAATCGGCAGAAATAATCTCAGCGTCGTATTTTTGGGCCAGATTGATTGCCAGCGATGATTTACCCGAACAAGTCGGGCCGCTTACAATGACAACCGGAATGCTGCCGCCCGTAGATTCCCGATCAGGTGCGCCCGAATCGGCCATCGAGCTCCTCCCGGCTGATCTTGATAAAGGTCGGGCGCCCATGCGGACAACAATATGGGTTGTTGGTGGCAAAAAGACTCTTCACCAGCGAGGTCACCTCTTCCGGCGACAACCGATCCCCGGCCATCACCGCCGCCCGGCAGGCCAACGATTGCGCCACCGATTTTATCAGCTCTCCCCCCGCCTTATTCAAAACGGCAATATCATCAAGAAGCTTGCGAAGAATAATCGCCGGATTCTTATCCCGAAAAATCGTCGGCATCCCGTTGATTATGACCGCGTTCTTTCCAAAATGATCAATCTCGAATCCCAGCTTAATCAATAATTCCCGGCTCGATTCAAATGTCAGAAATTCATCGGCTGACAATTCCACACTCTCGGGAAACAATATCTTCTGCGATGCGGCGCTGCCCCGCTCAACCTGATCAAGGGACCTCTCGTACAAAACCCTCTCATGAGCGGCATGCTGATCGACAATGTACAATTCTCCCGCAATCGTAAGCAAAAGATACAGACGTCCGCTTTTCCCAAGATAAACCATCTCCGTCTCGTCAACCGTCTCCAGCGAGATATCTTTTTCGACGGTCGTCTCTTCCGCCGGGACGGCGTTATTGCACGCCATTGAAGCATAGATATCGGGAGGTGCCTGGTATCCGGATGGAGGTTCCAAATGTGAAGTCTGATTATTTTTATTGGAGAACAACCCCGGATGAGAGCCTGAAGACGGTTGCGTCCCCTGAAACGACCGCCCCTGCCCCACATGGGGACCGCCATGATTGAACTGACCTCGTGGCGCCTGGCCCTCAGACGGCACCATACGCCAATCGCGCAACGCCTTTTTCACGATCCGATATAGATTGTCATGGATTGCCCGTTCTTCCGAAAGACGCACCTCCGCCTTGGTCGGATGAACATTGACATCAAGACGATCGGGATCGACGGTAATAAAGATCGCTGCCAGGGGAAAACGCCCCCCCGGAAGGAATTCACCGTACCCGGCCGTCACCGCATGAATGATCGCCGAAGATGTCACCGCACGACCGTTGATAAAAAGACAAATTCGCGTCCGATCGTTACGTGCCTGATCCGGATGAGCCAGATAAACCAGATAAGATATCCCGCTCATTTCAACATCGTATTCGACAATCGACTTGCTCTCGACTCCAAACAACTGCGCCATCCGCTCCGATGTCGGCTGATCTTCATGCAATTGAAATACTTTTCGCTCATTGAGATTAAGGCTGACCGCCACCGATGGCTTGCTCAATGCCATCCGTTCCGCCACCCGAATTATCTGCCGCGATTCAGTCGTTTCCGCTTTCAAAAATTTGCGTCGCGCCGGCGTATTGAAGAATAGATGCGACACTTCGATTTTGGTTCCTACCGGAGCCGACACCGGGCGAAAATCTATTTCCTTCCCCCCCTCGATAGTAATCTGCGTTCCCTCCTGCTCAGAAAAATGCCGTGTCGTCAATATCAAATGCGATACCGAGGCGATTGAGGGCAACGCCTCGCCCCGAAACCCGAAGGACGTCACCGCGAAAAGATCATCCAGATCTTTTATTTTCGAGGTTGCATGACGGCTGAACGCGAGTTTGACTTGCTGCAATCCGATACCGCAGCCGTTATCGGTCACCGATATATAAGTCGTCCCGGCTTTCCGTGCCACAATATCAACTGTCGTCGCGCCGGCATCAAAAGAATTTTCGACCAGCTCTTTAATTACCGATGCCGGGCGTTCGACAACTTCCCCGGCGGCGATTTTATTAATCAGAACCCGGTCGAGTTGCTGAATCGGTCGCATAAAACGTTGATCGTTGAATTTAATCTCGTTCGACATCTTTTTTCAATCTTCCCAGTACTTCCAAAGCCTGCATCGGCGTCAGGTTATCGATATCCAGTTCCCGCAGGTTCTCCTCGATCTCCGCCCCAGCCGATGAAGCCTGAGCGTCGAATAAAGAAGTCTGGTTGAGCCGGACATGAACTCCCTTCGCCAGTTCCGACTTGGCAAACTTGCCCGATTCGAGCAGCCGCAATATATGCCGCGCCCGAGCGATGGTAACGCGAGGCAATCCGGCCAGACGCGCCACCTCTATTCCATACGAATCATCACACCCGCCCGGTAACACCTGATGCAGAAAAATAACTTCCTGCCCCCACTTTTTCACCGTCACCTGAAAGTTTTTGATACGCGGATAAACGCCGGCCAGGCCGGTCATTTCATGATAATGGGTGGCAAATAGAGTTCGCGGTGTTCCAGACGGATGCTGATAGATCGATTCGGCCACAGCCCATGCCACCGACAAGCCGTCGAAGGTCGAAGTCCCCCGGCCAACCTCGTCGAGTAGCAAAAGTGACCGTTCGCTCTTGTTATGCAGGATATTGGAGGTTTCGATCATCTCCACCAGGAAAGTCGACTGTCCGCGAGTGAGGCTGTCGGTCGCGCCGACCCGAGTGAAAACGCGGTCAACCAGTCCGATCTCCGCCGATTCAGCCGGTACAAACGAACCGATCTGAGCCAGAATAACTATAAGACCGGTTTGGCGCAGCCAGGTCGATTTCCCCGACATATTCGGGCCGGTCAGAATTATAATCGAGGTCTCATCCTCATTCAAATCGGCATCATTAGCTACGAATTTCCCCGGACCCAAAATCTGATTCAAAACCGGATGACGCCCCTGAATAATTTTCAGATTTCGGCTGTCATTGATGGTCGGCCTGACATATCGTTGCTGATGAGCCAACAGGGCCAGGGAATTGATCAAATCGATCTCGGCCAGCAGATCGGCCAAAATCATAATATCAGGCAAGTGCGATGCAACCTCGTCGCATAATTTGTGAAAAAGCTCTTCTTCCAGACGATTGATTTTATCTTCGGCATCGAGGATCAGGCTTTCCTTAACCTTCATTTCCTCGGTGATATATCTTTCAGCATTGACCAGCGTCTGTTTGCGGATATACTCTTCCGGCGCTTTCTCGGTATGAGTTCGGGTAATTTCGATATAATATCCGAAAACCTTATTAAACCCGACCTTGAGCGACGGGATTCCGGTTCTTTCCCGCTCCGATGCCGCCAGCCCGGCTATCCACGCACGCGCATCCTTAATCGAATCGTTAAGATCGTCCAGATCCTCTGAAAATCCCTCGCGGAATATCCCGCCGTTACTGCTCGATAGAGGCGCCTCGTCCCGAACCGCCCGTCCGATATCATCCAGGACCGCCTTCAGGTCCGGGAGGGTGCGATAAATCTCTTCAAGTATCGGTGCCGTCATACCGGCAAGATCGTCTTTTATTTTCTGACCGCTTACGATCCCATCCCGGATCGCCTGCAGGGTTCTCGGATTCGCCTTGCCGAGCCCCAGACGCCCCCCCAGACGCTCTATGTCGGGGATTTTTCTGAAATGCACGGCCAGCTTCTCGGACCGCTCCGATTGTTCGAAAATCTCCGCTACACCGTCAAGACGGTGATTGATTTTGTCCTTTTCGATAAACGGTGCCGCCAGCGAACGACGCAGCCGGCGCGCTCCCGCCGCCGAACCGGTCCGATTGACCGCCCAGTAAAACGAATGTTTTTCCTCTCCCGTTGCCAGATTGGTAAACAATTCCAGATTGCGGACGGTGGCGGCATCCAGCATCATCCTTTTATCGAACTGCCCGACCCGGATCTCGGTAATATGCTCCAGACGATCCTGTTTGTTATCCTCAAGATATCGAAGGATTGCCCCGGCCGCCGCGATGCCCCCCTTCATTCCTCCCAATCCAAAGCCGTCCAGAGTAGTCACCGAGAAAAACCGGCATAGCCGATCATTCGCCAGACGTTGGTCAAAATAAATTGTTTCTAAACAGGTTAAATTCTGTATTTCACTGTTGCTAGAAATTGCTTCCGGCAGCAACGTTTCTTTATCCTCGGCCGGGCATAGCAATTCCTTGGGCTTCAGGAGCAGCAACTGGTCATGAATAATTTCCGGGGCATCTTCGGTCACCGTGAAATCGCCGGTTGACAACTCCAGCCTCGCCAGAGCGATTTTCTTTCGTGTGCCGCAGATTGCCATCAAATACGAATCATGGGACGGCTGAAGCGCCGACTCCAGAGTCGATGTTCCCGGTGTCACTATTTCCACCACATCCCGCTTGACAATCCCCTTGGCCGTTTTGGGGTCCTCGACCTGCTCGCATATGACAACGTTTTTCCCGGCCTCGATCAGCCGTGGCAAATACTTATCAAGGGCATGATGGGGTATGCCGCACAAAGGGATCGAATTTCCCTTGTCCCCCGACCGCGACGTCAGGGCGATACCCAGAATCGGAGCGGCCTCAACCGCATCGTCGCCGAACATCTCATAGAAATCACCCATGCGGAAAAATAAAATTTTGTCGGGATATTGGTCTTTGAATTGAAGGTACTGTCGCATCATCGGCGTCGGGCCATTACTTTTCATCGTTGACCTTCACCTTGAAGATCTGATTTTCGCCCAACTCCAATTTCTGCCTGGCCGTCTGCGCCTCCTGCATCGTCTTGAAGCGTCCCGCCAGCACCACATAGTATTGATTATCTGAAATAACCCGTTTCTTGAGTCTGGTTTTATAGCCGTAACCCTTGATAATATCCGCCATTCCCTCGGCATTCTTTTTTATTCCAAAAACTCCGACCTGCACCGAATAAGTTATCCCCTCGAATACCTCGGTCGACTCCAGATCTGACCGGTTCTCCGATATGACCTTGAGAGCCGACAGCAGTTCATCCTGCCCGATCGCATAACGGTACTGCTCGCGAAGGATATTGTAATTCAACAGAGCCCGCTCCGACTCTCCCTTTTTCAATGCAATCCGTGACAGGAGAATCAGGCTGGCCGGAATTAGATTATTATCCGAAGAATTGTTGATTCGCCGGCAAAGCGTCGTCGATGTTTTGTAATGAGCTCGCTTAAAAGCGGCCAGAGATTTGGAAAGCCTGGCATACTGTCCCAAATACCCACCCGGAAAACCATCGATGAGAAGGTCAAGATACCTTTTCTGATCGCTCCCCCCTTCCGGCGAAAAGGCCGACATCGTCGCCAAAAGCGGTTCACGATAATCGCTCATTTCCCACCGGTCAAGAAAAGCCGCCCCGGATGAAAGTACCGTCGCCGTATCCCCCGCCGCCTCGGCCAACTGGATCATCCGCAAACGGACCTCCTCCTCATACTTGCCGTCGAGGTCGCTACGAAGAGACGCTTTTAATAGATCATACGCCTGCTTTCCGTCCGTTTCAAATAACGCCGACAAAAACAGACGATTACCGTCCCGTACGGCCGTCTGCGGCAATTGACGGTATTCCCTCTGTGCATCGGAAATATCACCTTTGATGAAATTGCTATAGATGTGATCGACGGCATCGTCGGCTGCCGCCGTACCGGCGACACAGATCAATGCCATCACCAAAATGGAAAATTTCATGACTTAACGGCTTTAAACGAATCGACCGCCTTACATCGAGGACAGAGCCAGATCATAGTATCGGCATGTAATCCGCAGCCGGAACAAATATAGCTGCTCGCTTCCTTCTTGACGGCCATTTTTATAATCTGTTTGAGAGTATTGTCGGCAGCTTCCTTTTTACCGGTCTCCCGGTTGAGACGGAACATCCCCAGCTTGGCCAGCATCGAATCGGGATGATTGTCCTGCGTCATGGTAAAATGATTTCGGGCACCGTCTTTTTCACCCTTCTTTTCCATAAAATAAGCCAACTCAAGACGAGCGGTCAGATGATCAGGACAGGCCTGCAGCAACGTGCTCAGAGCATCGGCATAATCGCCGTAACGCCCAACCTCAAAGAACCCCTTCTTCAATCGCTCAAATACCACATGACCTTCGCCCGGCTTAAGGGCGATAACCTTGGTCCAATAACCGAGGGCATCTTCCAAACGCTTCTCATCATAATAACTGTCGCCGATCGCCGTATAGGCGGCCAGACAGTTCTTATCCAAATGGATCGCCTCCTTGAAAAAGAGTCGCGCCCGGTGACGATCACCCTGTTCCACCAGATCATATCCTTCGAAAACCTTGTACAACGCCAGCCTCTTCTGAGAATCACTGCCGTCCAGCTTATCCAATTTCTTGCGAATCACCGCCGCTTCTTTCCATTCACCCGCCTGCTCATGAAATCGTGTCAGAGCCCTTAGTGCAAAACGATCATTGGCCGACAATTGCAGCAGTTCATGGGCCGCCTTCACCGCCGACGATTCATCGCCCGCCTCAATAAAATCTTTATAAAGCGCCGTCAGTATTTCTTTTCTTTCAGCCGGCGTCAATCCCGCCCGGAAAGTCAGATCGCGGTGAATCTGAAGAGCCTGTTCCGTCTTCTTTCGGCGTCGAAAAATATTACCCAGATGAACATAGGCGTCGACATTATTGGTATCGACGCTAACCGTCTCCTTCAGTCGCGTGAAAGCCAGTTCATCCTGCCCTCGCAATAAGGCCTTCAA
>DAOUTW010000138.1 GCA_030668485.1 Candidatus Zixiibacteriota bacterium
CCCTCCGATGTTGATCCCACAGTTACATACAAAAATACCGATGCGAGGCTTCTGTCCGGCAACATCAATCTGTTCGGGGATTTCAATTTTAGTAATCTCAGTCCCCCTTGCTTCAGCAAGGTCCGCGCCGGCCAAACAGGCGGCAGCACTGGCCTCAGCCACCGATTCGGGGATGTCCTTTGGTCCTTGCAATACCCCGCACGTATATATTCCCGGCTGTGATGTGCTCACCGGTGTAAAGGGATCGTTGTCTACAAAATTGTATTTGTTCAATTTAACATTGAGGCGTTTTGCCAGCTCCGCAGTACCCTGCTGAATCTCTAATCCGACCGAGAGAACGACCATGTTAAAGGTTTCTTGTTTCATCGCACCGCTTTCGTCGGCATACTCGAGAATCAGATCGCCGGTTTCAGGAACTTCTGTAATAGTATGGACCCTGGCGGTTATAAAGCGAACCCCTTCTTTATCCCGAGCACGGAGATAATAGTTTTCATAATCCTTGCCAAACGTCCTTATATCCATATTAAAAATTGCACAATCCAGGTCACCATGAGCATGCTCTTTGGCAATCATGGACTCTTTTACGGCGTACATGCAGCATACCGATGAGCAGTAGCCGTTTCCGCAACGGTTGGTATCCCTGGAACCCACGCACTGCAACCACGCGATGCTTTTGGGCTCTTCCCGGTCCAACGGCCTCATCAAATGACCAAAATACGGTCCTGATGCACTCAAGATTCTTTCAAACTCTTGGCTGGTAACCACATTGGGATATTGACCGTATCCCAGATAGTCAAGCCCGGAAGGATCAAATCCCCGGCTTCCGGCGGACAGAATGACAGATCCGACCGTAACGGTGGTTTTGCGCTCTCTGTCATCATACCGGATCGCTTTGGCAAGACACATCTTCTCGCACAAACCGCAGCCGATACAGGTCTCGGTATCAATGGCAAAGGCGAGCGGAACCGCTTGAGCATATTCTATGTAGGTGGCCCTCCTGTCATTAAGGCCCATATTATATTGGTTAACGGCGGTTACCGGGCAATGCCTGGCACAATCTCCGCACCCTGTACATTTAATCGGATCAATGTAGCGGGGGTAATTGACCAATGAAGCCTTAAAGTTTCCCGGTTCCCCCTCAACACTCTCTAGTTCGCTGCACGTAATCAGCTCAATATTCATATGCCGGCCGACCTCGACCAGTTTGGGCGAAATCACTCACATGGCACAATCGTTAGTGGGGAACGTCTTGTCCAGCTGGGCCATCATCCCGCCGATGGTGGGAGATTTGTCAACCAGGTAAACCTTGTAATCCGAATTGGCCAGATCGAGCGAAGCCTGCATGCCTGCAATTCCGGCACCCACAACCATAACCGACCCGCTTTTGTTAGTCATTTCTCCTCCCTTTATTCATTGAAGATTTTTGATTGTCGATTGCAGATTGATGCATCAAATAAAATCTTCAATTTTCATCAGTAGATCCTCACAGTGCTGCAAAAACCGGCTTGCTCTCTTTCATACCAACAAACTCGACTACGTTCGTATTTTCCATATCGGCCAGAAGGTATGAAATTCTTTTAAGGTCAAGCCCGATTTTTTTATGGATATCTCTTACAGAGGTATGTCCTTCTTTAACTGCTTGGAGAATCAGATTTTTCTGATATACTCTTTCAAGCAACGAATCGAGTATGGATTCAAAAGTATCCGTATCCCACCGGCGTCCGAAAACATCCCCTTCTGTCGTGATCTTTACTTCTTTTCCGACCATCCATCTGAGTGTTTCTCCGGCCAGAGTCAACTCCGCTGCAGCAAGTTCAAAAGCAAAAGCATTGGGGTCGAATTTCCCCTGAGCCTTAACCGAATCGGTAGTTTTGGTAACGACCTCTACAAAC
>DAOUTW010000132.1 GCA_030668485.1 Candidatus Zixiibacteriota bacterium
CCCAAAGGAGCTTCAGAGGGTTTTGAAGACCGGTTTCGGCGACTTGAAAAAAGATTTCTGGAGGCCCAAAAAGGACGAGTCTATATAATCAAAAACGGGGATAATCTGTCATCAATTGCCAACAAATTCGATGTCCCTATTGCGTCCCTCATTATCTGGAATAGTATTGATCTCAGCAGGCCTATCCACCCGGGGGATCGTCTAATCATTTATCCGAGAAATATAAAATCCGATAAGACACCACAACCCTAATTGGCCGATGCGCGTTCCTCCAAAAGATGATCGAGCCAGTCCGGGTCCATCTCCGGTACTGATGAAAGTAACTTCTCAGTATATTCATGATATGGCGGGGATAAAACGACTTTTTTTCTTCCCTGCTCAACAATCCTTCCTTCCAACATGACGATCATTTCATCGGAAATGGCCTTAACCGTAGCCAGGTCATGAGTGATGAAAAGATAAGACACGCCCAATTCATTTTGTAAATCCTGTAACAGCTTAAGAATGCCTTCAGCAACAAGCTGATCCAACGCCGAAGTAACTTCGTCGCAGATGATCAGGTCGGGGTTGGCGGCCAGTGCCCGGGCGATACAGATCCTCTGTTTTTCTCCTCCGGAAAGTTCCGGCGGATAACGCTCTATATAGTTTCCCGGCAATTCGGTCACATCGAGGAGTTCAAGGATTCTATTTTCTCTTTCTTTTTTCGACATGCCAAAATAGAAACTAAGTGGCCGTCCTAAAATTTTTCTCACTTTCTGCTTGGGATTGAGGGCCGTGTCAGGCATTTGATAGATCATTTGCAGTCGTCTCAGGCTTTCACGCTCTCGCGATTTCAAGGCAGGAGGTAACTCTTCTCCGTCAAATATGATCTTGCCTTCCAAAGGAGGCAGTAGACCTGTGATCACTCTGGCCAATGTACTCTTACCGCTTCCCGATTCCCCAACCACGGCAACAGTTTTTCGTCGGCGGATTTTCAGACTGATATTCTCAAGGACCTTGATGCCATTGACGTAACTCGCCGAAACATCCTTAACTTCTAAAATGACATCCTTATCTTTTGTCAACTGTTCCTTGTCTTCCCTGAGTGTTCGTACAGAGAGCAATTGCTGGGTATATTCTTCTTTGGGATTGGCCAGCAATTCCCTGGTATTGCCTTCTTCGACCAGCTCTCCGTATCGAAGCACCATGATTCGATCGGCCAGTTGAGCCACGACGGCCAGGTCATGGGTAATGTAAATGGCCGCCGTGTCGAATTGCCGGGTGATTTCCTTGATGGCAGCTAAAACTTCGATTTGAGTCGTAACATCCAGGGCTGTTGTGGGCTCATCAAAGACAATAATATCGGGTTGGCAGGACATGGCCATGGCCACCATGGCGCGTTGAAGTTGACCTCCAGAAACCTGATGGGGGTAGCGATAGCCGATTTTATCAGGGTCCGGAAGCAGTAAACGCCTGTAGATATCAATCCCTTTTTCTACCGCTTCTGAACAATTCATCAGGCCGTGCTGAACCGGTGTTTCAGCATACTGCTTGATGAGCCTATGTGCCGGATTAAAAGAAGCGGCCGCGCTTTGCGCAACATAGGCAATACGAGAGCCTCTTAAATCTCGCAACTCCTTTTTGGGCGCTTTCGTCAATTCTATATCATCGAAAACGATCGATCCGGAGACGATTCGGCATCCCTGCCGGTTGAAGCCCATGGCCGCGAGCCCAAGCGTCGATTTTCCCGCGCCTGATTCCCCGATCAGACCGAGCACCTCACCTCTGTCCAAAGTCAAATCGATCCCTTTGACGATCGGTGTCCAATGCTCGTCGCTGAACCCTTCGATCTGGATTTTTTTCATAGACAACAAGTGATTCATGGGTCATTCACCTTGTTTATTTACAAATATATGTTAATCCTTAAGTCCGCTGGCGACATTTAGAAACCAGTCGACAATAAAATTCACGCCTACCGTCAGAAATGCGATGGCACCTGCCGGCCACAACGGTGTGAAAATTCCGAAAGTAATCGCGCCTGAATTTTCGCGGACCATTCCGCCCCAATCCGCCGTCGGGGGCTGGATGCCCAGGCCCAGAAAGCTTAGGGCGGCGATAAATAAAAATACAAAACAGAATCGCAGGCCGAATTCCGCCACCAGGGGCGGCATGGCATTCGGCAGAATTTCGTGACGCATGAGCCACCAGGCGCCTTCACCACGCAGTCGTGCGGCTTCAACATACTCCATGACTTCGATGTCCATGGCGACAGCTCGTGACAGGCGATACACCCGGGTGGAATCCAGCAAAGCGATCACTACCACCAGCTTCGGTATGGAATTCCCGACTACCGCCAGGGCAACCAGTGCAAAAATAAGGACCGGAATGGCCATCAGAATATCCACAAGGCGGCTTAAAATTAAATCAACCCAACCACCCAGCGTGGCCGCGAAAAACCCGCAGCTAATACCGACGGCGAAGGAAAACATCGTAATCACAAAGGCGATTGCGATGGTGTTGCGGGCGCCATAGAGCAGGCGTGTAAACATGTCGCGGCCGATATGATCGGTGCCAAGAAGATGTTCGCTGCTCATCGGCAGCCAGACATCACCCACCACCTCGGTCTCACCGTAAGGGGCGATTACCGGGGCCAGTACGGCCGCCGCGATATTCAACAGGATCATTGCCAGACCGATACGGGCAATGATTGGTGATTTTCTGAGCAATTTGAAAAAGGCCATACAACGCCTCTCTTTACCTTGGATTCCGCAGTCTGGGGTTGCTGATAATTGAAAGTACATCGGCGGTCAGGTTGAGGCCGATGTAAACCGCAGCAAATATAAGCCCACAGGCCTGGACCACCGGGATATCCCGTTTGGACACCGAGTCCACCATCAGTTGGCCTAAGCCCGGATAGACAAATACCACCTCCACGATAACGACACCGACAACCAGGTAGGCCAGATTGAGTGCGATCACATTGATCACCGGTGAGAGCGCATTCGGGAAGGCGTGCATGACGATGACCCGGGCCCGTTTAATGCCTTTTAATCGAGCCATTTCGATAAACGGGCTGGCCAGGATATTGATGATGGCTGCCCGCGTCTGGCGCATCATGTGAGCCACGACAACCATTGTCAGGGTCAGGCAGGGCAGAACAATGGCGTAGATCTTCTCCCAGAAGGACATCTGGTCGTTGATATTGGAGATGCTCGGGAAAATGATCAATTGCACCGAGAGCAGGGCGATCAAAATATACGCCACAAAGAATTCCGGAAACGAAATGGTACTGAGGGTGGCCATGGA
>DAOUTW010000075.1 GCA_030668485.1 Candidatus Zixiibacteriota bacterium
ACCGAATTGCTTCTTGAACCCCGCATTTACGACACCACTTTTTGACCCATCACTAAACTCCTTCAACACCTTTTGACGTAATATTATCAATACCAATAAGTTCAAACAAAAACACCAACATAATTTGGCTATTATGCCCATTGCGAGGAGGCCCGTAAACTGAGCAAAGCGAAGATGGGGCCGACGAAGCAATCTATCGTCGGGATTACGCCGCGTGCCACCCTCAACATTGACTGGTGGCCCATGCTTGGTGGCCCACTTGAAACGCTTCTTAGCGTTTCGGGTGGGAATCTTTGATCCCGTTGACGCAAGGCGCATGTGTGTATACAAGCGCACCCGAGCCGAAACGGCACAGGTGCGGCACCGATCTTATTGTAGGTTTGACTGGGAAACTACGATCTTGAATTAGGGCCCTCGTTGGAATCCTAATGATAGATTGCCACGTCGGCCACATCCTCTTTTCGCTCGAATTTACGGGCCTCCTCGCAATGACCGCATTTTTTTGTGAGAGAGATCGTGACCTTGGTCCCTAATCACGGTTCACAATCCAAATTTCAGGTCATCCACGCGACAGCCTAAATGTGCCCTCCGCCGCCCTCCTGCAAAATCAACGTAGAACCGCTGTAGATCCTGACCTCTCCCCGATAGATGAACATGATTATTCAAGGAGATATTCCTATGTACGCAACCGAAATGCAACTCCCGTCGAAAGCCAAAGGAAGGAAAAACCGCAAATATGAAAAACGAACCCTAAACCATTACCACACAATCAAGACAACCGATTGCGGAACAGAAAAAGATTCAGGGAAAGAAAATTCTTTAAAAATGAGCGACCAAAGCCAAATCCCGCACAAATCAATGTGCGACATCCTCATAAGGAGCATGAAATGATACTGGGGTGTATGTTAAAGTTAGTGGCCGGGAGCGAAAGGAAAAACCTTTATTGTACAATTCAAACCCAGTTCCCGGTAACTCAGAGGAGGATAATGCCTTATGCGAGATTTGTGGAGATTCAGAACCATATATGGTAGCGGTCATCATTGATAAACCACAACATATAGAATTCCGGATGATTACTTATTGCTGGGCAAATGTTCCTGAAGAGTATCCAGATACTTGTAGCCGTTGCCGGTGATGAAGACGACGACGCGGTCGGTCGGTTTGATAAAGCCGCTGTCAAGCAGTCGTATCAAGCAAGCCATCGAAGCGCCGCCCTCGGGCGCGGCAAAGATGCCTTCCTTTGATCCGAGAGCAATCGTCTGCTCAATCATCTCATCATCGGAAACCGCCAGCGCCGTTCCGCCGCTTTCGCGGATCGCCTGCAGCATCAGGAAATCACCGACCGCTCCGGGCACGCGTAATCCTGCCGCGAGAGTATGCGGATCTTTCCATTCCTCGGCATGATCGGTGCCCTGTTCGAAGGCGCGGGGGATAGGGGCGCAACCATCGGCCTGAACCGATACCATCTTCGGTTTGGGACCGTTGATCCAGCCCATCTTTTCCATTTCATCGAACGCTTTCCACATCCCGATCAGGCCGGTGCCGCCGCCGGTGGGGTAGATGATAACATCGGGGAGATCATAATCGAATTGTTCGGCCAGTTCATACCCCATCGTCTTTTTGCCCTCGATCCGATATGGCTCTTTCAGCGTCGCGAACGAAAACCAGCCTTCATCTTTGGCAATCTCCGCCGCTCGGATGCCGCAATCTTTGATGGTCCCATCTACCAGTTCAATTCGTGCTCCGAGGTATTCGCCATCGACCTTGAACGGAAAGGGGGCATCGGTCGGCATGATGATGCAGCATTCCAGACCTGCGCGGGCGGCATAGGCGGCAACCGCCGAACCGGCATTCCCGGCAGTCGGGATAATAAGCTTTTTGATGCCCAACTCTTTGGCGCGGGAGACGGCCATCCCGAGTCCGCGGGCTTTGAACGATCCGGTGGGGTTATTCCCCTCGTCTTTGAAGTACAAATTGTTCATGCCGATTTTATTGCCGATATGTGCCGACGGCAACAACGGCGTGCCGCCTTCGCCGAGGGTGACGATATTGGCCTCGTCCTTAACCGGCAGGATTTCGCGATACCGCCACATCGTGAAGGGGCGGTTTTTCAATTCATGGCGATCAATGATTCGGGAAGCTTGGTCATAATCATAGTCGACCAGCAGGGGAGACCCGCAATCGCAGAGTGTGAGGATCGAATCGGTATCATAGCGGGCGGCGCATTTGGGGCAATAGATATCTTTGACGGTGGTGTTGGTCGACGGCATCTCTGTGGCTCCTTAAATGTGATGATACATTATACGATGATAAGTTCTTCCTGCCGGGGGCATAAGAAGCGCGCTCCGTCTTTTTCGAGGGCGACATCCTCTTCGAGGCCGACGCAGCCGATACCGGGCAGCATGATTTCCAACTCCAGGGTAAAGACATTGCCTTCCTCCAGCGGCATAAACGGGGTCGTTCCGTATCGTTCCCATTGGGGGCCGATCACCGCGCCGCCATCATGGGGGTCGCGACCGAGTTGATGGCCGAGGGCATGCTGATATTCGGGATAACCCTGGTCGGTGAGCATTTTCCTCGCCAGGGCATCGACCTCCCATCCGGCGATTCCCGGACGGCATAAGGCGGCGGTGTCGTCGATGATATTCTTTACCAGGTCGAAAGCCTTGATCAGATGGGGAGGAAGCGAGGCCTCGTCCGGTTTGCTGTAGTAAACCAGGCGCTGCAGGTCGGAACAGTAGTCATTGAGTCTGACGCCGAAGTCGATGTGAAGCAGGTCGCCCGGTTCCAGTGCCGCCGTTGACGGTTGCCCATGTCCCGGAGTTGATTTGTCGCCGGCATTGACGATGGTGTGGAAGGAGTTTGTGCCGCCGAGTTGCGAAATGCACTCGTCGATCACGGCGGCGATTTCGATTTCGGTCATCCCGGTGGATATTCGCGGACGGGCAATGTCCCAGGCATCACAGGTCATCTGCGCCGCCTGAGAAAGCAGTTTGATTTCGACCGGTAGTTTCCGGCTTCTCAGTTTGGAGCAGACCTCTTCGGCGGAGACGAATCGGTCGGCATATGGAATGTCTTTCAGGTAGTCTTTAAGGGCGAGAAACATACCGTGCGTAAGTCCGTCGGCGGCAGGGTTATCGGTGGAATAATTGATGGCAATATTCTTGGGATCGATATTGCCGATCAATTCTCTAAAGGTATCACCGGCGCCTTCGGTGTAGGTTAAAACCTCCGTGAAGTGGTTGTCTCTTGCGAAAAGTTCACGGTCGAAATTACCGACGAGTGCGACTGAACGGTCATCGCGGGAGAACAGGAAGAACGACTGCCAGGTGGCATCTTCGCCGATGACCAGAGGCAAGACCGGGTCGGCCATCATCAATGTTTCTCTGACGAAGACAAGCCAGAGGTCAATATCGAGCTCATTCAGGATAGAATAAGCTTGGTTGATTTTCTGCTTTACCATATCCATATTCGGATAATACAGGACCGATTTGAAAATAACAATTATAAATTGGGTAATTCAGTGATGGACAGGCCAATATCTGAGCACCTAATCATCAATTCAATACAGGTGGCCATTAATATATTGACAGACGCATCGGCAATTTGTATAATTATAGTACAACGGGGGAGATATATAAATAAAATAGTCGCTTAGTCCACAGATGTTACGGCTTTTGGAGTTGCACGGTGTATTGATGATCGGCTGGGTCATCGGGGCATTGTGCGGCTTCCCGCCTTAACGAAAGATACAATTGAGGGAGGTGATAGAGTAATAAAAAACTAATGTTGCCTATCGGCGTATGGCCGGCGTCCTCCGGCATTCATGCTCCAAAGACGGCATCTCATCTTTTTGGCATCGCTAATAGAGACAGTTTGATTTTTTAATTGTGCATGAACGAGGAGTGCCGCACGGTATTTCGGTTTTGAACGTGTACTCAAATGGTAATTCCGGGTCGCATTCCGGCGAGGGTTGTCGTTTGCATGCGTCGAGAAACACAATAGCTAACTTTAGGAAATGGAGCAAATTCAATCCACCGCATTCAATGGAGGAAATGGTAATGAGTGCGAAAAAAGTGTCAATTTGTGTCTTGCTTGCGTTTCTTGCGTTTGCCGTTCTGCCGGTTTCCGCAGCTCAGGAATGGCTTCCGATGGCCGGCACCTCGACACCCGAGAAACCCTCGGCGACGGTTTACAGTTCCGGTGAAACGGAAGCGGTGATTTCCTTTTCGACCAATGGATTCTGGGTAGAGGATGTAATCGAGGATGGCAAGACTTTTCAGGCTTTGAGATTTCCCGGTTATTATACAACGCGTGAAGAAGGCAAGCCTCAATTGCCGGTAATCATCGAATTGGTTGCCGTGCCCGGGGATGCCGTGGTTGAAGTCAGTGTCACCGGGTATACCGAGAAGGTTCTGGAAGGATACAATATTTATCCATTTCAGATACCCGTTCTGGAGACAGAATCGCCGGCTGCGTTTGTCATTGACGAGGTATGCTATGATACTGACGCATATTATCCGGCTAAATCGGTTACCGTCGATGACCCTGGTATCTGGCGGGATCTCCGTGTAGTGGCCGTGCAGATCAATCCTTTCAAGTTTAATCCCATCACCGGTGATCTGCTTGTCTATGAAGATATCACCATCAAGCTGAGTTACACTTCCGGCAGCAGCATCAACGTCCTTCCGGAGACGGACGGGGCGGTTTCGGCCACTTATGACCCGATATATGAAGAAGGTGTCATAAACTACGACGAGCTGTCTATGCCGGTTGAAGGGGAGGGCGGCATCCCGGCCGATCCCGGCGATTATGATTATCTGATAATCGCGGTCGATGGATATGTCGATAATATGGCTTCATTTATCGAATGGAAAGAGGCTTTGGGATTGGAAACCGAGATCGTAGCTCTTTCCACCGTGGGAAGCACGGTTACTGCAATTAAGAACTATATCGATCAGGAATATGCCGATCACAACATCGAGTACGTGCTGTTTGTCGGGAATGAGAGTCAGATTCCCGGTTATATGGGATACGGGTGCTTTAGCGATTATTATTATTCGCTTATCGTCGGCAGCGATAATTTCCCCGATATTGCCATCGGGAGATTATGTGTCTTTTCCGAGGCCGATGTCGATAACATGGTCGATAAGAGCATTCTTTTTGAGAAAGATCCGCCAGCCGGAGACTGGCTGGAAAAAGCGCTGCTGGTAGCCAATGCGCAAAATGCTCCTTACAAATACCAGCAATGCAAAGAACGTATCAGGCTGGCTTTGGAGACCCCGTCGCTGACATATTCGGTTCTGTATCCCGATTTTACTACCGCATATGGCGCCGATACAACTGTCGGCGGTGATCGAGCCACCAATGCCGATGTCATCGGGTATATCGATGACGGCCAGCGCGTGGTCAATTACCGCGGCCATGGATCGACGACGTCATGGAGCAGTTGGAATATGTTCTATGAATCGTTCGGTCCGACTCAAATCGCGGCTCTGGATAATGGCGACATGACGCCGGTGGTGTTCAGTATCGCCTGCTATAATGCTTATATTGATAATGCCACGACCACTCTGGCCGAGCATTTCACTCTTCATGATGAAGGTGCCGTGGCACTCCTGAGCGCATCACGGCCATCGTATACGGTTGCCAATCACACTTATGACAAAAAGCTGTTCTCGGCGGTATTCGACGAAGGTGTCAATGCCACCGGTGACGCTTCTAACCTGGCGGCAATCAAGATCATAAACGAACACGGCGGCATCGGCCTGGCCAATGCCCGAATGTATCTATGGCTGGGCGATCCCTCGCTTCAGGTAGTGTTCAATACCGCACAACCGCCGCAGGTGGTCAGCACCGATCCGGGTATGAATGAAATCGATGTCTCTCCGACCACCGATATTACCGTCACCTGGGATGTCAAGATGGACTTCTTTACGATCAACAATACGACTTTGATCGTGAACGGTTCCTCGACCGGACTTCATGACGACGGTGTCTGGTATTGCGGTCTGGATCAGAAAACAGTCGGATTTAATCCCGATGATCCATTCGCTGAAGGCGAAGTGGTGACGGTTGTTCTGACAACCGATATCGAATCGCTGCACGGAAAGAATATGGCCAATAGCCATACCTGGTCGTTTACCGTGGCGGCAACTCATGCCAGCCCCGGTACTTTCTATCATGACGCCGATTACAGTGTCGGAGATTTGCCTTTATCAGTATATGCCGCACTGTATGACACCGATGGCGATCTTGATCTGGTTGTGGCCAATCGTAATTCAGACAATATCGGAGTCATGTTCAACAACGGTGATGCAACTTTCGGCACGCCAACCAATTATGCCGCCGATTCCACCCCGGTTTCCCTCAGCTCTGCCGATTATGATGCCGACGGGTATATGGATATTGTCGCTTCTAATTTTCTCATTGGCGAGGTTTCGGTATATCTAAACAACGGTAGCGGAACCTTTGCACCTAATGTTGATTATCTGGCCGATACGGCGACTACCGGAATCGTTTCGGCCGACTTCAACGGCGATGGCGATATCGACCTGGCGGTGGCCAACTGGGCGACCGACAAGGTATCGGTATTCCTCGGCGATGGCGATGGAACGTTTGCTTCGGCTGTCAATTATACGACCGGCGATGGTCCCAATCATACCTTTGCCGCCGATCTGGATAATGATGCCGATATCGACCTCATGACTTCCAACAGCTACTCTAACAAGGTTTCGGTCCTGTTGAATAATGGCGATGGCACCTTCGCGGCTCGTACCGATTACACTACCGCGATTTGCCCCGAGGGTGTTTATGCGGCTGATTTCGACGGCGACGGTTATCTTGATCTGGCGACCGCCAACAAGGGATCGAATAATGTCTCGGTTCTTATAAACAACGGCAGCGGCGGTTTTGCCGGTCATGTCACATATAATGTCGGTTCATATCCCACGCATGTCCTCGCAACCGATCTGGACAGCGATGGCGATATCGATCTGGTGACGACCAATATCATCTCCGATGATATTTCCGTTCTTAAGGGATATGGTAACGGCACCTTTGCGACACATGTCGATTATAACGCCGGGGATGGCTCAGTTCATGCCTATCCGGGCGATTATGATGGCGATGGCGATATCGACCTGGCGGTGGTCAATCAGTTCACGGATTACGTTTCGATCCTGCTGAACCGGCCGATCGTGGCCCCACCGGCTCCGATATTATATTCGCCGGTCGATGGGAAAGTGATTTATACATATAACAGTTCTTATAGAGTGTACCTCGATTGGTATAATGTGCAGTATACCGTTTACTATGAAGCGATGGTTGACAACAACAGCGATTTCAGTTCGCCGATCAATAACCCCAATAACCTGACATCATCGAATTACCAGACCTCATATCTGTCCCCCGGACATTATTACTGGAAGGTGCGGGCATATAATGAAGCCGGCTGGGGCACTTGGTCGAGCGTAAGGGATTTCACTATTATCAGAGTATATCCCGATCCATCCTGCCCGGTGCTTTACAGTCATGACGGCAGCGGTTTCAAGCAGGAAAACCCGTTGCTGACAGCCTGCGAGAAATCAGGTTATGCCGAGGTCGTCACCGATTACTATCATCTGAGAACGCCGATGGTGGTTGAGGACGGTCGCGCTCGTTTCCAATTACGCGAGTTGGAAAACGAAATTACCTATTTGCACGATATCGAGTTGATTACCGTGGATCATTCGCAGGATACCAAAGTTGCCTGTGCCGTGGACGGCAATATCAGTCTCTATCGAGAGACGGCAGCGCCGTTGACGGCTGTCGATCATCACGGTGTCGACCGACTGGCTGAACTGAAGGAGGTGGACGGCAATACGTTCATATCGAATGAACCGGGTCATCTCGTGGTCACCTTCCCCAATACCGGGCAGCCAGGTGTCAGTTTCAAGTATGAATATGTCCAGAAATTGCCCTGCTATCAAAAGGTCGACCCGAATGCCGGAGGCGTTCAGAACGAACTGGTTTTCGAGATCCTCGGCCCCGATGGTGATTGGATTGAACTGTCGACGACTCCCTCTCGCGAGAATGCGACGGAGGAGGTCGTCTTCACCGATATCGCCGGACAGATTCAGGATGAGTTCATTACTCTCCGTATGTCTTGGAATGTCGGATATACCACCGATGCTGTCGGTCAGATAGTTCCGTCCAATGAATCGGCTCAGGTCAAACCATGGCGGGTCAATGATTTCGATCTGAGGTTGACGAAGCCTGATGAATTCGACTGGAACGGCTTTGTCTCAGGAAATCCGCTGGTTTTATCCATGGGAGATGTGTTCGAATTCAATTTTGCCGTCGACGATGTGGCTGATGGCCGAATACGGGATTACATCATCAAGGCGGTCGGACGGTATCAGCCCGATTATGCGCTTTATCCGCATCTGCTGCCCGATGAGTATCAATTGCATGCCAACTATCCCAACCCGTTCAATCCGGCAACAACCATCTGTTTTGATTTGCCGCAGGCTTCACAAGTTAAACTGGAAATTTACAATGTGCTGGGTCAGCGCATAGCGATTCTGGTCGATAATCGTGAAGAGGCGGGAAGATACCAGGTGGTTTGGGATGGAAACGACAGCGATGGTCATGCGGTTGCCAGCGGGATGTATTTCTATCGCCTGACAACCGATCAATTCGTCGCTTCGAAGAAGATGGTGCTCTTGAAATAGTATTCGTTTGAGGAAAAGGGGCTGGGGCCTGTGTAAAGGGGCTGGGGGGCTCCCTCAGGCGTTAAGGGCCGGCATGATGCCGGCCCTTAATATATAATTTTATGGGATCGAGAACCTACGGACAGGATGGCGCCGGGCCGCTCTTGAATACATAATTGATGATATATACGGCATCGGCGATATCGGGGCGGGCGTCGCAGTTGGCATCACCGGCCATCGGCACCGGGAGAGGATCGGGACCGCCAGTGAAAACGTAATTGATCATAAAGACGGCGTCGCCGACATTAATATCGGCATCGGCATTGGCGTCACCCTCGATATATTTGCAGACTTCGATCGAATATGACTGCTCGTCGTGGCGGTCATAAATGTCCTCGGCCACCGCTATAAAACTGATAAAATCTTCAACTATCGGGGTTCCCGCCAGGAGACCTTCGGGAGACAAAGCCAGACCGGTGCTCACCAGGCTGCCATCACGGTCCGACCAGGTTAAATCGCCCGCGCCGCCGGTTGCCTCGAGTTGTATCTCATAAGCCACGCCAAGGCTACAAATGGGTAGCGACTGGGTCGTGATATCGATCGCTCCGGGGTAATTGACATAACAGGCACCGTAGCCGACTTTGCTGCAACCGTATTCGATGCGCATATAACCGCCCTCTTCGCCCCACCAGGTACCCCATGAGTTGCGCATGATCCAGACGCCGTCGGTTCCCTGGTTGTCATCCCAGCCGACCAGCACGACCCCGTGATTGACATCGCCGCTGGCGCAGGAATTGAATATTCCGCCGCGGTATGCCTGCATAGCCGAATTGGAAATAATTGCGACACAGATCGGGCCGTAATCGAGAATCGCCTGCTTCATGGCGTCAATCTCCGGAATACTGCTCTGGCTGCCGATATAAGCCCAATTATGTATTCGGTATTGATGCGGATAGGGGCAATTGCAGGGAAGGTTGGCCGCAGCATATGGGAAATCGGCCTCCATAACAGCGCCGGTTTCATAGCAGGGATCGTTTTTCCACTGGTGGTATTTATGGGCCCACCATCCGCCGCTGCAATCCCAGTCGTCATTATTGCAACTGACCAGATATTGTTCGGAGAGGTCGACGATGATGTTGTCTTTTATCTTGATATTGCATTCCAGCGGACCGACGGTGGCAAAGGCCCAGCAGCTACCGCAACCGCCCTGGTTTCGCACCGGGGGCAGGGTGAGTTGATCGCGCCAGTCGTATGCCTCCGGCAGGCTTTTATCCGGGGTCATCGGATCGAAGACGGCATCGTCCTGCCAGTTGTCGGGCACCTTTAGACCGCATAGCTGATCAAGGGAATATTGTGTGGCTCCATTTTCGTCGACCGTGAAGGTCCAGCCTTCGGCTCGTCCCTGTTCTCGTAAGGCTTCAATATCCTCACTGGTCAGTTGTCCCTGGGCGGGAGCCGCCATCAGGATCAAGACAATTATTGAGGCCAGGCAGATGGCAAAAGATGCCGGCGAGTTGCGATCACATCGGCGACGATGCGTCATGGCAGACTCCTTCCATGCGATGGAGATAAAGATACGGGACAGTTTTGGTGGCAATACATCAGAATATATCACCTTTCAATCGGGTGACCAGTGCAGTATCTATGACCGCTTCATGCGGCAGTTACTCTAATATAGCGATTATTTATTTTTTGTCTATAATAAATCGCCGGAGGCGGCACTCCCAATCCGGTTTGACCGGCGTTGATGGGGGGAGATGACTCAAATGTCAGGTACTCAGTTTGTTCCGGCGGCAGAGGCAAGAGCATGTGCGACGCCTGCGGCATACCCTGTTGCGGCAGTTGTCATGAGGCAACTTATTGCAATACAACAAGATATTTTAGCCTCGGACTATCGGTGCGTCAAAACGACCCAACTGCAACTCGATTCGCAACCCCCTCCCAAAGGCGCTCTTTTTTATATCGTTTTCTTACAACAGCTTACGTGCGTTTTAGCGAATTGGCTTTTGCTCGGCACAAAAATTGTTAACATATATGGAGAGTAGGCAGGTTTGCCAGCCCCCTGCTAAATATTAAAGGCTGGCTTACGGAAGGAGGAAAAATTGTGACTATTGACATTCTCTCAAAGGCACTCATTGCCACCGGTGGGCTGGCGGCTTTATTTCTGGTCTACTTGATCATAAAGCAGCTTTGCAGGATGATAGAAGTGAGTAAAAAATAAGAATAACCGTCAGGTATTCAAATTGTTATGAAGACGATTATAAAGATGGGTGCGACGCCTGCGACATCCCCTGTTGCACCGACTTCTGCGGCTTATGTTATTGTGGGTCAATAACATAGATGATTTTACGACTTCTGTCGCGCCATAATGGCTTGTAAGTACCGGTCGGAGGATTTGCTAAATACCGCCTGGGTGGCGCTATCTCATTGATTTGTTGTGTCTTAGGGGCGCCGGGCTGACCTTCTTGAACTCTTGGCACGGATGTTGTATACCGATTGGTACTATATATGCAGGTTTCCCAGCCCCCTGTATAGAAAAAAGTGGCCTTTGGCCCTTCGGGGATAGTTCTCCACCATTCTCGTTGAAGGCCGGGCTACTGAGGTTCACACCTCCTTCCCCTTGGACACGTGTGTGATTTGATGCCATCGCACACGGGGAAAACCGCCGGGTCGTACCAAATTTAGTACGACAGAAGCCTCCTCGGCCCGGCGGTTATTTTTTTGCCGGCAAAAGCCGGTTTTAGGCTGTCGCCAGGATGATCCATCCCGGTACTTGAATTTCAGAAGATTTTACAATCGAAGAAGAATTGATGCAGGGGCCGGCAAAGGCCTGTTTTTGGATGTCGCCAGATGACCGGGATTTTGTTCTAGTACTTGGTGCCCCACCTGAAACGCTTCCGAGCGTTTCGGGTGGGATCGTGCATAGGGCAGCTATAAAAGGTGCCTCTGGCACCTTGACAAACTGGGGGGATTTTGCATAATTGGTTATGAATTCACGCTGAAAATATATAGTTATCATACATAAAGGGCATCGGTCCTATGGCATCCAAAAAAGCGACGAAGAAGAAAACTATAGGCAAGAAAACCGGGGCGAAAACCCTATTGCCAGATCGGCTCACACCGCAGGAAATCCCGGCCGGATTTAAACTGCTGAAAACCATCAGGGGAAATAGAGGCATCATCTTCTCTCTCGCTTTCACGCCTGATGGTCGCCAGGTACTGAGCGGATCAGACGATCATACGGTGAAGGTATGGGACCTTGTCAGTGGTCGTCAGGTTCGAACGCTGTCGGGTCACGGGAATTCCGTATATTCGGTGACTGTGAGTTCCGATGGTCGTTATGCGCTAAGCGGTTCTGGAGATAAGACGGTGAAGATCTGGGACCTGGCCAGTGGTGGTGAGGTTCGGACACTGTCGGGTCATGAGGGTATTGTACATTCGGTGGTGGTGACGGCTGATGGTCGTTGTGCGCTGAGCGGGTCAGATGATAAGACGGTGAAGATCTGGGATATTGCAAGCGGTGCTGAGATCCGGACGCTGGCGGGTCATAGTAGTTTTGTATATGGGTTGGCGGTTACGCCCGATGGTCGATATGCGCTGAGCGGGTCAACTGATAAGACGGTAAAGGTTTGGGATCTGAAAAGTGGTCGCGAGGTGCGGACGCTGGCGGGGCATAGTGATCTTGTAATTGCGTTGGCGGTGACGCCCGATGGTCGATATGCGCTAAGCGGTTCTTGGGATAAGACGGTGAAGGTATGGGATCTGGCCAGTGGTCGTGAGGTTCGGACGCTGGAGGGTCATAGCGATTTGGTGTCATCCGCTATATTTATGCCAATAAATAGGATTATGTCATCAAGATCATTTGATGGCACGGTGCGATTATGGCGGTGCGATACCTGGGAAACGATTGCGATCTTGAGCGAAAATACTTCCCGAAGTTGGGTACCGGGTCCTGTCTTTCATCCGACTAAGCCGATCCTGGCGACGCTTGGCGAAAAGGATACAATAATCCGTCTCTGGGAACTTGATCTGGAAATCTTACTGGGTGAAAAACAAGTATCTCATTCGGTGCATTATGCCAATGCGAAGGCAGTCCTGATAGGGGATACCGGAGTCGGCAAGACCGGTCTGGGATTGGTACTGTCGGGGAAAAAGTACGAGACTACCGATTCGACTCACGGGCGGAATGTGTTCACCTTCGATAGTTTCGAAGCGGATCTGAAAAATAATCGCAAAGAAACGCGGGAAACCCTTTTGTGGGATATGGCCGGACAGCCGGGTTACCGGCTGATCCATCAATTGCACCTGAACGAAGTGGCGGTCGCGCTGGTGGTGTTTGATTCACGAAGCGAAACCGACCCGTTTGCCGGTGTCAAACATTGGGACCGCGCCCTTCGGCAGGCGCAAAAACTCCAAACGAAAACATTACCATTGAAGAAATACCTTATAGCGGCGAGAGCAGACCGCGGCGGAGTAGGAGTCAGCGAACAGAGAATAAAAGCGATTGCCGAAGAAATGGGATTCGACGGATTTATCGAGACCAGCGCCAAAGAGGGCTGGAAGATAGAAGATTTGCAAAAGGCGATCAGGGGGAGTATCGAATGGGAAGCGCTTCCGAGAGTTACCTCGAATCAATTATTCCAGACTATCAAGCAGTTCCTCATTGCCGAAAAAGAGAGTGGGCTCCTGATTTCGACCGAGGAGGAGCTTTATCGCTCATTATGCAAAGCTCACCCGGAATGCAAAGGCGAGGATTTGCGGTCCGATTTCAACACCTGTATTGGGCTGGTGGAAAACAGGGATTTGATCCGGCGGCTCAGTTTTGGCGGATATGTTCTGCTTCAGCCGGAGCTTCTCGATGTCTATGCCTCGGCTATGGTCAATACCGCCAAGGATGAGCCGGACGGGTTGGGGTTTATCCGAGAAGAGGCGGCACTGGCTTGCCAATTCAAAATGCCGGAAACAGAAAGAATCGCAGACAAAAACCAGGAAAAGATTCTGCTCATCGCTACGGTAGAAGAACTTTTGCGGCATGACCTGATTATCAAAGAAACCACCGATGCCGGGACCGATTTGATTTTTCCGTCGCAGTTCACCCGCGAACGATCCGACCCACCGGAACCGACCGGCAAATCGGTTATCTTCACTTTTGAGGGGCCGATATTGAGCCTCTATGCTACACTGGCGGTACGATTGACTCACAGCCAGTTTTTCAACAAAGAAGAGATGTGGAAGAACGCGGGGCGATATGTGGCGGCCGTCGGCGGCACCTGCGGCATGATCCTGCGCGAATTGGAGGAGGGACGAGGGGAATTGACCTTGTATTTCGATGATCAAGCCTCGGATGAAACCCGTTATCAGTTTGAAGATTTTATCGCCGGCCATCTTCGAAAGCGGGCCTTGACCAATACTGTCACCCGCCGTCAGGTGGTCGCCTGCCCGAATTGCGGCGAGGTTATCCCCGATTCAACCGTCATGCGCCGTCGTGAACGGAAATTCACAACGTTAAACTGCCCGGTGTGTGATGCTAAAGTGTCGCTAGTCAAACGTGAGGAAGTTGTGACTGCCCCAACCGACGATGCTGTGACCAAAATGGAAGAAGCGGCTGAATTGCAGAAAGAATTGAGCGCGTCATCATTGGTGCTGAAAGGGAAAATTAAAGCTGAAGATTTCGATGTCTTCCTGTGCCACAACAGCGACGACAAAGAGGCGGTAAAAGAAATCGGCGAGAAGTTGAAAACGTTCGGCATATTGCCATGGCTGGATGAATGGGAATTGAGGCCGGGTTTTTCATGGCAGGATGCGTTGGAACGGCAGATAAAGAGGGGGAAATCGGTCGCTGTATTAGTAGGCAAGAGTGGGATCGGACCGTGGCAGGATAAAGAAGTAAAGGCGTTTTTGAGGAAGTCGGTAAAACAGGAATGCCCAGTGATACCAGTTATCCTAAAAGGATGTGATAAGGAGTTCGAAATTCCTGTTCTTCTGGAGGAGATGCAATGGGTTGATTTCCGTAAAGACGAACCCGATCCAATGAAGCAATTGAGATGGGGAATAACTGGAGAACGCGGCAGGCAAGGCCTGTTTTAGGCCGTCGCCAAGATGATCCATTTCAGTATATTCCCAGAGATGTAGGGCGGGATCCGTGTGATCCCGCCAACTTGGATAGGCAGGATTCCACTTTGCCGCTTTGTATTCCCAGGTCTGAAGACCTGGGGCACCCAGCAGGCAAAAGCCTGATTGCAGCTGTCGCGCAGATGATCTATTATCGTGCATAGATGATACAGGACCATGCACGTCCCATTTATACCAATAACCGGTTTCAAATCTTGACAAACATTTTAATCATCGATATATTTGTTTATATTTAGGGAAATTTAAACAGCTTTTCAAGAACACCAAGGGTGAACTTTTTACCTTTCAAGGATCGAGGGGCTCTCATGAAAAAGAAACCCGCTAATTTCCGTTATAACCAACTCCGGCTTTTGCTTGTCTTCTCACTGGCAACATTCCTGCTGTCCGGGATTTCCGCGGCCGATCAACTCGGATCAAAAGAGTATAAGCAGTACGAGAAACCGGATTATTGCGGGACATCATGCCATATCGACTTCTATATGCAATGGAAGCAGGCGATGATGTCGCAGTCGTACACTCATCATTGGGATGAGATCGAATATTTCGAACTGGCCATACCGCATGCCGAAAAAGACGAGGCGGTAGCTGAGGTCAAGGAAGGGTGCAACGGCTGCCATGCGCCGATATCCTTCATGGTCGGTGATGTACCGCCGCCGCTGCCGGAGGAAAACAGCCGCGCAAATGAAGGCGTTTCCTGCGACTTTTGTCATTCGGTAACCGGTTTCGAAGGCGAAATTCCACATAATTTCAATTTTATCTCGGAACCGGGTGATGTGAAATACGGCCCGCGGTCAACCGGCGAATCGCCGGCGCATGAAGTGGCTCAATCCGATTTCCTCGCCAGCTCCGATTTCTGCGGTACTTGCCATAATGAAATGAGTCCATTCGGAATCTGGGTGAAATCGACCCATCTGGAATGGAAAGAAGGGCCATACGCGGCGCAGGATGTCAGATGTCATGATTGCCATATGACCTATGCCGAGGGAACTATTGCCGAGATGAGTCCGACCTATCCCGACGCCCGGCAGCATCTGTTTCACGGCGCCCATGATCCGGGAAAAGTGAAAGGGACGATTGAGGTAAGAATTCATCCTGATATCAGTGAGGCAGAACCGGGGGAGACGGTGAAATTCACGGCGGCCTTATTCAACCAGAAGACAGGTCATAAGTTCCCGTCAGGTTCGGTTGAAGATCGGATTGTCTGGATGCATGTCGAGGCGGTCGACGCCGACGGCAAAAAGTATCATCTATCGGTCGATCCGAAAGGATTTGACGGAGAGGAATACACTATCGGGGCCGATGTCCTGGCTTATCAGGATATGGGAATCGCACTGGACGATCCGAATTTCCCCGGCGTGCAGAGAGACGGTATACCGGTAGGGGATCGAATCTTTCGGATGCCGTATTTCGACCCTCAGGGACGGATGACGATCCAACAGTGGAATACCAAATCGCTCGGGGTCGACTACCGGATCGGACCGAGGGAAACGAAGTTGGAAACGTTTACTTTCGATCTTCCGTTCGAGGTCGCTTCCGGTCCGATGACTATTACAGCGGTTGTCAATTATCAAAAATTGATGACCCCGATTGCCGAATTTCTGAATGTTCCGGAAGAGGAAGCGGAAATTATTGTCGTCAATCAACATTCGACTCAAATTGAAGTTTTACCATAGGAGGGCATCATGAAACGATATGCGGTTGCTATTTGTGTACTTGGATCTTTGCTGCTGACGGTTTTCATGTCAGTCATATTGGTTCCGGCGGACGCCGAGGCGGTGCCGGCTTTTGCGAGGAAGTATCGGATGTCCTGTACAACCTGTCATGCGCCGATTCCTCGACTGAAAGAATACGGTGATGAGTTTGCCGGAAACGGTTTTGTCCTCAAGGATCAGGAGGCTCCGCGCTACTTCGTCGAAACCGGTGACGATCAACTCGACCTGATACGGGAATTGCCGATAGCACTTCGTCTGGAGGGTTTTATCAAGCATCAGACCGAAACCGACAAGGAATTCGATCTCTCGACACCGTATAACCTGAAAATGATATCGGGTGGATCGCTATCCAAAAACCTGGCTTATTATTTCTATTTCTTTTTCAGCGAGCGCGGAGAGGTTGCCGGAATCGAGGATGCGTTTTTGATGTTCAATAACCTTTTCGGAAAGGACCTCGATATCTACGTCGGACAATTTTCCATATCCGATCCATTATATAAATCCGAATTGCGGATGACATATGAGGGATACGCGGTTTACAAAAACAGAATGGGCGAGTCGGGAGTAAACCTGTCATACGACAAGGGTATTATGATTACCTATACCGCCCCATGCGGCACCGATATGGTATTGGAAGTGGTTAATGGCAACGGTATCGGCGCGGCAGATGATGACCATGTTTTTGATAATGATAAATACAAAAACGTCTTCGGTCGGGTATCTCGTGGAATCAACGATTACCTCCGCGTCGGCGCCTTTGGGTATTATGCAAAAGAGGGCGAGATCAAAACCAACCGGACCTATATGTTCGGCGGTGACGCGACCTTATCGTATGAGGATATTCTGGAATTGAATTTCCAGTACCTGGAACGGCGCGACGATAATATGTTCTTCCTCAAAAACAAACCGGCCGACGAGGTCGAAACCTCGGGCGGTTTAACCGAGCTTATCTGGATGCCGCAGGGTGATCGCAGTAAATGGTATGCGGTCGGATTGTACAACTGGATCGAGGCGAAATACGACGATGACGATTACGAGACGATTACGGGCCATATCGGTTATATGCTGCGGACCAATGTTCGTTTGATAGTCGAGGATACGTACGATATTGTCAACGAGGAGAATCGATTCGTTCTTGGATTTGTGACCGCGTTCTAGTTATTTGTCAAGACCATGATCAAAGAGTTATAAATTACCTATGAATACGGTAGGGGCGACCGGCTGGTCGCCCCTACCATGTTACCAAAATTTGCTAGTTATGGGACCTAATTATTTTTTAGTCATCGGTAGTTTCATGGCGGGGTCGGTGGCGGCGTCGATTTTGGCCGCATAGCCGCGCTTTTCCTCAATATCCCGGTCGGTAATAATTTGAACGTCAAGTAAATGATCGGTCTTATAACCGGTGCGCATATAATTGATTTCTGCCAGAGCAAGACTCCATCCATCAAGCCATATCTTCAACTCATCCCGTTGGCGAGGCTTGCCGATGAAATGAACCAGCAGATTGATGTCGCTCGACGGTGTCGCCGAGGCGTTTTTTGTGCTGCCAATCAAATACAGGGCGGCCACACCGAACCGGTCCGGATCGATATCACGGGCAATCCGTTCGGCCATCTGCATCCGCCAACGCCAGTAATCGGCGGCGCGGCGAATCCCCGGTTTCTCGGAAATGGTATTAGGCATTTCCAGTTCATCACCCGGTTTGGTGAGAATCGCCACCGCTTCTTCCAGATCGGCGTTCATCAACATTTGCATAACCAGACCGGAAGTGCTGAGGGGAAGATCGATAAGCCGGATAGTATCGGAAAGATGGGCATACTCCGGGACCACCTCTTTGAGAATATTCTGGCGTGTGGTCAGGAAATGTTCGTTGAAAATTATCCCGTCATCATCGGGGTAGAGCGGCAGGTATCGGATATTTGCCTCAACCAGGTCCTGGAAAAAGTGTGTTCCGAATGACAGATCGGGCACATAGTTACCTTTTTTGCGAGCGATTTCGATCAGTGCGGCGCAATTGTTGATGTCGGAATAAGTAACACTGACCCCCAACTTGATATCGCCGCGGCTGCCCCATCGACCCGGTCCCATGAGGATAAATTTGCGTTTTGGTAGAAGTTTATTAAGGCGGCTGACCGCCCGCCCGATTTCGACCATCGCCGATGGTGTGGACAGAGCGCCATAACTTTGAGGATCGATGTAAACAATATGAGTGATATCCGACACCAGACCATTCGAGATATACTTTTTGGCGGAAAAAATAATCTGATCCTGCGGCAGGTCTTTGGGGATCGGCGGCGCATAATCCTGGGCCGAATAGCTTTGTGGCCGGCATTGCAGAAGGTATAGATCTTTGCCATCCGAAGCGAATTCGACATCGATCGGTGTCCCGATTGTTTTCTCCAGCGTTTGCAGGATGCTATCCATCCGTTTGACAAATTTGGTTTGCTTGATAAGGCCGTCAAAAGTTATTACCAGGTCATCTTTCTCGAAGTCGATGTTCATGCCCATTGGCTGCCGCAGATGATTGTCCTCGCAGATAGAAACCATTTTATTCACGGCCGGGAGTTCATAGCCTACTTCTCTCAGGAAATCACTGATATCGAGAGTTTCGAAATCATTGGTTTCAAGGTTGATGACGTCGATTTGTCTCGGGGAATAACGGATCACTTCGTCGGTAGTGACATTAACGCGCAGGTTTGGTTGTCCGGGTGCGATAAGAATCGGAAAGTCGTCGCTGAGGCGGTCGACGGCGCGAGTTCCCAGACCGGGGACAAGCCGGACCAGGCCGTCTTTGCGCTTGATCCTCGGTGACCATCGGAATTCATTATTGCTGACGGCAACGCCGGCATAGGCGGGCAAATAATATTTGCCGACTTTGCGCCCGACAACCTCCTGGATCATGATTCCCATTTCTTCGCCGAAATCGATTAATCCGCGCTCGTTCCGGTACTCGATCGGGTCGGGGCTGAAAGTCGAGGCATACACTTCAGCGATCGCATCCATCAGGGCGTCAAGCCGCTCTTGCTTGCTTCCCTGATTGGCCAGAAAAAGGCTTTTATACTTGCCGGAAAAGGAGGCCCCCATGCGGTCTTCCAGGAGGCTGGAACTTCGCACGATCAATGGATGATTGCCGAAATCATCAAGCGCCATCGACAGGCTCTTGATAATGTCGGATGGGAAATGGGCGTTTTTAAAGGTCTGGACAATATGCGGGTATTCCAGGCGAACCTGGTTTATCTCTTTGTATTTCTGCTCGACCACTTCACCAAAGTTATTGTAATGCATGAAATGCAAAACTACATCAGAACTGACAAACCAGGTTTTAGGAATTTTGATACTGCTCAAAAGATCGGAATCGATCCCCTTCTTTTCCAGTATCTGCGCCGCCAGGTACATCCCGGCGCTTTTGCCGCCGAGACGGCCGTGGCTTTCATGGTTGAAGATGACATTCTGGATCAGGTGGTAAAAGTCTTTGACCTCGACAAAGTTCTTGGCTACGTTTATAAACTGCAACTGATCCGATAGAAAACGGCGGATGAGCGAAACCCGGATGCCGCGCTTACTGGGGGAGGGGATCTCCGGCGAATCCGAGGCGAGGTGATGATATCGTCTGAGAGCATCGGCAACCTCCGCCAGAGGCAGGTTGCGATTGACAACCTGCACCAGGAAACTCAATTTGTCTTCCTGAATCCACTTCTGAATCAGACGCAGAATTTCCTCATCGCTGAGATGATCGGTTGCGATTTTGAAGGCGACCGAACTGAAGTCGGGAGAAAGCCCCATGGCTCGCCGGCGGTGGGGACGATTCCACTCTTTGAGATTCTCTTCATCGGCAGCGCTTTTGCCGGCGCCGAACGATTCAAGTACTTTTTCCGCCTCGACAACGCCACTCCAACTGAGATGATTGAGCATCTTTTGGGAGATGCTGTAATAGAGATTGGCGTCGGTCTGTTTGAGCATATCGAGGACAAAGCGCCATTCGCATTCCGAATATTTCGTGCCGTCTCCGCGGGTCGACTCCCATTCGTGGGTGATTTCTTTCATCTTCCGATACATGATGAAATGACCCAGACGCTCTGCGATTGTCTGTATCAGTCTGACTTCCTCGTCGAGAAAATGCCCGGTACCGGTATTGGGCGGTTCCTCGATATAATAGACGCTGATAGAACCGAGGATAATGTCCTGCGGCTTGATATCGGCGCTGATTGTCCAGGGTGTTTCCTTGAAATGGGTCGAACAGTAGGTGGCGCCCTCGACGGTAATTTTGACTTTGCATATTTCCGAAAACTGCAGGCCGGTCGGGATTGTCCGGATCAGCTTGGGGAAGATATCACTGATCGCCTCGTCCGGTTTGCTGAGCAGTCCCTCGATGCTGTAAAGGCAATCGAGCTCTTTGGCCCGTTCTTCGAGGGAATCGAACAATTTGTCGAGCGATTTCTTCTTTTTTGTCATGACCAATTTACTCCATTAGAGCCGGGGTTCTCGACCACCTCGCCTATTATAGTATCTGCTTATTTCCCCAATAAATCAAGGGGTAAAAAGCGGGCAGTGGCCCGTCTTTCATGGCTTGTTAAAAATCGCGGTTTCCCACATCTACGAGTATTATCCTGTCATGCCCGTGAAGACGGGCATCCAGTAAGTCGTTGTCAAGACTGGATTCGCTAAATTCACAAACGAAGTGCAACACCTGTATAAGGTGTTGTTATGGGAGAAAAATATAATCACCTCACGA
>DAOUTW010000134.1 GCA_030668485.1 Candidatus Zixiibacteriota bacterium
ACCGACCGGCCAAACCTTCAAGAACGATCTTTGCTTTTGTCTTTGAATCCCATTTACGTCGCTTCATGACTGAACCCCGTTAAATGCCCAGCCACAAAATACTATCTTAACTACCTCTTGTCACTAATAGGGGGCAGTATATTATGCCCAATCAATGCATGGCAATCTCTGCCCGATAAAACCTCATCTCCCCACCCTTCTCCGCATCAACCTGAAGCCACAATTGCCCATCCGGATCAATGTAATTTACATATCCGTAACTCCAGCCATCCCGCTTGAGGTTGTCGCAGAGGGAGTCGAGGCTGAGTGAGGTCTTTATATTTGTCTTTTGTTTCATTAATTAAATGGCGTCCCAGCAGAGCTCAGACTTAACCATTCCACAAATCAGGTTTCATCTCCCAATAATGCCTCTCCTTTGGTAAGCCAAGAGACACCAAATGCAATGATGGCTATAGCCTCAAGCCAGAATATTGGCATAATTTTCGCAACTTGCAAGGCCATGTCGTTCGGCAATAGAGCATAAACGATGATTAGCAAGATGCAGACACTCATTACATAGCCGCACGCCTTATAAACCCTGTTCCTTTGCAGTTTTTTCCTCGTTGGTTGACGGTCTTTGTGTGTTTGCGTAAAAAGGCGTAGGGAGAAGTATATCAATGTCACGAAAAAGAGGGTGGCAAAGGCCAGGTGGACATACCCGACGATATCAAGACCACCCACTGTCGCACGATCGGGTGTAGTCGGGAAAAGAGCAACGCCAACAGCAAATAGGCAGGCCAAGCCGCCCGCAATGTTATCTCTGCGTTCGTAACCTCGATACGAGAGTAAAAAGAATCCGATTATACACAATGTTCCAACGAATACATCTCCCATTCCAGTGTGATAATAGCCACTGATTGAACCTTGAAGCCCTGTACCAAAAAATATCAATGCGCCCAGAAATAATAGAAAGGGGAATGCTGCGCCCAGAATGCCGATGATTTTTCTGAGTGTTAGATATGAAATGATCAGCGAGCTTTCATTCTCCAAATTATTATCCATGCTTGCCTCCTCACCTCAATTAAAAATCATCTATCCGATCCACCAGACTCGGGTACTCGACAAACGGATTCTTGTTTCCCTGTCTTTGATATACTCGCATCATTCTGGCCAACTCTGCGGCATCCACAGGGTCTTGCTCGTGCCAGAGCCGCAAATCCTCTTCTTGATCTTCATCGATTGGCATTCTGTACCTGATCGAAAAATAGAACATTCCGCGACTGATATCTCCGCGCATCTCAGGGGGCGGCATAAACACCTTGTCACCGTCCGGTTCATAGCCAACCTTCCAGTCAAAGTCGTGGACATAAGGGGGGATAGGTGTACCAAAAGGCATATTCCCCCTTGTGCTGTTTATATTGGGAACGGCAGGCCTTAAATGGTGGATGTCAGTTTTGGCCGGTCTGCTACCCGCGCCCATTGACTTGGGCCAGGTATGCTCGCAGTTGACTACACTTGAGTTTGGCCACTCGTCGGGAAGCAAGGGAATGGCACGTCTGTCATATATCGTCACTACTGTGCCATTGTCATTATCAACGTACCAGTACAGGTGCTCCCGGGCAGTCCGGTAATTGAAGTTTTGGTGGCCATCGATCATGTATTGATACAATGCCGAATCGAGGGCATCACCATCAAGAGCGGCAAAAGGATTTCCCCCTGTATCGGGTAGCGGTGGAACGCTAGTGAAACTGGTATTCAAAATATAGGCCAGCCGTACTCCGCCAGCTTGCAGCTGTTCTTCAATGTCGTCAACATATTCGTCGTAATACGTCTGATCTAATATAAAATCACCGGGTAGATTGGCGTAAATATCCCCCGTAATCGTAAGTGATTCATTTGCCCAATCCACGGGATCCGTAGAATTTTGCCAGGTGGATATCTCAGCGGGAGTGATATCAGAGCGTATCTGAATCGCAAGGGAAATCCAATCACCTCCTGATCTGCGTCTGATAATGCCCGTATCCCAGACACTGTGCAGATTCCAGTTCTGGCTCCCGAAGAAGGTAACCGGAACTTGAGTTCCGCCGCGATCATCAGAGTATGATACATGCATTGGCATGTGAACATCGCCAATGAAGTGGATGAGGAATTTCAGAGCATCGACCCTGGTTTCCTCGGAAAGATTTGGATTCTGTATTTCTGTTATAAATCGGTTGATTGCGCCAACTACGCAGTCACCATTCGGGCAATCTCTGCTCATATCAATTAAAGTTGCGTCACGAGGTGCATTAATGTAGTGCATCGCTTGGGTCCAGCCATACTCATCAGTATACTTAACATCATCTGCCCAAGTTGCTACATCTGAAAGAAGTTCCTCTTCCAGAAGATCGTTAATTGCTTCTCGTGTATCATCTTCCAGATAGCTCGATGCTATTGACGCGACTACTCGATGCCCTTCGCGTCCCCACCCCCAGCCAATTGCTGGTAATAAAAGAAGGGTGGCAAGTGAGAGAATTGTACTGCCCCCCTTTAGTCAAGCCGATTTTAAGAGAGTATTGCGGCTGAGGTTATAGGTTTCTTCGGCTTTGTTGGGGGGACAATATCCTAGAGCCGAATGCAGATAACTCTCGTTGTAATACTCGACCCACCGATCAAG
>DAOUTW010000115.1 GCA_030668485.1 Candidatus Zixiibacteriota bacterium
ACGCCGTCATCAGACCAAAATATAAATCCGAGACTCATCCCCCCAAGGCGGTAGCTATTTCTGATGGCTCCCTGGAATTCATATTCACCGCCGATATAAATGGTATCATATAATACCGGCGAAAGCCCCGATTTCATTAAATCAACATGAACCATACGGTCGGGGTCATCACACGCATCCCCGATGCCGTTGCCGTCGGAATCGGCCTGATCGGGATTATATTGGGTCGGACAGTTGTCCTCCTGACATATACTATGGGGATAAATGGGATAACCGTAGCCGTCGTCGTCAATATCGTTACACTCGTCACACACATCACCGACTCCGTCATCGTCAAGATCGGTCTGGATAATATTGGCTACATAAGGACAGTTATCACACATATCGCCCAGACCATCATTGTCGGAATCGGTTTGGGGAGCATTATAAAGATCGGGGCAATTATCCAGAGCACAGATATTGTTCGGGAATCCCGGGTCACCAAAGCCGTCCTGATCGGTATCGGTGCAATCATCGCAGAGGTCACCAATGCCGTCACCATCGCTATCGTCCTGATTTGGATTAAACGTCTCCGGGCAGTTGTCGTCCGGACACTCGTTTCCCGGCTGGCCGGCATCGCCCCAAGCATCACCGTCGGTATCAAACGGGCAGGTCAGATTAAATAACACCGCAAGATTGTCGGTGTAATGCATAACCGCAGCTACATCCAGGTCACCATCGGCATCAAGATCGGCGGGGAAGACCGAATATATCCTGTCCTGAAGTGACCTTTCCCAGAGCCATGTAAAAGTACCATCGCCGTTATTGCTCATGAAAGAAACACTTTTGCTGCGGCTGAACCAATTTCCAACCACCAGATCAAGATCGTTATCGCCATCCAGATCGGCAGGATAGAGATCATAGGGGCCGTTTCCGGCCGGATAGGACATTTGTGCAGGAAATGAACCATAGCCGTCATTAAGTAGTATGGTAATGTCATGGGACCAAACGTTGGCGGTCGCCAGGTCGATATCGCCGTCGCCGTCAAAATCGCCGCCGGTAATTCCCTGGGGATGATCTCCAGCCGTGTAGGAAGCAGTCAATATGAACACGCCGTTTCCATTGTTGCTCAATATGGTAATATCATCGCTGTCGACATTCCCGGTAGCGATATCCTGATCTCCATCGCCGTCAAAATCACCGATAAAAAGGCAGTATGGCCTGTCGCCCGTCCCATAATTGACGGTCGGAGCCATATTGCCGAAACCGGTATTGCGCAGGAACGAGATGGTGTTGGTTTCATGATCGTTGGCTGTAACCAGATCGATATCACCGTCGCCGTCGAGATCGGCAGCCGCCACGGCCACCGGGCTGTTATCGGTGGCATAATCGGTTTTTGTGAAAACGCCGGAACCGTTATTGTTCATTATCGAAACGCTGTTGCCGTAATTATTGACTACGATCAGATCAATATCGCCATCGCGATCGATATCAACTGCATAAACGTCGAACGGGCCGGCACCCGCCGGAATGGTAGCGTATTCATAGAATGTGCCATCGCCGTTGTTCATCAACAGGCTCATGTTATCGGAACCATGATTAGCCACCGCCAGATCGGGATAGCCGTCGCCATTTATGTCGCCGGCGGTTACACTCATCGGATCTTCGCCCACCCGATAAATATAATCAACGTGCAGAGCGCCGCTGCCGGCGCCAGATACGGTAGTTGTAAAAGACCAGCTATAGCCGTCATCCAGCAGTTCGCCGCCAGCCGTGGCGATAGCCGATGTCAGAACCACCGTCACAATTTCACCGGGACTGAAGCTCTGATCGGGCGTAAATATCGCCGTCCGCGAAAGGCCGTTATACTGAACGATTCCGGAATGAAATCCTGAGTAACTTCCATTTACGTTGATGGTCGAATTACCAATTGTACCGGCGTTCATATTCTCACTGAAAACTACTTCTATTTCGGTACCGATATCAATATTAAGGTCGTTTTGAGCAGGGTTTGTCGATTGAATCAAACCGGCCTGTACTGATGATGTAAGAATAAATATAAATAGGCAAAATATTAACACGATGTCTGATCTACGACCGCGAACGGTTACTGCTCGGGACACAAAATCAAATTCCATCTTGTCTCCTTTCATGAGGATAGATTATATATATCCACCAATCTGATTACTCACAGCACTCCGGCTGCGGGCCGTATCGGAAGGCGGCCGCGATTAGAAAGACGATATCCCCGACATCAATGGCCCCGTCGCAGTTGGCATCACCCAGCCAAAGCGGATCGGGCGCCCGGCCATCCCGGAAAACATAGTTTATCATAAATACGGCATCGCCGACATTGACGTCGTTGTCACCGTTGGGATTGCCGCATAATAGCTTCACCGGCCAGCAGTGGTAGCAATCGATTACGGGTCTTATAGCATTTCCGGTACTGGATACAAATATATTCTGAGCCGCTGAGGGTGGTACAAAAGCAGTATCGAAGCAGATGGTACCTGTCACTCCAGCTTCACCCCAAGGTCCTGTAGGTCGGATATGGAAAGAAATCATATGCTCCAATGGTCCCAATGGAATTCCTCCAGCCATAGCCACGCCCCCGACCATGAATTGGTCTACTCCATCGCCGGAAATTTCGTATTCCGTAACCAACAGGCTGGTCATATCAAGAGTTTCTTCGGGAGGATCCAATCGGCAACCTGAGGCCACGGTTACGAAGCCGGTCGCACCATATCCATCTTCCTTGGTAACATATTCCCAGGTGGCACCATTTTGAGACCATATCGTGAATGTCAACGGTAGGCCACCGATGGTAAATTCATTCTCAATCCAGATTCGGAATTCGTACTCGCCACCGATGAAAAATGTATCATATGGCTGAAATGCATTACTGGATAAGGCCATGTCAGCGGAAAGAATATTGTCAAAATCCTCACAGACATCGCCAATACCGTTGCTGTTGGTATCGGCTTGATCGACATTGGAAACTGTTGGGCAGTTATCGGACTCGTTGAGTATCCCGTCATTGTCCATATCATCATCGCAGGCATCGCCCCACTCGTCATCATCGCTGTTTGCCTGATCCGGGTTATGGACCAGGGGGCAATTATCTTCAGGGCAATAGTTGTCGGGGTGACCGGGGTCTCCGTACCCATCATCATCGGAATCAATCAGACAACCCGAATTCAGATACGTGGAAATTGTCTCGCTCCAATAGGTCACTGTGGCAAACTCCAGGGTCCCGTTGCCGTCAAAATCCCCTATAGTAAGTGAAAGAGGAGTTACGCCAACGTCATAGGGTGTCGGAAGTCCGAAGTTGCCGGCGCCATCATTGAAAAGAAAAACCACATCATGCCCCGTCCCTCGCATAATGGCAAGATCAATAGTCCCATCGCCGTTAAAATCCGCACATTCGACGTAGTGCGGTGAATACCCAAGTTCAATAAACGACTCAGGTGCGAAACTTCCGTCCCCGTTATTCATCAGGAAAGAAAGGCGACGACCGTCAGAGTTACCTACTGCCAGATCGATGTCACCGTCGCCATCCAAATCGGCTGCGGCAATATCTTTGGTTTTATGTACGGTCAGGATACTATCAACTGGAGTAAAATTCCCCTGCCCGTCATTGAAAAATAAGGAAATATAGCAATCGTACCATTCACAACTGGCGGCGGCCATATCAATGTCTCCATCATTATCCAGGTCGGCAGTACATACCGATGAGGGTCCGAAGGGGAGATAATAATGATCGGGACTGCTGAAATGACCTGTGCCGTCGTTTTCTATTACTGACAAGCGGTCAGTTTCATGGCTATTACCGGTCACCAGATCCAGGTCACCGTCGCCATCGACGTCGGCCACGGCAGCGAAAAGTGGTATCCGTCCTGTCGGATTAACGATGTAATTAGAAAAATCACCGTTCCCCTGGCTGTAAAGAACGCATATCTGCTGATAGTTATCATGAATGGTGAGAATATCTCGGTCACCATCCCCATCAACGTCGGCGGCAAAGACACTGCGGGGCGGGCCGGATACGGCAAAAGTCGACGCAGGAAAATCGAATGCGCCATCATTACTTGTAAAAACATAGACTGAATCGCGATGAGGGCTTGTCACGGCCAGATCGGAAAGCCCATCCAAATTGACATCAACCGCGGCAATCGACCACATATAGGTTCCGAAATTAAATTCACTCATAGGATAAAAATTTCCGGAGCTGTTGGGATTTACCTCAACGGTGAAAGACCATTCATAACTGCTGACCAATGGCTCGCCGTAAGATGACTCAATGCCAGTGGTCAATGATACCGTCACGACATCGGCTTCCAAAAAAGACTGATCAGGAGTGAAAGTGGAAGTATGTGATTGGGGATCATAGGTAAAGGTTCCGGAACAGTATCCCGAATAGCTGCCACTCACAAGAAAAGTCGACTCATTAATTGTGGCTCCGATCATAGATTCATTAAACGTAACCGAAATATCGGTAGCCGTGGGAACGTTCAGGGCGTTTTGTTGGGGTGAAGTGGATACCACCGAGGTTCCCATGGCCGAGACTGCTGACAAGATGACAGCGACAATGCAGAATTGAATTATATGTCGTTGCATAACACATTCCTCCCTAATGCTACATCACTCACAACATTCCGGCTGGGGGCCGTAGCGGAATGCGGCCGCTATTAAAAATACGACATCTCCAACGTCTATCGCGCCATCGCAGTTGGCATCGCCCAACTGCCACGGATCAGGGGCCGGGCCGCCGCGGAAAATATAGTTTATCATAAAGACGGCATCGCCGACATTGACATCATTATCGCCGTTGGGGTTGCCGCAGATCAACTTCACCGGCCAACAGAGTGTGCCGTCAAATTCAGGACGTATAACATCACCACCACCGGAGCTAAAAATATTCTGTGCGATCGACGGAGGGACAAAGATCGTATCAATGCAAAGCATACCAACCATGCCCGGTACCCAGGGTCCGGTGGGGCTGATATGCCAGGAAACCATATGTTCCAGAGGCCCAATTGGCAGCCCAACCATCATCGCCACACCACCAAACATAATGACGTCCGACCCCTGCATATCAACATCCGCTTCGGTTATCAACAGGCCGGTCATGTCGAATACAGAACCGTCCCCCATGCGGCTTCCGGGGACGATAGTGACGCATTTAGTCGCTGCCCCGAGGCCGTCCGGCTGAGGCATCCACTTAAAGGTGACGCCGTCATCGGACCACACTTCATACACTATGCACATACCGCCGAGAATAAAGTCGTTTTCTATCCAATACCGAAGTTGATACTCACCGCCGACATACAGGGTATCGTAAACCACACCAGATTTTGCGACATCGACATGCACCCGATTGGCCGCCCCGGATACGGCAGTTAGAAACAAAACCGTGACGACGATAAAACCAATAATATACAGCTTCATTTTATGGACCTCCCATCCTTGATAATATATCATTCGCAGCATTCCGGCTGCGGGCCGTAGCGGAAAGCGGCGGCGATCAGAAAAACAATATCGCCGACATCGACCGTGCCATCGCAATTGGCATCACCCAGTTGCCATGGATCAGGCGCCGGGCCGCCACGGAAAACATGATTTATCATAAAAACGGCATCGCCGACATTGACGTCGTTATCACCGTTGGGATTGCCACATATTAGTTTAACCGGCCAACAGCGCGTGCAATCCCATTCAGGGGTAATCGCCTGGCCGTCCATGCTTACGAAAAGATGTGGCGTGCTGGCCGGAGGGACAAAAACTGTATCAATGCAAAGCGTACCAACAATACCAGGTATCCAAGGCCCGGTGGGGCTGATATGCCAGGAAACCATATGTTCCAAAGGTCCAATCGGCAGCCCAACGCTCAAGCCGATACCTCCAAACATAATGATGTCCGACCCCTGCAAATCAAGATCAATCTCGGTCACTAACATGCCGGTCAAGTCAAAAACGGATCCATCCGGCCCCAGGCGACTTTCCGGTACAATTGTGATACAGTTACAACTGGACCCGATCCCATCGGGCTTGGCGACGTACTTCCATGTGACGCCGTCATCAGACCACAATTCATAGCTTGGGCTGGCGCCGCCGAGAATAAAATCGTTTTCGATCCAGGTGCGCAATTCATACTCACCGCCAACATACAAGGTATCATAAGCCACACCCGATTTGCCGGCATCAATATACACCCGATTGGCCGCCCCGGATACAGCAGTTAGAAACAAAACCGTGACGACAATAAAACCAATAATATACAGCTTCATTTTATGGACCTCCCATCCATACTATTATATCATTCGCAGCATTCCGGCTGTGGTCCGTATCGGAATGCGGCCGCAATCAAAAAGACAATATCACCAACATCGACATTACCGTCGCAATTGGCATCGCCCAGCCAGAGCGGATCGGGCGCCCGGCCATCCCGGAAAATATAGTTTATCATAAAAACAGCATCGCCGACATTGACGTCGTTATCACCATTGGGATTGCCGCATATTAGTTTCACCGGCCAGCAGTGAGTACAATCATAATCGGGACGCATACCACCACCGCCACCCATATCTACAAATATATTCTGCGCTGCACTCGGAGGGACGAAACCGGTATCAATACAAAACATGCCAATTGTGCCCGGTACTGTAGGGCCGGTTGGGCTGATATGCCAGGAAACCATATGTTCCAAAGGTCCGATTGGCAACCCAACCATCATCGCCATTCCTCCGAAGCCGACATGATCATAACCCTGCGTATCAAAATCAAATTCGCTTATCAGAAAGCCGGTCATGTCAAAGGCAGATCCACCCGGCCCCAGGCGACTTTCCGGTACAACCGTTACGGAGCTATAATTTTGCCCGAAACCATCAGGTTTATCGACGTATCTCCAGGTGACACCGTCATCGGACCACACTTTATGGGTTATGCTGATCCCGCCGAGGATGAAATCGTTTTCGATCCAGGTGCGCAATTCATATTCACCGCCAACATACAGGGTATCGTATGCTGTACCTGACTTGGCGAGGTCTATGGATATCAGATTGGCCGCTCCTGATAGGATAGCCAATAGTAAAAATGCCACCGCCATAAAACCAATTGTAAACACCCTCATTACAAGTACCTCCTATCCTTGATAATATATCATTCGCAACATTCCGGTTGCGGGCCGTATCGGAAGGCGGCCGCTATCAGAAAGACGATATCGCCGACATCGACCGTGCCATCGCAGTTGGCGTCACCCAGTTGCCATGGATCAGGCGCCGGGCCGCCGCGGAAAACATGATTAATCATAAATACGGCATCGCCGACATTGACATCGTTGTCGCCATTGGGATTGCCGCATATTAGTTTAACCGGCCAACAGCGTGTGCAATCCCATTCAGGGGTAATCACCTGGCCATCCATGCTTACAAAAATATGTGCCACGCTGGACGGAGGGACAAAAACTGTATCAATGCAAAGCGTGCCAACCATACCAGGTATCCAGGGCCCGGTGGGGCTGATATGCCAGGAAACCATATGTTCCAAAGGTCCAATCGGCAGCCCAACGCTCAAGCCGATACCTCCAAACATAATAATGTCCGACCCCTGCAAATCAAGATCCACCGAGGTCACCACAAAGCCGGTCATATCAAAAACGGATCCATCCGGCCCCAGGCGACTTTCCGGTACGATTGTGACACAGGTATAAATGTTCCCGAATCCATTGGGCTTGTCGACGTATTTCCATGTCACGCCGTCATCAGACCACAATTCATAGCTTGGGCTGGCGCCGCCGAGAATAAAATCGTTTTCGATCCAGGTGCGCAATTCATACTCACCGCCAACATACAAGGTATCATAAGCCACACC
>DAOUTW010000094.1 GCA_030668485.1 Candidatus Zixiibacteriota bacterium
AGCATCCGCTGCCCAGACCTGGAATTCGGAATTATAAGTGTATGTAAGGGGATCGCCAGTATCGTACATGGCAATCCTGACCTTCTCAAGGCGGCAGCCGATACCGGAAGATGAAATCTTCTGATAATCGCCAATGTCGCCGTATTCGTCAGGCAGTCTCCAGAAGTACGCCAGGCCACAATAGTAAGCCTCGGTGTAACAAACGGAGAACTCATCCTTACACATATGGGCAGAAATCAGGAAGTTAACATCAACTCCCCAATCACCCAGCATAGTACCCCAGACGCCCCACCATTCGGAACTTCTGAGGGTACCACATGAGCCGTCATCCGACAAACAAGCCAGGTTTCCACCAGGCGTGACGTCATCGGTTGACCAGCCGACATGGAAGTCGCTGCGCATAACAACATCACCCGGAACCGGAATAATGTTGACTGCCGGGAAGAACACCAGGGCACCGAATGGTACGGTGGTGTTAAAGACTACATCCGACAAATCCGGGAATCCAGCAACGCTACCCCAGGCGAACACATCGAGATCGGCGGGGGAGAATTCCGCATAACCGGTATATACAGCAATGTCTATGGCCACGAGGGTTTCCGGACCCTCAACCGACATCCTCATATTGAAGTAGTCGTCGCCATAGGCATCTGGCTGAGGCCAGTAATACGCCGGGCCGCAATTGTAATCCTGAACATAACAGTCAGAATACGGCATGTCGGCGCAACAGAGATCAACACCCATCAGGAAGTTGACATCTATGCCCCAGTCGTCAAGCATCAGACCCCAGAAGCCCGCCCAGTTCTCAGAACTGCGAAGCTGGCCATTGGAGCCGTCATCGGAAAGAATTGCAAGGACATTGTTAACTTGATCAGTAGTGGTAACACCAACGTGGAACTCCGCGCCGTCACAGAACACAAGGTTCAATGCCGTCATATCAACCGCGGCATAACCCATGCCGGTCGGTAGCGAAGCAAAAGGCACGTTGACTCTTCCAAGCTCATTTAACGGATATCCGAAACCATCGTCATCCCAGACAACCACGTCCATATCGGGCGTACCCACAAAAGCATCGGGGTACACAGCAATATAGGCGGTCGTCAGGGTACAACAATAGCCTTCGGCCGGGGTAAACCGCATGTTCATATAATCATCGCCGTAAGGATCGGGAATCGTCCAGAAATAGGCGGCTGCGCCACCTGAATAGTCGATGAATTCACAATAGTAGGGAGGAGGAAGAACAGAGGTCGGCTGAGCCAGTTCCTGAAGACCTTCTACGGGCTTCTGGAAACTGGGCACATGCCGCGGTACCTCGGTCAGATCATTGTACCGAGCAGCATCTGTATTAATATGCATGACCGGTTCGAGATCCGTTTTCGGAGCATCGGAAGAAAATGCCGCACCACTCAAGGTAAACAAAAACCCAATAGTGAGTACTGCGATTAACAGTTTTTTAGACATTTATTTCCTCCTTAAAAGTAGGAAAGGCTAAGATGGCTCACCATGAAACATTCTTTTACTTTGTCATCGGCATCAAGCTCAATTAGTTGATAAATTAATCTACACCTGATCACCGTAAAATCGAAAGAATCGAATGTCTATACCCGTGTGTCTAGGGGATGGTACGGGAATAAAACAAGTGATCAATCTAAGTGTTCCTATCAACGGAGAAGGAGTGTTAGCCTTTATCTCAGTTTATCTGAGGTTGACGCTTAACTCCAAAAAGCTGTGTTTAGTCTACCGCACCTACTCTTACAAAAGACTCTGAGCGGTTAAAACGTCACCTCCATTCAGAAATGTCTATACATTGTTTAAGTTTTGTTTTCAATTGTTGGTGGTAAAATGAATTAAGGTATTACGCCTGACGGATATACCAGGGTGCAAAATCCTAGGGGCTTAGCTAGGCGCTTTTCTTTTGGAAGGCGTTAGCAGTTTTGTAAAAAGACCCCCGTAAAAACCAAGCTGTCATTTCAAAGAAGCACGGGTTTTTACAATATACCAAAGGTCAGCTTTAGAGATAGTTCTAGGTGGCTATCAAAGGAGAAGTCGGCTCAACTACCTAAGATGGCCTCTAACACACGCTGATTCCAAAATATGTATAAATCGCTTTTTGTCAAGCCTTTTTAAGCTCTCATCATATAAAAATTCCACAACTTGCAAAAAATCAGCGCTTTACGCTAATAATGCTCCTTGCATCCACCCCTTTTTTGTGCTAATTTTGAGCATGCTCCTTTCGCGACTCAAGATTGTGAACTATCGCCAGTATCGGCAACTGGAATTATCCTTCAAAGATGGAATAACCGGGATTGTCGGTAGAAACGGCTCGGGGAAATCAACCATCCTCGAGGCGGTCCTCTGGTGTTTGTTCGGGAATCGAGCGGCCCGAACCGGCAAGGAAGGTATCAAAAGGCAAACCGCTTCTCCCACAGACCCTTGCACGGTCGAACTCGAATTCGTGTTGGGAGTTGTAACTTATTGTCTGACAAGATCATTAGTCGGCAAGAGTAATCGCTCGGAGGCCCGTTTGAGCCAGCAAGGGCGCCTCGACGCCGTCTCCACCAGAGAGGTTGACGATTATATTATTCGACTTATCGGCTTGAACCTCAAGGGGTTCCTGTCCAGCTTCTTCGCCCGCCAGAAGGAACTCAATGCCCTTTCCGAAGCCCGCCCGGCCGACCGCAAAGACCACCTCGCAAAAATGTTAGGTGTCGGCCGCTTAGACAATGCTATACAATTACTTAAGGGAGATATAAAGACCACTCGCCAGAAAATAGAAATCCTCGGAAGCCTCCAAATTGATTCCGTGGCAGTCGGTGAAGAACTCAAGCAGAAAAAGGCGGAAATCAACGACCTGGAAAAATCAAAGGCCTCTATCCGTAAGAGTATAAAAGAGTTAGAGGCTGACATAGCTGCTCGGCAGAAAACCATGGAATCCCTCCGGATAAAAGAACAGGAAAATAATCGGCTGGAGAAAGGACATTCAGCCCTATTGGCTAGCAAAGAGGCGATAACTGCTGAGGTCGCCCGGCTGGGAGCCGAACTAAATGAATTACAAGAGGTTATATCCAAAATTGAGCCTCTGAGAAGAGATATTGGTGGGATCGGCGAACTTGAAAAAGCGGTAGCCGATCTCAGGCAGGCACGAGCTTCCGCGGACGAAAAAAACAGGTTGGAAAGTGAATTGGCCGGTCTGAATAAATCCGAGAAAGAACACCGGCGGCGAGGCACGGTTGCTGAGGAAACGATTGCGAGACTCCAGCAGGAACTCGAAGGTAAGTCGCAACTTTTCAATGAGATAGCGGCAACCGAGGCCGAGATCGAGAAAATGTTGAAGGAGTACCAGGAGCTTACCGGGGAAATTCGAGTCGCGCAGGATAAACTGGCGACGATGGAAAATCAGAAGAGCGAAATCAACGAGTTGGGACCGGAGGCATCCTGCAAACTCTGCCTGAGACCGTTAGCCGGTGAATTGGATGAAATAGAAGGCCATTTTGACCAGGAAATCCTGTCGCTTCGGCAGCAATTGAAGCCGATGACGACGAGGCTTGCAGAAATCACCGAAATCGGAAAAATCAGCCGCTATAAATTGAAATCCCAAAACGAGAAAAAAGAGCAACTGAACATATTCGAGCAGGAACTGGCCTCGGCCCGGACCAATCTGAAGGGGATCGGCGAGGCTCAAAGCGCGGCGGCCAGAAGATTGAAAGAGATCGAAAAAAGGCTGAAAGAAATCGGGGAGACCAGATTTGATGCCCAGCAATTGGGCGAAAAGGAAACGGTTCTTAAGCATAAACAGAGGCAAAAAGAGGAATATATTCGCCTGAATGAACGGGCTGGCAGGCAGCCGGAGGTGGAAAAGGGACTCAAAAAGGCCGGCGACAGCCTGAAAGAGATTGTCACTAATATTGAGGCGAATGCCAGGCAAATAGCTGAGGTCGGGTTTGAGCCTGAAACAATTAAGAAAGCTATCGATGATCTGGAAAAGAGCCGCGAAGAAGCGGCCACAGCCCGGATTGAGATCGAAAAGGTGGACGGCCGCCTTCGCCTCCTGACCTCCGAAGCTGAAACCAAAGCTCAAAAATTGGCCGAATATGAAAAATCGAAGGCGGAAATCTCGCTTTTGCGTGAAAACCTGACCTATCTTGAAAAACTGTCGATTTTGTTCAATGAGTTCCGGATATATCTTATCGGCCGGATCCGCCCGTCGTTGTCGAAGCGTACTTCCCAGCTTTTCCGCGAAATGACGGATGGACGGTATCAGGAGATCGAACTGGATGAGGATTACAGCCTGCGGGTTTTCGATCGAGGCGAACCGTTTGGGGTCAATCGTTTTTCGGGAGGCGAAGTCGATCTGGCCAACCTTTGTTTCCGGCTGGCGATATCGGTTGAAATGGCGGCCACCGCCGGGATTGAGCAAAGTTTTATTATCCTCGACGAGATTTTCGGGTCTCAGGACGCCGACCGTCAAAGGATGATTTTCGAAGGGCTGGGGCGGCTGAAAAAACGGTTCCGGCAAATCATAATTATTTCTCATATCGAAGATGTCAAAGAACTGGCTGAAAACATTATTAGTGTGGAGATCGACCGTAGCGGCCTTAGCCAGGCGGTCGCCGTAGAAAATTGATGAGAAAACGACATTATATAGCGATTGTCGCTCTGGTTCTCTTCCTGCTTATCCTTCGATTTGTCGTCGATCTGGACGAACGACAGCCGGGAATGTATGTTGTCACCCGGGTGATCGACGGCGATACCATGGAACTGGACGGCGATGAAAAACTCCGCCTTTCGGGGATCGATACGCCTGAACATGGGGAACCATTTTTCAACGACACCAAGAACTACCTGATCAACATGGTTCTCAATCAACAGATCAGACTTGAAAAGGGGCATAGAAAACGGGGCAATTACGGCCGTCTGCTGGGTTGGGTGTATCTTGATACGGTGCTGATCAATGCCGAGATATTGAGGCAGGGGCTGGGGCGGATGTACCTTTTTCCTGAAAATCGTTATGAGCAGGCGAATCTCGACCGGCTTTACGCCGCTCAACGGGCGGCGATGGCCGATCAGGTCGGCGTTTGGACGTTGCCGATTATAATGGAGGAGGAGTATTATATCGGTAACAGCCGGAGTATGCGTTTTCATCGTCCGGCCTGCCAATCGGCGGCCAGAATGTCGGATAATAACAAGATCATCTTTTCCACCCCTGAAGAAGCCTTCCACGAAGGCTACTCCCCCTGTCGCAATTGCAAACCCTAACCGGCAGGGGCCGGTTTTTGGCTGTCGCGATGGCAGGGGCCACTTTTTGGCTGTCGCGCTGGCAGGGGGTATGTAACTACTCACCCAAAACACCATTGTGGTCATTGCGAGAAGGCTCATAAATCCGAGCGAAGCGAAGGATGGAGCCGACGTGGCAATCTTTGGGTTACTCATGCACTTTAACATACACCAAGCTATCATTTTGCATTCCATATAAAGGTGCCGCGCATAGGATTGTGCGAAATTTGGCTTTGGTCGCTCATTTTTAAAGTTTTTTTTCCCGCGCCGTCAGGAAACCCTTCCTGACGGCTACCAGCGGCGACTTTTCTATTGAAGTTAACATCGCATATGGTTTTGGGTCGAAAAATCATCTGGTTGTGTTCCAGTCACTTAACAAACGCATGGTTTTACCCCATATCTCTTATTAATTGACATTCAAGGTCTTAAGGTCGATTTGGCCCTGAAAAAATGTTTTTTGTTTTTTTGCTGATTGTCCGATTTTGTGATTATGTTTTTGGTTCATGGCGATATGGCCTCCTTCTTTAAATGATTTCATTAATGCGGACGGTTTATGGATTAACATTGATTCTATGTCGTTTTTGCAGGCAGGGGCCAGGCAGAGGCCTGATTTTAGCTGTCGCGGTGGCAGGGGCCACTTTTTGGCTGTCGCGGTGGCAGGGGCCACTTTTAGGCTGTCGCGGTGGCAGGGGCCACTTTTTGGCTGTCGCGAGGATGACCAATCGCTGGGGCAGACGAGGGCGTCTGCCGCCCACAGAATTCTGATACCCGACCTATTGGAAGTTCAACAACCAGTATTCGATTTTGATCATTCCACGGTTTTGAGATTTCGTGTTGACTATGATTTTTTGCCAAAATCAATTATTGCCAGATTCATAGTTAAAATGAATCGTGACATCGTCGGCGATTGTCGTTGGAGAACGGGTGTATTGCTATTCGATGAAACCTACAAATCGAAAGCTATAGTTAAGGCCGACGAAACTGAAAGGAAGATTTTTATCGAGGTAACCGGACAGCATGTTCGAGATTATCTTACAATAATAAGGGCGACCCTCCGGGAGATAAATACCAGTTTCGAAAAGTTGGATTTTTCTGAAAAAGTACCGCTTCCTGACGATCCTCAAGTGGCGGTTAGTTATCAACATTTACTTCATTTGGAAATAGAAGGAATACCTGAATGTTATCCAGACGGAGCCAAACGTCCATACAAAGTAAGTGATTTACTCGGAACACTATATGTGGATGGGAAATATACTGAAAAGGAGTTTATCCAGCTTCTCCAACGTGTGATGCGCGACACCGACACCAAAGAAGGAGCCTTGGAAAAGGCTACTCAATTACTTCAGCTTCAGCCGAATTTCATGGGTTTGGGCATAAATTTGAATGAATTGATTGCACGCATATTTAAAAAACGCAAAGGAAAACCAGTATAGTAGGTCGGGATCTGTGCGATCCCGCCAATTCAATAGGCAGGATCACAAGGATCCTGCCCTACGATACTGTCGCGCAGATGATCAAACGCTCTGCCAAGCCTTTCGTATCTCAGAGCATGCAAGACGATCTCCAGCAACATTACATGCCGATCGTGTAACCCGTGATCAGGCTGTAATTCGGCGTTTAAAGATAACGACCGCCGTTATTAGGATCATTAGTGCCAGAATAGCGTAGGCATACGGGGAAAGTGAAGGTACACTGGCATTGGCTTTGTCATAACGGATATCGTCGACAAAGACCTCATGATGGCCGCCGACAGTAAAACTGCCTTCGGCAGTCAAACCGGTATCGATGACCGAGATTATCAGCTTGTCATTGATGAAGATATCAATGGCGCCATAACGAGGAGGGCTGAGATACCTGCAGGCGGTTAATTTGAACCATTGATCGGCATGCAAAGTAGGAAGTGTCACCTCGGCAAGCAATTCCGTGGAGGCTCCGACTTTTCTCCATAGATAAATGCCATTATCCGGTTCTTCCACCGGCTTACATTGAATCATATAAAAATCATCAATGCCATTGGCGTGGAAACCGAGTTCGCCGACCTTCGCTTCATGCGATCCTTCGATGTACATCCACGTTTCATAAACCCCCTCGGCGGCGGTAAAACCGGATCGAACAATGTGGGTTCCGCCGATTTCATCGACCAGTAATTGCACCGAATTTTGACCACTGTGGGCATGCACAGTCGAAATTGCATAGTTGCCATTGAGTCCCAATTCCCAGCCGTCGGCATTGCCATCTTCGAAATCATCGACAAACATGTCCTGACCAAAGCCATAAGAGAAACTTATCAGAACCAGCAGCATACATGTTAGCGCCACCCTAATAGAGAAAGACATATTCTGCCGCATTGTAAATTACCTCCTTGCATAAGTTCAATTGTTAGAACAGGTTTGAACGTTATATTATTTTGTGAGACCTGAATTAATATACTATTTCCGGGTAAAATTGTCAATTCTAATGCAATGACGGGCAAAAGCCGGTTTTGGGCTGTGCTGGGATTAGCAATGTCTTACCCTATCCATATTATACCCTCAACTTATTGTTGACAAAGATATTTAACGATAGTTAATTTGAGGCATGCTCATCATAAAACAGCATTGGATTGCCGGTGTTGTGTCTGTGCTTATCGGTCTCTCATCTTTGAGTTGCAGCACGTCCAAGGAGAAGGATAGAACCGCCGATCAATTGGCTTTTGATGTCGTCGATTCTCTCCTGGGAGCGGTTTATGAGATTCCAACGGCGGCCATAAGCTTCCGGCCGCCAGTCGGGTTCGAACCGGCCCCCGATTCAATAATCTCGGTTCTGCAAACCTCCCTGGCCGATAAGGCGGGGGTGGGACCGGGTATGGAGTTGCGGTTGGCATTTCTCGATACGAATCATGTCGCCGGAGTTCTGGCCGCCGAAATCAAGGGATTGACACTGAAATCCGATACAACGACTTTTCTTGCAAATTACCGTCAGTCAATCCTTGATATCCATGGGCCGGATGATGTCCGGGAAGGGGAATACTGGGTCGACCGCGTTTTTGTCAAAAATTTTCTAATTACGGACAGTATCAATGTTCATTTTCAATTGATCTGCCTGACTGGTGGGGCCAACGCGCTGGAATTGAATTATTTCTGCCCCCGACAGTTTTATCCTGATCTGGTCAAGTTGTTCGAGTCATCGATCGGATCGCTTCAACTTATTTCTGAAGGAGGAGAAACATGAGAAGAATGGTTTCGCTAATCGTGCTGGCGGCCTTTCTGCTGGCCTTTGTCGGCTGCACCATGCACACTCACGTCGTCGGCGATGGTGCGCAGCAGGGAGTAAAGATGGAGAAGAGGCAATGGTATGTCCTGTGGGGCCTGGTCCCGATCAATGACGTCAATTCGGACACTATGGCGGGTGGCTCCACCGATTATACCATCAAAACCGAACAATCGGTGGTCGATGTAATCATCAATATATTCACCGGTTTTATCACCGTTAATTCCCGCACGGTGACAGTCACTAAGTAAAAGCGGGATCAGAGGAAACATATCTGCAAGAAAGGGTCAGGGATTCGGTATAGATCCCTGACCTGTTTATTAAGGGGTTACTCCCCCTCCAGGTAACGTTTGAGCTGGTTTTGATAGAGACGGTTATCGGGATCTTCGTCGATCGCCAGGTTGATGAATTTGACAGCCTCGTCGGTTTTATCGCGGGCATAGCAGATGTCGGCGACAGTGTTCAGTACGCGGGCCCGATACATTCCGGGGAAAACCAGGTTGATCGCCTTCCGGGCGTACATCTCCGCCTCTTCGAGATTGATTTCCCGCTCAAGGCACCATTTTGAATAGTCATAAAATTTATCGCGATCGTCTTTCCATCCCTGACCCATGGAGATTTTCTTGACCTTAGTCGCACGGGACAAGTTTTCCTCGATATAGAGGATGTAGTCGGCCAGCAATTCCCGATACTTGGGGTCTTTCTTGTTCTCATTCGGCCCCAGGGCTGCCTTCATCCCTGCCTGGAGATAGGGATCGATCTCGTCGGTACGACCGACTTTTCGGGCGACACGGGTGATCAACTGGGCGACCTTGTATTCCTTATCAGCTTTGCCTGATTTCGAATTGAGGACGGCGTCGGCGGTCGGGAAAAGGCTGTCGAGGGGGATCATGTCCTTCCAGACAGCATTGGCCATGTTGCTGAATATCTCATATGAGTAATCATTGAAAGTGCTTTTGCCCAATCCGACCGATTTGCGATAGTATTCAATCGATTTGAGATGTTGACCGATTTTGGAAAAATGTCCGGCCAGGAAGAGTCCTTCCTTATATGTTGGAGATGTTTCGAATCGGTCTATGCGCTGGTCGATAGTGGAAAGATCCTGCAGGGCCCACTTGAGGGTCCGGATCAGGGCATTAGCTCCGCCGGTGTAGCCGATCCATTGGTTTATCACCTTACCGTTGCTGTTGGTCAGCACAAAAACCGGGTAGGTGAAGCCGATCTGGTATTCCTGGGAAAGTTCAAGACCTTCACCCTGACTGACATTCAGAGGAAGATGGACAACGGCCATCAAGGCATCTATCAGTGGTTGTTCGGTTTCCGCTTCACGAGCGGCCTTATGGCAGAATTCTCAGTCATCATGGACGAATTCCATCAGGATCGGTTTGTTCAGCCGAACCGACATCTCTTTGGCCTGCTGCAGCGATTCGGCTTTATCAGCGTAACTTATCGCCGTAAAAGCAAAAATCAATGCCAGGATGGTCAATACAATCTTGCGCATAGACGGTCTGTCCCTTCGGATTTTGATTCTGTCGGGTTGATATAGATATTATACGCTGATACCCGGTTTGTATCAAGAAATGATTGGCGGTCACCGAATTTCCATCTTCTTTGTGTCAAACGGATAACGGAGGTTCGGGTATCTTCTTAACTCCTTGTCATTTGGCAAATTGTGCTAAAAATCAACAGGTCTTACGATTTAGTAGTATAGGATTTGGCCGATGATTTGAAAGAGGCTGAGAAGCAATACTTATTGCTTGTCTACAGAATACATACGTGCTAACAGGAGTTTTTCATGTCATCGATTCTTGTCATCGAAGATAAAGATACAATGCGCAAAATGGTCTCTCAAACCCTTTCCGAGGAAGGGTATTTGGTTGAGACAGCGGTCGATGGTCGGGAGGGAATCGCAAAAGCCAAATTGAAACCGTTCGACCTGGTTATCACCGATATGAGAATGCCTCAAATGGATGGGCTGGAAGTCGTCTCGACCCTCAAAGAGATAAATCACGAAATGGCGGTGATTGTCATGACCGCCTACGGTACTATCGAGACAGCCGTTACGGCCATGAAGAAGGGCGCCTCCGATTTTCTGACCAAGCCGTTCGATACCGAGCATATGCTGGTCCTGGTCGATAAGGCGTTAAAAAGCCAGCGGATGGTAGCTGAAAACGAGGTCCTCCGCGAGGAGATCGATCAGCGTCTGGGGATGGGCAAGATTATCGGCCAGAATGAAAAAATCAGCGATGTTTTGAAGCTGATCCAGAAAGTCGCCGTATCCGATACTTCGGTTTTGCTGCAGGGCGAATCGGGAACCGGTAAGGAACTTTTCGCCAGGGCGATTCATGAGCTTTCGCCGCGCAAGGGCAAGGCGTTTATCACCATCAACTGCGCCGCTATTCCCCGAGAGCTTCTCGAAAATGAGTTGTTCGGATCTGAGCGGGGAGCTTATACCGGTTCGATAGCGCGCAAGATCGGGAAGTTTGAAATCGCCGACGCCGGGACGATTTTCCTCGATGAAATCGGCGATATGGATATTGCTCTTCAGGCCAAGCTGCTGCGGGTGCTGCAGGAAAAAACAATCGAACGACTGGGCGGAACCAAAACGACCAAGGTCGATACGCGAGTGATTGCCGCCTCCAATGCCGATTTGAAAACCCTTATCGAAGAGAAGAAATTCAGGGATGATCTTTATTACCGTCTTTCGGTTTTCCCGGTGACAATCCCTCCGCTCCGCGACCGGCGTGACGATATCCCGGCCCTGGCCGAGCATTTTATCCGGCGGTATTGCCTGGAGATGAACAAGAAGATCAGAACGCTATCTCGCGAGTCGGAAGTGATTATGGAGAAATATCATTGGCCGGGTAATGTCCGCGAGTTGGAAAATACTATCGAGCGGGCGATTATATTGTGCGAGGGAAAGAAGATCAAGCCGGAACATATGGCTATCAGGCTTTCGACCAACAATGAGATTCGGCTCCGTGAAGGGGCGGGACTCAAGGAAATCGGCTCCCATGCTCAGGGCGAGGCCGAACGGGCGGCGATTGTTCGGGTATTGGAACAGGTGCGCGGCAACAAGCGGCGTTGCGCGCAGATATTGAAGATTGATTATACGACCTTGTTCGACAAGATCAAAAAATATAGCATTGACGCCAAACGCTAATACTCCTTTCAGACGTAAGCAATCAGTCCAGGAAAAGGCCCGGTGATTTTACCGGGCCTTTTTATATATCCTTCTGTTTTTATTTCCTGATTGGTAAACCGCAGTACGATATCCAGGTGTCGCAATCAATCGGTGGTGATCCGCCCTTGAATACATAGTTGATGATACTCACCACGTCGCCAACGTTGGCAGAACAATCTCCGTTAAAATCTCCGCTGCAGACAGCATATGGTGTCGGCTCTGCACCATGCTGGAAAACGTAGGATATCATATATCTCGAATCACCGACATCTACCATACCGTCCCCATTGGCATCGCCGGGCACGCATGCGCCATAACCGATTGTTGCAGAGACTTGAGTAGTAAAACCGGCGGCATCACATACCGATGCTATTACTTGCTTGGGACCGTATTCTGTGTTACCGCCATCTAAGGATAAATCCCAGTTTGATTTCACCGTATTGTAAGGCTCCGAAACCGACCACGGATTGCCAA
>DAOUTW010000004.1 GCA_030668485.1 Candidatus Zixiibacteriota bacterium
CAGAGCAAAAATTTGATCCACTTTTCCCGGCAGCCAAAGCTGCCGGTTCAATCCCACCCGGAGGTCGCAGGAGCGACCTCTGGGCGGGGTACTCAAAATGTAACGTTGCGTAATAAGAGGCTCTACATCCCAGGTCTGAAGACCTGGGGCACCCGGCAGATGTCCCAGTCCGATATTAATATATGAAAATGGTCGGAAATATTCAATATAATGAGAGATAAATATTTGGGGTGAATAATACCCGGCAGGTCACACCCGCTCGTAAGAACGAACGGCCAAGACCAGCCGGAACAAGCAAGGAAAGGGTTCCCGACCGCGCAAAAAGTGGTGAGGCACTGGCAGGCAGGGGCAGGATTCATGCACTGGATTGACTTATATGCGCGACAGCCAAAAACAGGCTACTGCCTGCTGGTGGGGTGAAACTCCCCGGTGGGGCGAAATTCCCCGATTTGAGGAGTGACCTCGCTCCCAATCAGGCATCATATAGATATTCTCATAATCACCACATCCCCCCTATATCTAATTAATTAATAATAACTTAACAATCGTCGATGATGGGCAATGTTTGGCATGGCACCATGCGATGGTCATTTTTCCGGTTCGGTACGGATATTGCTTGTATACGATTCTTAGTTGTACTGGTAGTTGTACTGGAGCAGGGATCTTTAACAAGACAAACTTTAGGATATGCACCGGGAATAATGTAAGAGACCTTTCCGTCACTCAGATGTGACCGCATCTGAAAACATATTTTCCGAATGCATACCTGAATATTCGCCCGATCACATGGAGACGCATACCCGACGGAGTTTGCCAGAATTTGGAAGTGATCGGCTTTGATCTTAAGCGGTGTCGCACCGGATTGTGCGCCGATCGGGTCATGCGAGGGGTTGACCAATTGTGTCACGATAAATTCAAAGGAACGCTTTCCCATTCATCCGGGGAAGGCGACGGCAAACAGAAAAATTCGAGTCCCGACAAAACCGTATCGGATCAGGAAGAACAGGTGGTTTACAAAGGGCTCTGCGTTAATTGTGCCAAACGGGAAGCATGCGAACTCCCGCGTCAGAATGGGGGCGTATGGCACTGCGAGGATTATTGTTAGTTGGATATAAATCAATCATGAATCTCACGAGTTGATTCAGATGGAAGGTCAGATAATGGATCATGCAGAAGTTTCAAATTTAACCGGGAAATCTAATGACCAACACGGCGGATTGATCTCCCTGCTGGAGGATATTCAAGCCAAATACGGTTACCTGCCAGAAGAACAATTGCGGGAGGTGGCCACCGATACCGGCCGTTCGCTGGTCGATATTTATGGTGTGGCGACGTTTTATCGGGCGTTCAGCCTGACTCCACGCGGACGACACCTGATATCGGCTTGCCTGGGTACTGCCTGCCATGTCCGGGGCGGTCCGGCTATTGCCCATGAAATCGAGAAGCAATTGGGTGTCAAAGCCGGACAGACCACCAAGGATAAGGAGTTCACTTTCGAGACGGTCAACTGCCTCGGTGCCTGTGCGCTGGGTCCGGTGGTGGTCGTCGACGGCCATTATTTTCCTAAAGTTAGTCCTTCTATGGTCAAGGACATCATTGATAAAGCCTCTACCGGTCTGGACACGGTTGAAATCGATACCGACCAGCGGATTTTCCCGGTTGAGGTCAGTTGCGCCCGCTGCAATCACAGCCTGATGGACCCCTCTCATATGATCGACGGCCATCCCTCTATCCGTGTTACCGTATCGTTCGGAAGCAAACATGGGTGGATGACTCTGTCGAGCCTTTATGGGAGTTACAGTGTGTCCACCGAATATGAGATCCCCGCGGATATGATCGTGAACATGTTCTGCCCGCATTGCCATGCCGAATTGATCGGCGGCGCCAAGTGCGGCGACTGCGAAGCTCCGATGGTGCCAATGATCGTTCGGGGCGGCGGTGTGGTTCAGATCTGTACCCGCCGAGGATGCAAGGGGCACCTGCTCGATCTGGGTGGTGCGACAATTGATTAACCATGGTAAAAATCTGCTGTCAGGAGAGATAGCTCTATGAGAAAGCTTTTATCGGTCGAGGAATTCAAAGGTTTTCGCGCCCGCATATTGAGCGAGAAAGATATTCAATATGACCAGCCGACGCTTGTCATCTGCTCCGGTACGGGAGGCCAGGCCAGCGGTTCCAACGACGTCGTCAGAATAATCAAGCGATATATACTTGAACATGATCTGCGGGAAAAGATATCGCTGAAGATTACCGGATGCCAGGGGTTCTGCGAGATGGATCCGTTCATCCTGGTCATGCCGGCCAAAAATCTTTATCCTCAGCTCAAGATGGAAGATGTCCCCCGGGTCATCGAGGCCGCTCTCGGTGATTTTATCGATGAAAAACTGATTTATAAAGATCCCCGGGATCGCAAAAGATATTCGAACCAGAACGATATACCATTCTTCAAGAAACAGACGCGGACAATTCTGGGCAATAACCAGAATATCGACCCAATCCGGATTTTCAACTATATCGAACAGGACGGATACGCGGCAATAGAAAAGATTCTGTCGGCGCCCGATCCGGAATGGATAATCAAGGAAGTCCAGACGTCAGGTCTGCGAGGCCGAGGCGGAGCCGGATTTCCGACCGGCAAGAAATGGGAATTCGCGCGCGCATCCAAATCCCCGGATGGACAAAAATTTATCGTCTGTAATGCCGACGAAGGCGACCCCGGGGCATACATGGACCGCAGTCTCCTGGAAGGTAACCCCCATGCGATTATCGAGGGGATGCTGATCGCCGGAATCGCCATCGGAGCCACAAAGGGATATATTTATGTCCGAAGTGAATATCCACTGGCAATCAAACATACCCTGATTGCGCTGCGTCAGGCACGTGAATTGGGACTCCTCGGGAAAAATATCTTCGGAACCGGGATCGATTTCGATATCGAAATAGTCCGTGGCGCCGGAGCCTTTGTTTGCGGCGAAGAAACAGCCCTGATCAAATCGATCGAAGGATTTATGGGTGAGCCGCGGCAGCGTCCGCCCTATCCGATCGAAAAAGGTATTCATGGTCGCCCGACCTGCATCAATAACGTCGAATCGCTGGCCAATATCCCGGTGATCATCGACCGTGGAGCCGCCGAGTATGCCAAAGTCGGCGTCCCGGGAAATACCGGCACCAAGATTTTTTCACTTGTCGGAAAGATTAAAAACACCGGTCTGGTCGAGGTGCCGCTGGGAACCCGACTCAGCGAGGTGGTGCACGATATCGGCGGCGGACCGGTTGGCGACGCCAAAATCAAGGCGGTACAAACCGGCGGCCCGTCGGGCGGATGTATTCCGGCCAGTATGTTCGACCTGCCGATCGATTATGACAGTCTGGCCAAGGCCGGGTCGATCATGGGCTCGGGCGGAATGATCGTCATGGACGATAATACCTGCATGGTCGATGTCGCCAGATATTTCATGGGCTTCCTCAAAGATGAATCATGCGGCAAATGTTATACTTGTCGCAAAGGCACGCAGAGGATGTTCGAACTCCTCGATGATATCACTCGGGGCAAGGCGACACTGAAACATCTCGATTTGCTCAAGGAACTGGCCCTGGTCGTCAAAGACACGACCATGTGCGGCCTGGGGCAATCGGCAGCCAACCCGGTGCTCTCGACTCTTCATTACTTCCACGATGAATATGTCGAGCATATTGTCAAAAAGCGTTGCCCGGCCGGGGTTTGCAAAGAGTTGGTCGGGGCGCCGTGTCAGGCGACCTGTCCCGTCGGGACCGAAGCCTGGCGGTATATCGCGCATATCGCTCATCAGGAATACGATGAAGCGTATCATGTTATCCGCGAGGCGAATCCGTTCCCGTCAGTCTGCGCCCGCGTCTGCAATCATCCCTGTGAGGAGAAATGTCGCGCCGGAACCAGTGGCGGTCAGTCGGTGGCCATCCGAGCTTTGAAACGATTCGTCACCGACCGAGTCGATCCTACGACTTACAAACCGGTTCGAACCGCCGAGGCGGATGAAAACGGCCCCAGGGTGGCGATTGTCGGGGCCGGTCCGGCCGGACTATCGGCCGCGCATTACCTGTCGCTCAATGGATATAAATCGACCATTTATGAAAGCGAAAGCAAGCCGGGCGGCATGATGTTCAGCGCCATCCCGTCCTACCGTTTGCCGCGAGAAGTTATCGAAAAGGAGATCATGTCTCTGATCGATGACAATATAACGATGAAATATAATACTACTCTGGGTAAGGATATTACGGTTGACAGCCTGCTTGAAGAAGGCTTCGAGGCCGTTTTCCTCGCTCTCGGCGCCCATAAAAGCAAACCCCTGCGTATCGAGGGTGAGGATGTCGATGGCGTCTTCCCGTCGATCAAGTTCCTGCATGATTTCAATGTCCTCGGCAAAAAGCAGGCCAAAGGTTCGGTCGGTATTATCGGCGGCGGTAACTCCGCCATCGACGCCGCCCGTGTCGCCATCAGGCAGGAAGGTGTCGGCTCGGTGACAATCTTCTATCGCCGTACCCGCGCCGAGATGCCGGCTTATGAAGAGGAAATCGAGGCAGCTATCCAGGAAGGGATCAAGCTGGAAACGCTGGTGACCCCCAAACGGATAGTTTCCACCGACAGTAAGCTGGCCGGTTTGGAATGTCTCCGGAATGAACTGGGCGAACCCGATTCCAGCGGGCGTCGCCGTCCGGTAACGAAATCGGGTAGTGAATTTATCGTCCCGATGGATACTTTGGTGGTGGCCATCTCCGAGAGTTCCGATATCGACTGTCTTTCGGTAGCCACTTCGATGGAAATCGAAACCAATGAGAAATGGGGCACGGTGGTCATCGATCCGGAAACCCAGGCGACGAACCGTCCCGGTGTCTTCGCAGGAGGCGACCTGGTTACCGGTCCCAATACTATCATCGCAGCGATCGCAGCCGGAAAAAAAGCAGCGGTAATCATCGACCGTTATATCAAAGGCGAGGATCTCAAACAAGCGCCCAGAATCCTGCTGCCGCAGGTCTATGTTGCTCCGGCGCCGCCGAGTGAGGAATATGACGGTTCAGTTGATCGGATCGAAACGCCTCGGGCAGAAGTTGAATGGCGCAAGCGCGGCTTTGCCGAAGTCGAAATGTCGTTTACGGTGGCCGAGGCGATGCGCGAATCGAGACGATGTCTGCGCTGCGATCTGGAATTTACCAAACCGAAAGAAGTTGAGGAACCGGAACCATCAGAAGCAGGAGTTGAAGCGACATGATTAATCTGAATATCAATGGCGTGGACGTGCAGGTCGAGAAGGGTTCCACTCTTCTGGAAGCGGCCCAGTTTCTGGGGTTCCCGATTCCGACCCTGTGCCATATGGAGGGGCTGTCGCCATACGGCGCCTGCCGCCTTTGTGTGGTCGAAATAGGGGAGGAACCCAACTCCCGGCTGGTAACGTCCTGCACTTATCCCGCTCAGGAAGGTTTGAAAATACGAACCGCCTCGGAACGAGTCATGCGGGCGCGCAAGATGATCATCGAACTGCACCTGGCCTCGTGCCCGCAGTCGAAGGTGATTCAGGATCTGGCCTCGAAATGGGGCGTGCGTCAGCAGCGATTCAAACAGGAACATGAAGACTGCATCATGTGCGGTCGTTGTGTCCGGATGTGCGAAGAACAGATGATGGCCAAGGCGATCGGTTTCCGCGGGCGCGGTGAAAACCGCACCATCGGGACGCCGTTCGACATAAAGTCCGAAGAATGCCGTTTGTGCGGCGGATGTATGTATGTCTGCCCGGCCTGTCAGTTGCGATGCACTTACAATGAACCGGACAAGGCGATTTGCAACGGATGTATCAACCTGGCCCCACCATGTGTGGAGAAAGACAATTTTCATGACATGATGTGTTACATGGATCCCTGTGTAGCCTGTGAAATAAAGAAATCTTGATTTACATAGAAGAAGAGGAGAGCATACAATGTCACTTTCTAGGGTAAACGCCTCGGCGGCAACGCTGACGAAAAATAGAACCGAGGACTCGATTGTTCCCAATTCCGGCATGTGTGTCACTTGTGTCGACGGCTGCATAGGGATGTGCGAAATCGGTAAGTCCGCCTATCGGGGGCATGAAGTTATCTACCCGCAACCGTTCGGTGTCATTACCACGGCGGCGGAAAAAGTTTATCCCGTCGACTACTCGCATTTCAATATTATGGGCGGTGTCGTTGGCGCCAAGGGGATCGAAGCCGACAGTGACAAAGCTGTCTTCCCCAATGTCGATCTCGAAGTCAAATTCGGACATGATAACGGCCTCAAGTTTCGCCTTCCCTGGATCATCCCCGGCATCGGTTCCACCGATATCGCCAAAAACAACTGGGAAGGTCTTGCCATCGGTACCGCTCTGGCCGGAACCGGACTGACCATAGGTGAAAACGTCGTCGGTATGGACGTCGAATCGGTAATCAAGGACGGCCGGGTGGTCGATACCGTCGATCTCAAGCGCCGTGTCAACCTGTTCAAGGATAACCAGATCGACGGCTATGGGGCGATCATCGTCCAGGCCAATGTCGAGGATACCCGCCTGGGCACTCAGGAATATGCCATCAGTGAACTCGGTGTGGATGTAGTAGAACTCAAATGGGGCCAGGGCGCCAAGAATATCGGCGGCGAGGTCAAGGTTCGCGATCTCAAAAAAGCCCAGATGCTTTATAAGCGTGGCTATGTTGTTCTTCCCAACCCGACCGATCCCAACGTCATCAAAGCGTTCGAGCGCGGGGCCTTCAAAGAATTTGAACGTCATTCACGAGTCGGTATGGTCACCGAAGAATCATTCGATGCCCGGGTCGAGGAGTTGCGCAAAGCCGGAGCCAAGTACATCTTCTTGAAGTCCGGCGCTTATCGCCCATATGCTCTGGCTCAGGCGATCAAGTATGCCTCCAAAAACAAACTCGATTTGCTCACGATCGACGGCGCCGGCGGCGGCACCGGGATGAGCCCGTGGCGGATGATGAACGAATGGGGCATGCCTCCGGTTGAGTTGCATACCCTGACTTATCAGTATGCCAAACGTCTGGCCGACAGAGGCGAGCATGTCCCGGCGATCTGTTTTGCCGGCGGCTTCACCTTCGAAGATCAGATCTTCAAGGGCTTGGCGATGGGCGCGCCGTTTGTCAAACTGATCGGTATGGCTCGCAGCCCGATCGCGGCGGCTATGGTCGGAAAAACTATCGGTAAGACGATCGACGAACATCAACTGCCGGTTTATGTCGAGCGCTTCGGCACTACCAAGGATGAGATTTTTGTCACCGCAGCCGATCTTCGCCAAGAGTTGGGTAACGACGAATTCGAAAAGCTCCCGACCGGCGCGATAGGTCTCTATACTTATTATGAGCGTTTGGCTCAGGGGCTGCGCCAGCTTATGGCCGGCAGCCGCAAGTTCGCTCTCGAGTATATGACTCGCGACGACCTGGCAGCTCTAACACCCGAAGCGGCGGACATCAGCGGCATCACCTATGTGATGGATGTTGACAAAGACCTCGTTAATGAAGTCTTAGACGCTTAACACGCGGGAGCGTGCTTTCTGCTGTCGCAAAGATGACCGAACTAATCGGGTTGTGAACAATGATGCTTAAGAAAGCAAAGTTCATGATTGGCAGAAGTCGGCAGAAGCCGCTTTTAGGCTGTCGCGACCGCTGAGGCGGTTTTAGGCTGTCGCATAGATGACCTGACTTGTCGATTCGCGATTGAGTCGCTGAGTTAAGATAACAATTGAATTGTAAGTCGGGAGCCTTGTGCTCCCGACAGGTCAGTTTAGTAGATCGGCTTCGCCGCCTCGCGCGGCAAACCTGACAAAAGAATACAAGCGGTTGTCCCCGCCTTGAAAAATTATTGACAAGGATGCGCCGGACGGCCGCTATTTTTATATCATGAATTATATACGCTGAAAACAAACCACCACCCCGATTGACATTTTCTCTGCGCAGTCGTAACTTGCACGGAAACTTGGACTAATATAGAACTCTGATTTTAAGGCAAGGACACTTGACCATCCACGCGACAGCAAAAGACTGCCTTCTGGCAGGAGGGCGCAGGATATTTCTCAATCTCTCCTCGTTTCAGATCCTCACCATGTTTCGACGGGGGTTGTTCTATAGTTATCTTTCGATCTATCTCCGCTTTTTCCTGGGCCTGAGTGTCACCGAAACGACGCTTTTTGCAACCCTGCCGATGATATGCAATGTTGTTTTCCAGAACTTCGTCTGGGGCCGCGTTTCCGACCGGTACCAACTGCGCCGAACGCTAATTGTCATTGGAGAAATCACGGCGGCGATAATTACCTTCATCGTCTGGTATCTGCACACTATTCCCGAATCTCATATTACCGCCGGATACATTATCATCATCGGGTTGTCAGTGGTGGAAATCTTCTGGTCGATGTCGAATGTCGCCTGGAGTGCGCTGTTTTCCGATCTGTATCCGCAGGAAGAACGCGCCGGATTGCTGGGGAGACTGCAAAGCATCGGAGCGACAGGGCGGTTTCTCGGTGTCTGGATCGGCGGACTTTTGTATGACGGCTTTCCTTTCAAGTACGAAGGCTGGGGATTCAATGAGGGCTGGCTGTTCTTCATCGCCTGCGGCGCGATGTTGCTTTCGGCGATACCGATGTGTTTCGTACCCGAAGGGGGATCATCTGCTTCGAAGGATTCATCCGACAACGAGACAGATTCGGAGAACGGTGAAAATAATCATGCTGCCACCAGGCAATACAGGGTCTTCCTGCTGTCGATGGTTTTTATCTTCTTCGGGCTAAACGCCATCGTCGTTTTGAAATCGCAATATTTGTCTCTGAGCGAGGGGTTCGATCTCTCCAGCAAGACCTTGAGTTACATCGTCAACACTACTACCGTCGCGGTTTTCCTGACCGGTATGTTTATCAAACGCCTATCGGAGAGGTTCCGGGATGAATATTTATTACTGGCCGGAGTTGGAGTAGGCATATTATATCTGGTCGGTTATGGCATCGCTCCATATCTGTCTATAATTTATGCATCGGAATTCCTATGCGGTATCGCCTTCGCCGTGATCATGGCGTCTTCTTATGCCTATGCCTCACGTCTCATCCCGGCCAAAAAACGTGGCAAACAGTTTGCGTTGTACAACACGACTTTCTTTTTGAGCTGGGGAGTGCCGGGGACGTTTATTGCCGGGCCGCTGGTGGACAGATTAATAATATCGGGCATGGCCGAAACGATGTCCTACCGTATGGCCTTCGCCGCCTCGGCAATAATGATGCTAATCGGCGCAGGGGTGTTGATATATAACATTCGTATGAACGGGCGGAAGGCTTCGAATCATTTACACTAGATGGGGTGCCCCACTCGCCGCGGCAAGTGGGATAAGTAAGTTCGCATCACCGCCATATTAAGCTTTGTATCCCCGGGTCTAAAAACCACGGGACTTCCGTCTACTTCCCAATCCTCTACCACCAAGGGAATTTAAAGACAAATGCCGACATAACCATGCTTAATGCCACTATTATAGCTGCAAGGAGCATTAAAATAAACAAATTCCGGTGCGATGAACTTTTATATTTACGTACTTCCTTGCGCCCCGTATCTTCATTTTTCGCATTGTAAATTATTTTTCTTGTCTTTTTATCGTACCTGATAATGTCATCTAGTTCGGGTTTCTTGATATTCGACTTTTCCGCCTTTAGCTTTTCAATCTCAAGCTTTAATTTCTTGGTCTCCTCTCTATCTCTTCGAATTCCAAATATATCTCTAATCCATGCAAAAACGCTCACCTCTTCTACTCCTGCCTCATAGCTATTCTACTAAACTTGGTGCCCATCCTAGAGCCCACCTTGCCGGTCATCAAATAGATTCACTCTCGTTATACCTTAAATGCCGATGCCATCCCCGTTACATTCCCCAAAGACATTGCCAATATAGACCAAATAAGATACAAAATCAACGTTGATTCCGGAACCACTTTTTTTCTAAGAACCCGCGCCAGCGGGCACTGTCATTCTCGCGAACGCGGGAATCCATCTCCGGTAATCTCATCATACAGGTCCCGCCATTCCGGGTTTTCCTGCTCGATCAAATCTACTTTCCACTTTCTATGCCACTTTTTCAATTGCTTCTCCCGCTGAATCGCCGACAACACATCATCGGTTTGTTCAAAATAAATCAATTTATGTATACCGTATCGCCTGGTAAATCCATCGATGAGATCATTCCTATGTTCATAAACCCGCCTGATGAGATCATTCGTTATTCCGATATAGAGAGTCCCATTTTTCTTGCTGGCCATGATGTAAACATAGTACGGCATTGAATCAGCCCCTCTGGACTCCCGCGTTCGCGGGAGTGACATATTAGGCTTTGCCTAATATTGATAGCCTACGGCCATATCCTTAGCCCCAAAGCAGGCAATAGCAAACCTTCGACAGCATACAATATCCTCAGATTCTCAATTTGATGACATGCCGGTTGTATTCCCCAAAGACACTACCAGTATATAACAAAGTGTATACAAAATCAACATTGGTTCCGGGGTACGTCCCAATAGTAGAAAACCTCATCAATATAAAGAGACATCCATGCCTATGGTGACAAACTGGTCAACCTCGCGACAGCCAAAGTCAGGCCCCTGCCTGCGACAGCCAAAATCCGCCTTTTGGCGGCTATTCCCACTCTATTGTTGCGGGGGGTTTGGAGGAGATGTCATACGTGACGCGGTTGACTCCCTTGACCTCGTTGATGATCCGGTTGGAAACGATCGCCAGAACATCATTGGGAATCCGCGCCCAATCGGCGGTCATGCCGTCGGTGGAGGTTACTGCGCGGAGAGCGATAACATCTTCGTAGGTACGTTCGTCGCCCATGACGCCGACCGATTGCACCGGAAGTAGAACGGCGAAGGCCTGCCAGATTTTATCATACTGATCATGAGAGCGAAGTTCGGAAATATAGATGGCATCGGCATCCTGAAGAACGCGGATGCGTTCATTGGTGATTTCCCCTATTATCCTGACAGCAAGACCGGGACCGGGAAAAGGATGGCGTCCGATAAAGCTTTCATCGAGGCCGAGTTTTCGCCCCAGAGTGCGGACCTCATCTTTGAACAATTCTCGGAGCGGTTCCACGATTTTCAGATTCATTTTCTCCGGCAGTCCGCCGACATTGTGATGCGATTTGATGGTGGCCGAAGGTCCTTTGAAACTGACCGATTCGATGACATCGGGATAAAGCGTTCCCTGTGCCAGGAAGGCGGCGTCGCCGTTACCTTTGGCGGCATCCTCGAAGACTTCGATGAAAGTCTCACCGATAATCTTGCGCTTCTTTTCGGGATCGATGATTCCGGCCAGGCGGCTCAGGAATTTATCCGAAGCATCGACCGGTTTGAGATTGACTCCGAGGGTTCCGTATGATTCGATTACTTCTTCGTATTCGTTTTTGCGCAATAAGCCGTTGTTGACAAAAATGGCGGTCATCTGATCGCCGACGGCTCGATACAGAAGCGCAGCGGTGACAGTCGAATCGACTCCGCCGGATATTCCCAGGATTACCCTTTCATCGCCGATTGTCTCCTTCAAGTACCGGACAGATGATCCAATAAATGATTCGGTGGTCCAGTCGCCGGACAGCTCGCAGATATCGAACAGAAAATTATCGAGTATTTTGCTGCCCTCGGTGGTATGCATCACTTCCGGATGGAATTGGACGCCATAGAAACTACGGTTTTTATCGGCAATGACAGCGTACGGGATATCACTGGTTGAGGCCTGAGCTTCAAAACCATCGGGTAGCGTTTCGAGGCTGTCGCCATGACTCATCCACACCTGCGATGGGGCTACGACGCCTTTCAACAGTCGACCTTCGGTGACGATACTGAGCATCGCGCGGCCGTATTCACGATTGAGAGATTTGGATAGTTTCCCTCCCAGTTGGTGAGCCATAAGCTGCTGTCCGTAGCAGATGCCAAGTACCGGATGGGGAGTATCATAGAACGACTGCGGCAGACGTGGAGAATCGTTGCTGAGGACCGAGGCCGGTCCACCCGAAAGAATATATCCTTTTACGTTTTTGTCCGCATACGGGGTCAGATCGGTATTGAACGGGACGATTTCACAATAGACGTTTTTTTCCCTGATCCTTCGGGCGATTAACTGAGTATACTGCGAACCGAAGTCGAGTATGAGGATCAATTGATGTTGTTCTGCCATATGCTGCTTCCTTTTCGATCGATGAGGGTATCTTTTTTCCAGTTTCTATCATCGAGGTCGGGATAATCGAGGAGGTATTGCAGGCCACGTGATTCCTTTCGCCTGAGAGCCGATTCGATCACGAGGCATCCGACCGTAATCATATTACGCAGTTCGAGGCTCGGATATGAGAGGGCGTGGGAAAAGAAATAGCGGTCGACGCTGTCTCGAATTACTTCTATTTTTTCCAATGCCTCATGGAGTAAATACGAGGACCGGACGATGCCGACGCAGTCCCACATCAGGCGCTTTAATTCGCGGCGGTTATGAGTCAGGATAACTCTTTCGCGCGGTCGGTTGGCATGTGTCGGGTGGGGGAAATCCAGCCTCAGGGCATCGGGCGGAGTGCGGTATTTGAAATCGGAGATCGATTCATCGGCGGCAAATTGGGCGGTGGCGACAGCTTCCAGCAGCGAATTGGAGGCAAGTCGGTTAGCGCCGTGCATGCCGGTGCAGGCGGTTTCACCGCAGACATAGAGTCTTTGAATTCCGGTGCGGCCTTTGACGTTGGTGACCACCCCTCCGCACATATAATGCGCCGCCGGTACGACCGGAACCAGATCGCGCGTGATGTCGATTCCGGCTTCGAGACATTTAATATAGATATTGGGAAAGCGTTTTTTGACGAAATCGGAGGAGAGGTGGCGAATATCGAGAAAAACTGTATCATCGCCTGATTTTTTCAATTCGGAATCGATGGCCCGGGCGACGATATCTCGCGGCGCCAGATCCTTCATCGGGTGATATTTTTCCATGAAGGCAGTACCCTTGGCGGTTTTCAGTATTCCCCCCTCGCCCCGGACTGCCTCGGAAATCAGGAAAGTCTTTTTACCTATTAATGAAATTGTCGTGGGATGAAACTGAACGAATTCCATGTTGGCCACCGCCGCACCGGCCCGAAAGGCCATGGCCATCCCGTCCCCGGTCGCAATGCGAGGATTGGTGGTATGGCGGTAAATTTGTCCCGCTCCGCCGGTGGCAAGCAAGGTTATGGCCGATCTGACAGTGAGGCGGTTCTGATTTTCCGGGTTGAAGACAAAGACGCCGCCGCAGTATATTTTCCCCTCCCGATCATAAGTTACCAGATCAACCCCAATATGGTCGGAGAAAAGAGAAATGTTTTTATGTTCCTGACAGGCAGTGAACAACGCCTTTTCGATTTCGCGGCCGGTGAGGTCGGCTGAATGGACGACTCTTTTATGAGTATGCCCGCCCTCACGGCCGAGCGATAATTCTTTGCCGTTTTTGTTGTAGGTGAATTTCACCCCGATGTCAATCAGGTTCCGGATGCATTCCGGTCCGGCTTTGACAATAGTTTCAACAACATCCTGATGACATAGTCCCGCTCCGGCGTTTAGCGTATCGGCCAGATGGGCATCGAAACTGTCGAGTGGAGAAGTAACGGTGGCGATGCCGCCCTGCGCATAGTTGGTGCTCGATTCGGTCGCCTGCTTTTTGGTTATCACCGCGGTTTGGCCATATTCGGCCACCTTGAGAGCATACGACAGACCGGCGATCCCGGACCCTATTATTAGAAAATCATAATAATCTCTCATGACACAACCATTTCGATCATTTGTTCCAAACCGGCGCTATCCTCCGGCTGTAAATCGAGGTGGAGACAGTAAACCGGCTTATCCAGTACCTCTGGTTGCAATTTAACCATGTCTTTGGCGGTTGTCAAATAGCAGTCGGCTGAATAATGATCGGACCAGCGTTTAAGTCTGCTAAAATCTTTTTCAGTATAGGTGTGATGGTCGCCGAAATTACGTTTTTCGGCGATTGTGATCCCTCTCTTGTTGAGCATACGCAACATCCGATAAAACGAACCGATGGCCGCAAAAACGTAGGGGCGCTTGCCGTTTAAGACCGATAAATCCTCAATTTCCCCATCGATTTCAACCCCGGCGATTGACATTGTCCATGGGAGAACCCTGGCTGCGGAATTATGGGCTTCCAATATTTTATCAAAGTCAGACTCGTTTTCATTTTCCTTCATCACAAAAAGCACATTGGCCCGCTCCAGCGACGATATCGATTCTCTGAGAATTCCACGAGGAAACGGGTGGCAGGTCGTTCGGCGAATTTCCCCGGCCGCCTGTCGCAGGAGGTGAGAGGAGATAATAACGAGATCGATATCTTTTTCAATATCGAGGCGCTGAAAGCCGTCATCGATCAGAATGATATCAGGTTTCAATTGCCGGTCGGCCAGTTTGACCATTTGCTTCTTGTTCGCACCAACGGCAAATCCGGCAAACGGCAGCTTTTCCCTCATCATGGAGACTTCGTCCCCTATTTGCGCGATGGTATAATTGGTCGTACTACCCGGTTCGATGATATATTCTTCTTTTTCCCGCCGTCCATAGCCGGAATGAATGACCGCGACCTTTTTCCCTTGTCGATGCAGTAGATCGGCCAGATAAATTGTTATCGGAGTTTTGCCTGAACCACCGACAGTGATATTACCGATCGAGATTACTTTGGCTTTCCATTCGCGGGAGCGTTTTGCTTGTCGCCGAGAAAGTTGTAATTGTGAAATTAAATGATATGGTACGGAAATGACCCGGAGTAAACAGAACAGCAAGCAAAAGACAGCGTACCGTCCCTTTTCACTCGGGGTTGCCCTCTCGCTCTCCCCGGAAACCAGCCTTTCCCACCAGCGTTTCACAGCCCCAGCTCTCTGATAATGATTGTGGCCGTCTGTTCGGCTACCGATGGTCCGGTGGTATCGATTTTCCTGAAGGTAAGCGATCCGGATACGAAATGTTTGATGATCTCCGCTAGCTCATCGCCATCATGCACCATCATCCCCTGCTTTTCTTTGACTATCTGATCGGCCGCATCGGTCACATTAAAGATCGAGGGACCGAATAATACGGGGACTCCGGCCAGGACCGGCTCCATAATGTTGTGGCCGCCCAGATCGGCCAGAGTTCCTCCTACAAACGACAGGTCGGCGCCGTAGAAAATTTTTGCGAGGATGCCTATTTTATCCATCAGGATAATTGGAGTTTGCGGCACAAGACCGTTTTCGATATCGCTATAAAGAGAATATTCAATTCCGGCATTATCAAGGACTCCGATTACTTCGTCCAAACGTTCGAGGTGCCGGGGCGCCAGCAGGAGTTTCAATTTGCCCGGGAATAGATCGATTTTCTCCAGCGCCTTGCAGATGGTTTCCTCTTCACCGGGGCGAGTCGAGGCCGCGACCAGCAGAAGCTGGTTTTCAGAGATATTAAGACGGGTGCGAATTTCCGCTCTTTGCGTAACCGGATCGATGTCGGAGTTGGGATCATGTTTGATATTACCCATTACGACAACCTTATCCGGATCGGCTCCGATATTTATCATTCTTTTCCGGTCGGCCTCGGTTTGCATGATCATTATTTTATAGATGCTGAAAAGCGATTTGAGGAGCGACCGAAAGCGGATATAATGTTTGGTTGATTTCTCACTGAGGCGACCGTTGGCCAGAATTACCGGGATATTTTTCTTGCGGCAGAAATCGAGGAAGTAGGGCCAGATTTCCGTTTCCACGATGATGATGCTATCGGGATGAAAGAGACTGAAAAATCTTTTCAGGGGAAAGTAACTGTCCAGGGGAAAGAAGAAAACCGCCTCGGCATCGGGGAAAAGCTCCCGCGCCAGTTTTTGTCCTGTCCGGGTATAGGTTGAAATACAGTATTTGATATCTGGATTGGCTGATTTTACAGATTTGACGAGGCGCTCCAGAACCCGGACTTCCCCCACTGAAGAAGCATGAAAGAGGCATAGGCAGGGGCCGAAGCCCCGTTTTTGTTGATCGAAACCTTGTTCCAGGGTCGATGGGAGATAATCATCCGGCTTTATGACACAACGCTGACTCCATTCATCTTTCACTTTGAGGCGCTTCAAGATGAAATATGGCTGCATGACCGCATAGGCCAGATTGAGAATCAGCTTATAGAGCGTCAGCATGGGCGGACCACTTCCCGGATTGCCTCGGCGGCAAGCTTACCCGAATCGCCGGCGCCGAGTTTTTCGCGCACCGCTTTGAGATCATCTACCATCCGACGGCACAGATCACGGTCGGCCATTATTTTCACAGTATGCGAAGCAATTGATTTTGCGGTGGCCTGTCCCTGAATCAATTCCGGAACGGCTCGACGCCCTGCAACGATATTGACCATACCGATCATGTCGAGGTTGATCAAATGCCGGGCGATATGATAGGTGAAAAATCCGGTTTTATAGATGACGACCATCGGTGTCATGAAATATGCCGTTTCAATGGTCGCCGTCCCCGAGGAAGTGATAACCAGATCGGCTCCGTTCATAATTTCCGGCGCTTTGCCGGTGAGAAGCGTTATTTTCTTATCGCCGATAATGTCGGAATAGAGTCGGGGATCGAGGTTCTTAACTCCGGCCACGATGAAAACACTGTTTTCTATTTTCTTTCTGATCAGATCGACCGCTTCCACCATCGTCGGCAGCATGCGTCGAACTTCCTGTAGACGCGAACCAGGCAGCAGAGCTATCAGTTTTTCGTTTTCGCCGATTCCGATTGATTCGCGGCATGCCTGTTTGTCGGGAATTTCGCCGTAACGGTCGACAATCGGGTGGCCGGTAAAGCGCGCGGCGACTCCGTGTTCTCGATAAAACGTTTCCTCGAAGGGAAAGATAACCAGCATCAGATCGACCAGTTTTTTAATCTCAGCGATCCGACCTTTGCCCCAGGCCCATACCTGGGGTGAGATGTAATATATAATCGGGATTCCCAGATGTTTAATTTTCGCTGCCAGTCGAAGATTGAAGCCGGGATAGTCGATGAGGATAACCGCCCGGGGTTGCAACTTCTCGATCTCGTCATAACAGTGCTTCAACAATCTGCGAAAGAACAAGAATTTGGGAATGATCTCTGAAAAGCCCATGACCGCCAGTTGTTCATGATCTGCAAGAGACCTAAGCCCGGCCTTTTGCATCATCGGCCCGCCCAGTCCGAAAACATCGAGTCCGGGACATGAGCGTCGCATTTCATCGATAAGATTTTTACCGGGAAAATCGGCCGACGGATCGCCGGCGGAAATAAATATCGAGCTGTTACTGCTCATCGACATTGAACGATTCCGTTGCCTGCCTGCCTTTTTCTATTACCGCCAGGGCTATTGCCAGCGCCTCGCGCCCTTCGGGACCGGTGATCGGGACCGGCTGATCATCGCTTATGGCCGCCGCAAAGGCCTTCAATTCCGCCTCCAACATATCATGGGAGGTATCTCCGGCCTTGATGTAACCGAGTTTTTTATCCGATTGTCCGAGCGGAATAGATAACTCACCTTCGACCGGTTGGGAATCGAGCAGACGATAGAGATCGGCTTGTTTTTCGGCGAGGTCGAGGGAAAAATATCCTGAAGACTGGAAAATGCGAAGCTTTCGCATCGGTTTGAGTGATATCCTGCTGGCAGTGAGATTGGCCACGGCGCCATTTTCGAAGCTGATTCGGGCATTGGCGATATCGACGGTATCGGAGACCACCCCCACCGCCGAGGCGGAAATGTCGGCGACTTTACTTTTGACCAGTTGCAGCGCCAGATCGATATCATGAATCATGAGATCGAGGACCACGGCGACATCGGCACCGCGGGGATTGAAAGCAGCCAGTCGGTGGGCCTCGATGAAACGCGGCTGGAGATCATGATTTTGTAAGGCCTCAAAGGCGGGATTGAATCTTTCAATATGCCCCACCATCAATTTCACTCCTCTGGATTCGGCTGCCAAAATTATTTTATCGGCTTCATCGAGAGTGGCGGTGATCGGCTTTTCTATAAGAAGATGTTTGCCCGCTTCGATTACCTTCCGGGCGACATCGTAATGACCAGAGGTGGTGACGGCAATTGATACGGCATCGCTTGCGGCCAGGGCGGCATCGAGAGATTCGAAATTCGGACAATTTAATTCCGCCGCCACCTGCTCGGATCGCGCCGGATCGATATCATACACGCCCTGGAAGTCGAAAGCATCGATTTGTGACGCCCATCGGGCATGGTGTCGGCCCAGAGCACCGACGCCGATGACTGCATATTTAATTTTACTCATCGCTCCCCATAAACAAAAGCCACCCGCGTGCGGGTGGCATTCCACCTGCCGGTGGTGAAAACTGCTACGTTAATCTATTTGACCAAACCTCGATCCGACCTTTTGATAAAGTCCAGGATATTCTGCACTTCCGGGATTATTTCAATCTCCTGCTGAATTCTTTCAACTGCCTGCCTGGTATTCAGACTTGATGAAAACAGCAGCTTATATACCTGCCGCAATATTTTAACCGTCTCTCTAGGGAAATTCCTACGGCGCAACCCGACCAGATTCAGACCCCTGACACTGAGCGGGTAACCGCCGGCCACGGCGTATGGGCAGAGATCCTGAGCGACCCGGAATCCGCCGCCGATCATCGCATGACAACCGATCTGTACAAACTGGTGAACCGGTACGATGCCGCCGACGATGGCATAATCATCGATTTTAACGTGTCCGCCGAGGTTGACCGAATTGGCCATGATAACATGGTCGCCGATTTTACAATCATGGGCGACATGAGCGTACGCCATAAGCAAACAGTTGCTGCCGACATCGGATGATCCGCTTTCGCTGGTGCCTCGGTTCATGGTTACATATTCTCGCAGTATGGTATTGTCGCCGATATTGGCGACCGATTCCTCGCCCTCGAACTTCAGATCCTGGGGGACGGTGCTCACGACCGCGCCGTGCGAAATGGTGACATTTTTCCCGATACGGGCGCCCGAAGCGATCAGGGCATTGGAGGCGATTCGGCTTCTCTCACCGATTTGAACGTTTTCTTCTATGATGGCATAGGCTCCGACTTCGACCGATTCATGAAGTTCGGCTTTCGGAGAAACAATGGCTGTCTTGTGTATCATCGATCTATCACCGCCGCCATAAAGGTTGCTTCCGCCACCAGGGCATCGTCGACATAGGTTTTACCCTGCATGCGACAGGTATTGCGGCGGAAAGAGAGCATGTCCAGTTCGAAACGAAGTTGATCGCCGGGGATTACCGGTTTGCGAAACTTGACTTTGTCGATTGACATAAAATAGACAACTTTTGTTTCCGGGTTTTCGATGGCGTTCAGAAGCAGTACGCCGCCGGCCTGGGCCATCGCCTCGACGATCATCACGCCCGGCATGATCGGATGATCCGGGAAATGGCCGATGAAGAACGGCTCGTTAATCGTCACGTTTTTAATCGCGATGACTTTTTTTTCCGGTTCCAGGTCGAGGATGCGGTCGATCATCAGGAACGGATATCGGTGGGGCATAATTTTCATGATCCCGTTGATATCGAGAAAGGCATCCGATTTTTTCTTTTGGAAGCGGCTGGCGATTTTTTTCTTATGATACAGCGAGCGCAGCTTCTTTACCAGGGCAACGTTGGCCTTGTGACCCGATCGGGCCGCCAGGACATGGCCTTTGATCGGTACGCCAATCAGGGTCAGATCGCCGATCAAATCGAGGGCTTTATGCCGAACCGGTTCGTTGTCAAATCTCAAGGGAATATCGTTGATGATCCCGGTTTTTCCGACAAAGGCATCGCCGATTATATCGAGCGCTTTCTTAATTCGTGGAATTTCATCGGCATCGTTGGTGGCGTCGGAGAAAACGATGGCGCTCTCCAGCCCCCCGCCCTTGATAAGCCCCTGATTTTTAAGTGTTTCCACTTCCGACAGGAAGCAGAAGGTCCGGGCCGGAGCGAATTCCTTAACAAATTCCTCCTCCAGGTCACCCACAAAGGTGTATTGTGTGCCTAGTCCCGGGTTGGGATAATCTATCATAAATGTTATTCGGAAATCGTCCGAGGGAGTAACGATGATATCGACTTTGCGGTCCGGCTCGGAATATGACATCGGCGTATCAATTTCGAGGTATTCCTTTTCAACGTCAAATTTGGTAATACCGGCTTCCAGCAGCGCATTGACAATAGGCTGAGCCGAACCGTCGCCAACCGGCGGTTCCGGGCCGTCAAGTTCGATTAAAATATTATCGATGCCGAGGCCGGTCAGGGCCGCCAGGACATGTTCCACGGTATATACCTTGACATCACCGATGCCGATGGTGGTACCGCGATCGATGCTGATAACATGATCTATATCGGCCGGCATCGGCTCCGAATCGGGAATATCCGAGCGCCGGAATTTGATGCCGTGGTCCGACCCGGTGGGGCGGAAGGTTATGGTGCAGTTCTCGCCGGTATGCAATCCGATACCGCTGAAACTGACTTCGCGTGCGATAGTTCTCTTTTTAGTATACATACATCTACCTTAACAGGTTAAGAATTTCATAATAGGCAAAAGCTCAGGGCATTTCAAGCAAAATATTTTTAATCTATTTTGCCTTAACAATACGATTTGGCGTAGATATAAATTGAAGACTGACTGACAGTTGCCGATTAACGAAGATTTCTTATTCGAGTGATTTTATGATGCGGATGACGTCGAACGGTTTTTCTACAGACATCAATTGCCTGGCAAAGTCATCAAAGCAGACTAATTCCGATATAGCTTTGAAAACCCTTAAATAGAGAGAATCATCGTATGGCGGGGCGGCCATAACGAAAAAGAAATTGACCGGTTCCTGGTCCATGGCATCAAACTCATACCCATCGCGATGGCGCGCGAATCCGATCATAAATTCCTTGGCCTGCATTGATCGGATATGAGGGATGGCAAAACCTTTGCCGATCCCGGTCGAGGCTTTCTTTTCCCGGTTGATAAAATCGAGCAGTAGTTTTTTACGGTTCCCGATTTTACCGGCCGGATCGAGTACGTCAACCAGTTCCGACAGCAGCAGTTCTTTGGATTCGATAATCCATTTCTTGCGGCTGCCGTTTTCGGCCATTTCCGGCAGAACGGTTTGCATATCGAGCTTGATCAGCCCGGAGTCCATATGTCGTGATATATTGTATCCCATTGTCTTTTTTTATCGGTCACATCCTTAAAAAATCAAGAGACTATAGCGATTTACATCACTCAGGTCAAGTCCTGCTATTCATTTTCTATAACGCAAATGAAACTCAAAAGATCGGGCGGACTATTGACTTTGTATAACATATTAAATAGTTTTTCGAAGAAAATTCGTATTACTTTTGATACGGAGGCGGTAAACCTTTGGCGCCAAAGTTCCGAATCAAGAATAAGAAAGGCCGTAAAACGGCCTAAAGTTATTGGAGATAAATAGTTGGCAAGATTTTCCGAGTTTAAACGCACTGTCACATGCGGTGAATTGACCGAGGTACACATCGGTCAACAGGTGACACTTAACGGCTGGGTCCAGGAGTATCGCAACCTTGGTGGGATTCTCTTTATCGATCTGCGTGATCGTTACGGCATCACTCAGGTGGTTTTCCATCCGGAGCATGTTTCCGAGGATGTTATTAAAAAAGCCGGCAGTTGCCGCCATGAATTTGTAATTGCCGTGCGAGGTGTTGTCAATGCCCGCCCTGAAGGGACAGTAAACCTCAAAATGAAAACCGGCGGGGTCGAGGTTGAATGCGATATAATTGAAATCCTGGCCGAATCGGAGACACCTCCATTCGAAATCGCCGATGAAACCAACGCTCGCGAGGAACTACGGTTGGAATACCGTTATCTGGATCTTCGGCGCAATCCGCTTCAGGAGAAACTTCGTATTCGCCACGAATCAACCATGGCGATTCGGGAGTATTTAACGGGCGAGGGGTTTTATGAAATCGAAACCCCGATGCTTATCCGTTCGACCCCTGAAGGGGCGCGCGATTATGTTGTGCCCAGTCGGGTGCAGCCGGGTCGATTTTACGCCCTGCCGCAATCTCCGCAACTTATGAAACAGATACTGATGATTTCCGGATATGATAAATACTTTCAGCTTGCCCGATGCCTGCGGGATGAGGATTTACGTGCCGACCGTCAGCCGGAACATACTCAGATTGATATGGAAATGTCGTTTGTCACCCCTGATGATGTTTTTGCGGTAGCCGAAGGTATGATGACATATCTGTGGAAAAAGGTTCTCGGGATTGAAATTAAAACGCCTTTCCCCCGGTACACCTATGAAGAAGTGATGAATCGCTGGGGTATCGACAAGCCTGACCTCCGTTTCGGAATGGAAATCGTCGATCTGGCCGATGTCGTTGCCGGATGCGATTTTAAGGTTTTTACCTCGACCCTGGAAAAAGGCGGACATGTCAAGGCGATTACCTATAAAGGCGGCGGCAATCTTTCCCGCAAGCAGATCGGTGAACTGGATGCTCTGGCCCGCGAGAATGGCGCCGGAGGACTGGCTTATATATTGCGCAGCGACACGGGAGACAAGAGCCCGATATTGAAATTTGTGGGAGAAGAGACGGCGGCAAAGATATTTGCCAGGGCTGAGGTTGAGCCGGGCGATGCCGTTTTGATTATCGCCGATATGCCGATAAAAGCCGAATCGATTCTAGGTCAGCTTCGCCTGCATATAGGCAAAAGCGCCGGATTGATCGATAAATCGCGATGGGAATTTTTGTGGGTAACCAGATTCCCTCTTTTCGAATACGATGACGAATCGGGTGCTCTTAATTCCATGCATAATATAGTTTCCAGCCCCTGCGAAGAGGACATGGACCTGTTCGAAGAGGGGTTTTCCACCGACATGGAGAGATCCGATCTCAATCACCCATGGAGACGGATGAGAGCCGAGCAATACGACTTGGTTCTCAACGGCAGCGAGATCGCTTCCGGCGGAATCCGTATCCACCGCAGTGAAATGCAGAAAAAGATTCTCAATATTCTCGGTATGTCCGATGAGCGGGCCGAGAAGATGTTTGGTTTTCTCCTGCGCGCATTGAAATACGGCGCGCCGCCTCATGGCGGGCTGGCTCCGGGACTGGACCGGATTGTGGCTTTGATGACCGGTTCCGATTCCATACGCGATGTTATCGCCTTCCCGAAATCGACCAATGCTTCATCATTGATGGACGGCGCCCCCTCGGCTATCGACGAAGATCAGTTAAAAGAACTGGGACTTTCAATTGTGGATAAGCCGGAGACGTAAATGACGACTGCCGGCAAACATATTACGAAGTCGGTCGATATCGCCGATATCGATCAGCGTGTCCTGTTCGGGCAGAACAGCCTCCATATCCGTGTTATAGAATCACGTTTTGACGTCAAGATTGTCGCTCGGGGTGAATCGGTAGTTATTGAGGGCGGTCGAGGGGAAGTCGAAAACGTCGTGCGTCTTCTTGAGGATATGATCCTGCGAACCAATATGGGGCAGGAGCTTTCGGAACGGTACTTGATTTATGCCATCGACATGGTCAAAGAAGAGGGGCATGGCCCGGCCGAATTGCTCAGCGAAGTTGCAAACGGCGCCGCCGCCACCCTGATCCAACCGAAAACGGTCGGTCAGAAGAAATATATGGAAGCGATTGAGGACAATGATATTGTCTTTTCGATCGGTCCGGCCGGAACGGGAAAAACTTATCTGGCTGTGGCTCAGGCAGTGGCCGAATTAAAAGCGAAACGGAAAAATCGAATAATTCTTGTCCGTCCGGCGGTTGAAGCGGGTGAATCGCTGGGGTTTCTTCCAGGCGATATCAAAGCCAAGGTGGACCCTTATCTGCGGCCGGTATATGATGCCCTGCATGAACTTATGCCGGCGGAAAAGATTTCGAAAATGATTGAACTCGGTATTATCGAGATTTGTCCGCTGGCTTTTATGCGTGGGAGGACCCTGAATAATTCATTTGTTATCCTCGATGAGGCTCAGAACACGACCATTTCGCAGATGAAAATGTTCCTGACACGGCTCGGTGAAGGCTCCAAGGCGGTAATTACCGGCGATATCACTCAGATCGACCTTGATGAGAAGATAGTTTCAGGTCTGGTAAAGATTCAGCAAATCCTTGCGGGATTGAAAGGGATTGTGTTTATTTATCTATCCAGTAAGGATGTGGTCAGGCACCGTCTGGTCCAGGATATAATCGACGCCTACGCCCGCTATGAGGGCAAAACCAGGGGCAAAAGGGACAAAAAGTAAGGACGTCGTCGCAAAACAGGGATGCGAAAGCCAATTTTAAAAATAAAACGGTCAATCAAACGACTGTTTAAAGTCAAAGAAGAAATCAACATGGTGGCGGCTCGCCGTCGCAGCCGGGTACTTGTGAAATATCTCATGGGTATCACTGTTGTTTTCCTGATCGCTCTGTTCTATTCGCCGGGGGACCTTCGCGGGCCTCTGGATGTTCCCCGTGAAAGCGAAATAGCGCCGCGAAATATTATCGCCGATTTTTCCTTCAGTATTCTCAAGAACCGTTCCGACCTCGAAGAGGAGCGAAGGCTGGCGGCCATCAGCACTCCCCTCCTTGTCGATTATAATGACGAAATAGTCGTCTCGAGTCGCGATAATTTGCATAGGCTGTTCGCCCGCTTAAATCAGATGTTGCCGTTGGACACCTTACAGGCCACATACGACGTTATCCGTCAGATTGCGAACGAATTCCCGGTTGTTCCCGAAAATCTCCTGCCCCGGCTGGCTGCCACCGAATCTCGAAAATATATGGCACCGGTGCTGGATTCAATCCTGACTGACGATGTTTATTACTTCGGGGTCATCAATCGTTTGGAAACGCTGCCGTCCAGAGATTACAATTCGATCATTATGAAGAAAAAGAAGCGTGATCTTCTGATGACTCGCAATCAACTCATCGGTTTGCAGGGTTCTTACAATCGTCTATTGGAATCGCTAAATCTGGTTGAAAGTTTATCCGATGACGAGATCGAGCTTTATTATGAAATCGGCCGTAGCTTTATCCAGCCGAATGCCATCTATAATGAGATAGCCACTCGGGCAGCCCGCGACAGCGCCATAACTGTGATTCCAATTGTCGAAGACAGTGTCTTAAAGGGCGATATTCTGATCCGTCAAGGGGCTCGTGTCGACGCCGTAAAGGCTCGCCTGTTATCGGCTTACGCAGGAGAGGTGCAAAGGCTGGCGGCGGCTCAGGGTTGGTTCAGCGCCATCCTGCCGTTTATCAGCCGACTGGTCCTGATAGCGACAATATTCATTTTGATGCTGCTCTTCTTTTATCATTTCCGACCCGATGTGTACTGGTCGAATAACAAGCTTTTTGCCATCCTGTTGATAATCGGTCTGCAACTGTTCCTGGTTAATTTTATCGGGGTACAGCTATCGCAATCGGTTTACATCTATCCTATTGCCATTCTATCAATTCTTATCACGGTCCTTTTCGACGCTCGACTGGGGGTGGTCGTCACTCTCCTGGTCGCGATTCTTCTGGGAGTATTGAGCCGATTCAACTTTACCGTTACTCTGATTACCTCCATCGCCGGTGTCGTGGCCTGCTTTTCGGCCGGTGATGTCAGGCGGCGAAGCGAATTTTACCGCATAATCATCTTTTTGTCATTGACCTATGTCGTTATCGCTTTTGTCGTGGAGTCTCTTAAACTGTCGCCGGCGGGAGAGGTTCTCACCTATTGCGGATACGGATTAATCAACGGATTCGTGGTCCCGATGCTGACGATCGGCTTACTGCCGATGTTCGAATCGCTGTTCGGTTTTTCGACCAATATTACCCTACTGGAACTGGCCGACCTGAATCAACCTTTACTCAAGAGGTTGGCGATGGAAGCACCCGGTACTTATCATCACTCTATAATTGTCGGTAATCTGGCCGAATCGGCAGCCAAGGCGATTGATGCCAATCCTCTTCTGGCTCGGGTGGGAGCGTATTATCACGATATCGGAAAGATGGAAATACCGGAATACTTTGTGGAAAACCAACTGGGGATCAAATCGAAGCATGAATCGCTCAATCCGACGATGTCGGCCCTGGTTCTGGCATCGCATGTCAAAAAGGGTCGTATTATTGGTGAGGAGGCCGGTCTGCCCGATACCGTCCTTAGTTTTATTGAGGAGCATCACGGCACAACCATGATGTCTTATTTTTATAATAAGGCGAAGGAAATGGATTTGCCGATCAATTCCGAGGATGAGTTCCGTTATCCGGGGCCGAAACCGCAGTCGAAGGAAACCGCGATTGTCATGTTGGCTGATTCCACGGAGGCGGCCAGCCGTACTCTGGACGATCCTACCTCGGCCCGGATCCGAAACCTGATACAGAGGTTAATCAACGATAAATTCGGATCGGGAGAGCTGACCAACTGCGATCTGACCCTGAAAGATTTGAACGATATCAGAGAGGCGTTCGTTTCTATATTGATCGGTGTTTTCCACCACCGGATTCCCTATCCGAAAAAGGAAGAAGAGGATTCGGTTTGATGGGCGAGAGCAGTTTATTCTCCAATCAACGAGGCCGCCTTCCGCGGCGGGAGGCGACCGCTCTGGCCGATTTGGTTCTCAGAGGCGAAAAACAAAAACTCTCGGTTAACATTGTCTTTTCCGACGACTCCGCGCTGAAGGATTTGAATTTTCGATTTCGGCGCCGCAAACGGCCGACCGATGTCCTCTCATTCGCCGGTGATCCCGAACTCGACATCCTTGGAGAAATATATATTTCGATTGACACCGCTCGACGGCAGGCCCGGGAATATGGCGTGACACTTCGCGCGGAGATCCTCCGCCTGGTCTGCCACGGGACGCTTCATCTGTGCGGCTATGACCATCATGAGCAGTGTGACGGTAATAAAATGAGAACCAGGGAAGAAAAATACCTCGGCAGGTTTTTGAAAAATGGTTGATCTGGCTATATACCTGGTCGTTTCGGCGGTATTGCTTTTCATGGCGTACCTGGTTTCGGTTTTTTCGAATGCCATTTATGTTGATCCCGAGGAGATTCGCACTTTTTTCCCCGATTTATCCGAAGGCCGGAAGCGGCAACTGGAAAAATTTATTTCCAATCCCAGGGCCTTTATGCAGGTAGCTTTTTTGGTGCGAATTTCATCTGCTCTGGGGCTCGGTATCATGGGGCTGCAGATTGCTCGCTGGGTTATTAGTTATCGTCTGATCCCTGCCATCGCGGTATATGTTTTAATTCTGGCGGCATTTTGGATAGCGGCACTGGTATTGATTATTTATCTTCCGCGGCGACTTTCCCCACAACAGGCCAAATCGAAATTGATCCGATTTTTACCTCTGGTCAACATGATTTATATTCTCAGTTCACCGGCCATCGCTCAACTTGGGAAAATCTCATCCGGTCGCACTCCACGGGAAATATCGGAGGAAGAGAAAGACGATATCGTGGAGCGGGCGATTGAATCGCTGGCCGAATCGGCCGGGATTCCCTCGCCGATCATCGAGGAAGACGAAAAGGAAATGATTCACCAGATTTTCCAACTCGATGTCACCGAGGCCGAAGAAATTATGATTCCGCGCATCAACGTGACCGGGATTGAGAGCAGTGATAATTTCGATCGGGTGCGGGAGTTGACGGGAAAATTCGGTTTTTCCCGATATCCGGTTTATGAAGGGACGATCGATAATATTATAGGTATCATCAATGTCAAGGACCTGCTGATCTTGAGCGACCATGACCACCAGAATTTCAGGCTGACCGAGCATATGCGCGAGCCGTTGCGCGTCGGTGAACATAAAAAGATCGACCAACTCCTGGCCGACTTCAAAAGAACCAAAACTCATATGGCGATTGTGATGGACGAATTCGGTGGCACCGCCGGGCTGGTCACTCTTGAGGATATTCTGGAAGAAATCGTCGGCGAGATCGAAGATGAACACGATCCTGAGCAGAGCCGTGATATTGTTCGGCTGGCCAATGGCGCTCTGGAGGTTGATGGCGCCTGCCCGCTGGAGGATTTGGCCGATGAGCTCGATATCGAGCTCCAACAGGATGATTTTGAAACTGTTGGCGGCATGATATACGATATGGTCGGGTCGGTTCCGTCCGAAGGAACTCTGCTTTCGTGGAAAAACTGTAAGTTGAAGGTCCTGAAAATCGAAGGTCAGCGTATCGTGAAAATCCTGGTGAGCCCAATGCCAGGGCCGACCCGGTAAAAATCTTCACACACTCCCTTAAATAATCACAACCTAAATCAGGCAGATATCGTAACATTATTGAGGCTGGGGCTGGAACCAGTAAGATATAAAATGAGTAAAAAGAGGGTGTTTATGCCACTTAAGGCAAAAAAAAGAAGAAAAGAAAAATAAATTTGAACTTGACAGAAAAAAAAATTGTTTTATTATAAGAAGCTGTCCTATTTTTTGGAGGGTAAAAATTGAGAGCGGGAATTTTTGGCGCCAACAGGCGTTTTGTTTCTTCCCTCCTATTTGCTGTTTTGTTCACATTTGTGGGCATAGTAATAGCGTCGATGCTGGATCTTCCGGCAACTCCGGTTGCTAAGGACCGTCCGGACATTCTGGAGCCGTCTCGGACTTCTTCGCGCCCTGAGGATTTTTCGACTCCGTTTATAAATGTAGTTGCTTTAGCACGTGATGCGGTGGTCAATATTACCGCCGAATCGGCAACCAACTATCACGGCGGCGGCCTTGAAGAATATTTTCGCTTTTTTGGGTTAAACCATCCTCGGACCCAGCGCTCGTACGGTACCGGTTTTATATTCCGGGAGGATGGATATATCCTGACTAACAATCATGTCATAGCGACGGCCGATAATGTCCAGATCACATTATCGGGAGACAAGACATATAATGCCAGGGTTGTCGGCACCGATCCGGCCACCGATCTGGCTGTCATAAAGATCGATCCCAGGGAAGATTTGCCCGTTATTCCCTTTGGACATTCGGATGGCCTGCAAATCGGAGAATGGGTCGTCGCGATTGGCAATCCCTTTCCACAGCAGGGACTTGACCGCACGGTGACGGTCGGAGTCGTTTCGGCCAAAGGGCGCAAAAACCTGCGTTTCAGCGATGGAAATGTTCTTTATCAAAATTATATTCAAACCGACGCCTCGATTAATCCCGGAAATTCCGGCGGCCCGCTTCTTAATTTGAAAGGTGAGGCTATCGGCGTCAATGCCGCGATTTCATCGCCGACCGGCTCCTCGGTCGGGATCGGTTTTGCCATTCCGATCGATTTTGCCCGCGCCGTGGTGCCGGATCTGATCGCTCATGGTAAGGTGACGCGAGGATGGCTTGGTGTTGTTGCCGGCGAATTGCCTCGCGATATGGCTGATGAATACGGATTGAACTCCTCGGCGGTTATCTTCGAGACAATCGTGCGAAGTTCCCCGGCAGCTCAGGCTGGTCTCAAACCGCGCGATATCCTGGTTAGATTTGACGGCAAAGAGATTCATGATGCCGACGAATTCCGGTTTCAGGTCGCCTCCACTCCGGTCAATAAGGAAATTGAGCTCGAATTGATCAGGGACGGCCATAGCTTGACTTTGCCGGTCGTTATCGGTGATCGCAGTCAGGGAATGCAGGCGGTTCAGTCTCCCCGGCAAATGCCCTATTCGGAGAGCAACTGGCTGGGTATGGACGTTACCGAGTGTACCCCCGAAATCGCTTATCGGCTCGGCGTTGAATGCCCTCCTGACGGGGGAGTGATCGTCGTGGACGTAACAAAAGGTTCGCGAGCCTACAATAGAAACATAGTTCCCGGCGTACTTATATTGGAGATCGACAAATACAAGATTGAAAGCATACATGACTATCGCGAAGCGGTGGTCAAGTTGAAGGACCGAAAGAAATCTATTTCTTTCATCGTTATTGACACCGAGGGAAATACGCGCTGGGTCGGCATCAAGCCGGGTCGGTGATTTTTCCCAATTTTATATTGAAGGAGGAGCAGAAAGTCAGTGGCTAAACAGTCTAGACGATATAGGGACGAGGATCGCTCCCTTGATCTGTATCTCCGAGAAATCGGGTCGACCCCTTTGATTAATGCCAGTGAAGAAGTAAGGTTGGCGCGGCTAATTCGAACGGGTGACAAGCTGGCCCTGGAAAAACTTACCAAGGCAAACTTGCGCTTCGTCGTTAGCGTGGCCAAAAATTACCAGAATCAAGGTTTATCATTGGCAGATCTTATCAACGAGGGAAATATCGGCCTGATCAAGGCCGCCAAGCGGTTCGATGAAACGCGCGGCTTTAAGTTCATCTCATATGCGGTATGGTGGATCAGGCAGGCAATCCTGCAGGCTTTGGCCGAACAAAGCCGGATTGTTCGCTTGCCGCTTAACCGTGTCGGGACTTTGCATAAAATCGGAAAAGTGTCATCCAGCTTGGAACAAACGTACGGGCGTAATCCATCACCTGATGAAATCGCCAAAGAGCTGGAGTTGTCCGAGAACGAGGTCGCCGACACGCTTAAGATCTCGAATTCGCATCTGTCGTTGGATCAGCCGTTTTCGGTTTCCGAGGATAACTCCTTGATTGATATTCTCGAGGATGAGTTCCAGCCGGGACCGGATGAGGCGCTTCTTGATATGTCGCTCCGCGTCGAAATCGACAAGGCGCTTGACACCCTGACAGCACGCGAAGCCGAGGTGATCAACCTCTATTTCGGTCTCAATGCCGAAAAAGCGTTGACGCTGGAGGAAATCGGCGCTCGCTTTAATCTGACCCGCGAACGAGTGCGGCAGATTAAAGAGAAAGCGATTCGCCGGCTCCGCCATGCCTCGCGCAGCCGTTCGCTGAGGGCTTATTTGAGCTAAATGACAAAGCAGGATACCTATCTAAAACCCCGCCGGAACCGGCGGGGTTTTTTTTGTAGTATTCATCTTCGCATGCGTTACTATCAGATTCTTATAAATCTTGAATTTTTCTTCCCACAAAGAAACTCTCAAATTAGGTTAAACAGTTAAAAATCTTACGCGTCCTGACAGATGGCAAAGATATTTTGCCTTGTCCTGGGCCATCCCCCTCATGGCCCAGCCGGTCGGGTCAATTATTTCCCTTTGTTTAAGCCCGACCTAATTCGGCGGCCGTTTGCTACCATCCCCTGCCTGCGGCCGCCTTTTTATTGACAATAAAAATGCCGCCATTTCGTCTACAGAAATGGCGGCAGAGCTATAAATTCCTGCTACAAATCAGGCAATCACCTGTTATTTGGGCAACACTTCCTCGGTCTCTTTTTCGGGCGCTTCAGTCGTATTTGGTTTTGGCTCCGACACGGTGCTATTTCCCGACAGCCTCATCGCTCTCAGATTATCGGTAAATAATTGCCATGCGGTTTTTTCGGTATTGGCCCGGATTGAAACAAAACAACCGCCGCAAGTATTCGATTTTGAGAATTTCTCGACCAGCTCATCACGGCTACCATAGCGGGTATCGATCAACATTGCGCAGGGCGTCAGGCGACCGTCAGGGTTGACCACCAGCGATTTCCAACCGGCCTGGCAATTCGGCATATAACTACCGTTTTCGAAATACTTAAGGTAATTCCGGAAGACTCTCTCGGCGGTCATCACTGAACGGTAGCCATTGGCCGGATCGTAGAATTCATCGATAATCTTTTTTAGTTTAGCCGTATCTTCCGGGTGGCGAAGGCTCAAATCGTCATTGTTGGTTCTCATGGCGGTGTAAACCGAAAAATTCAGTTTGGCGCCCCAGCTTTCGACTACACGGGCGATTTCCTTGATATGCGGGTAGTTTTGCCGGGTGATACAGGTATTGATCGCCACGTCGTTATTGCCGTGGGCCAATAGTTTCGGAACGATTTCGCTGAGATGATCGAACAGACCGGGAATCTTACGGTTTTCGTCATGCCGTTTATCGGGGAAATCGAGCGAGATCGAATAGTGTTTTATACCGGCTTCCCGTAATTCGTGGTATTTTTCCTCGGTCAGGAGTGAGGCATTGGTGATCAGTACCAAAAACGGCGGTTTGTTCGGTTTATGCAGAGCCCGGACAATTTCGGGCAGGTCTTTGCGGATCAGCGGTTCGCCACCGGCGATCTGGAGCATGCTGGGCGATATATCTTCACAAATCTTTTTATATTCGGCAACTCCGACCGGATGATCATCGACATGTTCCCCTTTGTCGCAATGAAAGCAATCAGCGGTACAGTTATGGGTAATCTCCAGAGCGATACACAGCGGTCGCTTGAGGATCATGTTTTTCACGGTACGTGCAGCCATTCTTACAGCCAGGCCGATCGGTATATTCTTAGCCATTTTCTTTCCAGGGTTAAACGGTTTTCCTCTGGCGACATTATAAATACCGGAAAACAGCCGCAAGAGCAAGCTTATAATCTTTTTGTAGTAGATCATAATGATCATACCCGCGAAGGTCCCGAAGATAATCCAGTTCGGGATCTGCATCGTATATCCGGCCAGTGCCAGCAGATAATAACGCGGGAAACGGCCGACAGCCAAGGCCGCCATCCATTTCCAGAACGAATATTTCGAGGCGCAGACCATAAACTTGAACGGGAAAAAGGGGATAGGTGAAAACCCCGCCACCACCAATGACAAAAACGGCGCCTTGTAGAACCAGTAATGGGCTTTTTGATAGGCGTTACTTGCCTTGTATTTGGATGAATATGAGAGATTCAGGATCGGGACAAAGAATTTGTAATCGAGAAAGCCTGATGCGAGCGTCCCCAGTGTGGCGACAACCGCCAGATGGAGGGTGTTGACTGTCTTGCCATACCAGATCAGGACCGGTTCATGAGGGAAAATGGATATGGCGCTGTTGGAGGGGATGGAATAGAGGAAAATAGTCCAAAAGGGATACATATCCGGTTTGGCTGCCATCATATAAACCCCGACGACACCGATGGTGACAATGGCCGCTCCAAAGGCATATGTTTTCGGGGACATTCTCTCGATATGTTGCCCGGACTTTGATCGCATCGTTGTTAATAAGCGGTTAGCGGCGGCATAAATCAAGGCATAACTTGGGTCATTTCCCATCTTTTTGTGTTATGCAATTGATTGCCGAGTGAATGTCCTTTCATGCGATTCGGTTGTCCCAGAAACGGTTTGACATATCGATGCCCATCTGTATATATTCCTACATATTGAGGAGGGATCAAATATGCAAATTTCAAAAACCAATCGCGGCGTTTGTTACTCGTTAGTTTTCATCTTTGTAATATTCATCTTTGCATCCGCTATGCAGGCCGGGCAAGACAATGTCAATGGGTCTGACGTGTACTATATCCCTGGTGTCGGTCCTTATTTTCTTCTGGTCGAGGCTGATATAAGATCAGCCGGTATGGGAGATGTTTCAGCCGCTCTAACCGACCACCCGACAGGATTCTTATCCAACCCGGCCCGCCTGGCCGATGCTCAGACATTCTTTTTTCAGGGATCGACGGCAAAATGGTTTCCGATGTCATGGATGGACTGGCGCCATTATTTCGCCAGTGTCGGATATTCAATTGAAAATATCGGCGTCTTTGGACTGGCCTTTCAAAGACTGCAATATGATGAAATAACTTTTACCGATGCGTCAGGATATGTTGTGGGAGAGGTTACTCCGTATGAAATGGCCCTCACCCTGGGATATGGTAATAAACTCACTTCTAAAATTTCTTTCGGGGCAAATGTCAAGCTAATAAGACGGGATTTTGGTTTGACAGCGACCGGTTACGGCCTTGATTTCGGCATCCTAATCACTAATCTTGTGCCCAATGCGACATATACCAATGATAATTTGAGCTTTGAAGATCATCCCAGCGGCTTTGCCCGAACCGCTCTGGATTATGGAAATTTCCGAAGTAAAGGGATATCAATCGGAATATGCGTCCAAAATATAGGCCCCGATATCAAATTCAAAGGCACCAAAGTGGGTGATCCTCTGCCGAGAAATCTAAAAATCGGTTTTGCCTATTGCGTAATGGATACCGATCCTTTGGGATTTACGGTGGCTGCCGATTTTAATCGGATGATTATAGGGGATTTTAAAAAATACTTCTTTAAGCATGCTGAATATAGTTTGGGGGCCGAATTGAATCTTTACCGGCTGGTCGATCTGAGAGTCGGGTATTTTAACGATAAGGGAAGCTGGAATAAATACATTACATATGGCGCCGGTATCGGATTCGATAAATTCAAATTCAATGTCTCCCGGATTCCCGATACCGATGAGGCCGGCGCTCTGGCCAAGACTACCTTTCTCGGTTTTGCGGTCAACTTTTGATATAATTTGATCGGTTTATCGCCGGAAGCGCATAAGACTCAATCCTTTTCCCCGTTTTTCAACCAGCCAGACCCCTATGATAACCATTATGCCGCCGCCGATCAGCGACGTGGTTATCGATTCGTCGAGTATCATCGGTGCCACTATCATGGTCGAAAGCGGTTCCAGGTACAGATATGCCCCTACCTTTCCTGCCGGTTTCCGTTTGAGCGCCTCGATCCAGAACCAGTAAGCCAAGCCAAAGCAGAATATGCCCAGGTACAAAAGCGCTATGATGATTTTGGGCGGCAGGGTGAAATAAACCGCCGTGCCCGATTGGATCAGGGTCGGCGGGACGACGACAATGGCGGCGACAGCCAAAATTGCCGTTGTAACGGCCAATGGCGGGCTGTCGGCGATTTTTTTGCCAAGGACGGTATAGATGGTCCAGGTGATGCATGAGGCCAGGACCATCCAGTCGCCGTAAGATTTGATAAATTCGAGCGATCCCAGATTCCCTCTCGACACCAGAACCAGTACGCCGAAGGCGGCCAGAGCTGTGCCTGCTCCCTGCCGGAGTGTAATTCGCTCGCCGAGAAAGACGAACGCGAAGATCAGGATAAAGACCGGGATGGTGGTTATCAGCCAGACGGTGTTGGTGGCGGTGGTGGTTTTCATTCCCTCGATTTGAATCAGCAAATGGGCCACCAGGACCAGCCCGCATCCCAGGGTCAATTTCCAGTACTGCCTGATAAAGCCAAAGGACAGTTTTTTTATTCCGGCCACGGCAAACATGACTGGAAGAGCCAGTATCAATCGGGCGGCAATAATTTGCGGCGGGGTCAGGTATTCCAGACACAGCTTGGTGGCAACGAATGAGATGCCCCAAATGACCACGGCGGCTATCAGAAGCAGGGAAATCATAGCGGAATAAATGAATTGACCGGAGGCTTGGCAAGCCATATCATTCATCGATGCGCGGCGCTTTGCTTTATATCTCACTCGGTGTGGCCACTCTGGCAGTCAGTTGGGCTTCTATTTTCATCAAGCTGGCCGACGCCGATCCGATTGCCACCGCCTTTTACCGGATGGCTTTTGCGGTTGTTATCCTTGCCCCGATTTCACTTCCCGGATTGATCCCTCACCTTCGTAAATTGTCTTCCCGCGATAAAGGCCTTCTGGTCCTGTCCGGGGTATTCCTCGGCTTCCATTTTGCCGCATGGATCACATCGCTTAAGTTTACGACTATTTCCAATTCGGTTATCATTGTCGCCACTCAGCCGTTTTTCGTGGCGATTATGGAGGCGGTGTTCTTCAAGGAGAAAATATCGCGCAATGCCGTTATCGGGATGGCTCTGGCGTTTGTTGGCATGATTATCATCGCTCAATCCGATTTCAATCTCAGCGGCGATCATTTCCTGGGTGATATTCTGGCTTTGATCGGAGCTATCACTGCGGGAGGTTATCTAATGGTCGGGCGTCGTATCCGACAGAAGCTTGATAATCGGTATTATATCCTGCCGGTTTATACCATTGCCGCCGTGACTTTGCTGCTTATCGCCTTTCCTTTTCATTCGCCGATGATTGATTATCCGTTTAAGTCATGGATCTATTTTTTCCTGCTGGCGCTGATTCCGACTATTTTGGGACATTCGCTTTATAATTATCTCCTCAAGTATATTCGCGCTCATCTGGTGGCGGTTACTATCCTCGGTGAACCGATTGGCGCGGCGGTTTTGGCTGCTATCATCTTTGCCGAATTGCCGTCAACGGCGACTTATATCGGGGGCGCCATGATCCTGAGCGGGATATTGTTGGCGTTAATCCGCAGGCGGCAGAAGCCGCTTTGATGCTATTGCGCGGATGAGTTAAAGTTGAGTTTGTAAACCGCAATCAAAGATCGTAGCCACCTGATTTCTTGAGAAACCCGGAGCAGAGCTCCGGGCCACGCGTCCGTGCTCGGGGATCAGACTGTCGCGCATGTCTGGATTTGAGGTGTGGCCGCGACCTCTGGGCGTGTTCCGTCAGGAAAGGATTCCTGACGGCGCAGAGAAGGATTGAGGGGGAAACTACGATCTTGAATTAGGGCGCTTGGTGGAATCCCGACGATAGATTGCCGCGTCGGCCCCATCTTCACTTCGCTCAGATTTTATGGGCCTCCTCGCAATGACCGCGTTCGGCGATCAGACTGTCGCGGGGTGGGGCACCAGTCAGATCGAAATGTGGCTGGTGCTTTCAGTCTGGAAGCGTTTCCTTCAGGAGTTTTCGCTTTTAGAATCCGCAATATTGGCTATATTGTTATTGATAAATCTACCTGCAGAAGGGAGCAACATGTCTACTGGAAACGGTGAAAAAGCCACTTACCTTCATAGGGAACCCTTGGGCGCCAGGGGAATTGCCCTCGTATTGATAATCTTTGTTCTGTTTGCACAGACCGCCTATTCTGAGATTTTAGAGATGGAATACTCCTTCGAATCTCCGCGAGTAGAGAAAGTAAAGATCGATGGTCAACTGTTTGATCGAGTGATTATGCCCGGATCTCCCAATGCAGGGCAAATTGGCCATCCGGCCTTGCCGGTTTATGGTACGCATATTCTTCTTCCGTTTGGCTATGAAATATCAAAGATTGAGGTCATTACCGGCGAGCGGATAATGGTTGGCTCCGGTTTTTCGATTGAACCGGTGGACAAACCCTATATTTTATCGGAACCGGATAACCTGCCGCCCGTCTACTCAGATCCGTCGATTTACTCTCTTCCCACAGCCATCCCCCAAAATAGATTCGAGGAAGTCGGACTTCAGATTATGCACGGTTATCCAATTGAAATTTTGAGACTCAGCCCGGTGGAGTACATTCCTTCTACCGGGGAACTTTCCTACTATGAAAACATGACGATTAAAATTACGATGACATCATCGGAATCGGTCGGCAAAGTTCTTCGAAATATCCCTTCGGATAGAGATGAAGTTGCCGCCAAGATAGATAATCCATTGGCGCTGGCTACTTATGATAAAGTGGATAAAGCAGGCGGCAGGGGTTATGATATGTTGATTCTGACTTCATCGGAGTTGGTTTCGGCCTTTCAGCCTCTCAAAGATTATCATGATACAACCGGGGTGTCAACTGAAATCCATACCCTGGATATGGTCGGGGGGAGCGATGCGCATTCGATAAGAGATTATATAAGGCAAGAGTACATGAACAGCGGTATCCAATACGTCTTGCTGGGAGGGGACGATGACCTGATACCGGCTCTGAAGCTGTATGTCGTCTCATGGCCGGGTGATGATGCCGCCATCGAATACAATATGCCCGGAGATTTCTACTTCTCCTGTCTTGACGGGACCTTTAATTATGATATGGACTCCCGCTGGGGCGAACCGACCGACGGTGAAGGAGGGGGAGAGGTTGATCTATTGCCGGAAGTCCATGTAGGTCGCGTATCTGCGGGATCACCACAGGAGGTTACGAACCTCGTAAATAAGACCCTGGCATATGCGTCCAGCAGCGATCCGTATCTGCAGAAAGTGCTCCTGGCCGGTGAACAGCTTACCTTCGGAGGCTGGGGCGAGTACGGCGGTTATGCTATGGAAGAAATGGTTGATTATTCCGATGCTCACGGATTCATGACTTATGCCTTTCCGGAAGTCAAATATATTATCGACAAGCTCTATGACTATACTATCCTGCCCAATAATTACTGGCCGGGAAGTGAAATGATATCTCGTATCAATGCCGGATACCATATAATCGACCATCTCGGACACAGCGGACCCGGCTATGCGATGCGCACCGATACCTCCATGCTTCGCTATCAGCTTAATAATACGGAATACGGTTTCATATATGCAGAGGGGTGCAGTGCCGGGCAGTTTGACCTGACCGACTGTTGGGCGGAATATGTGACCACGGTGCTGCCCACCGGCGCTTTTGGTTGTGTCGCCAATTCCCGCCTGGGTCTTGGGTCTCGCAGCACTCGGCACCCGGTACATGTGTTCAATCGGGAATTCTGGGATGCCGTCTATAGAGCCGAGGAAGCGAAACCTCAGATCGGGAGGGCGATTTCAGACGCCAGGGCCGATCACGCCTACCATGTCAATGATCCCGGGATACGATGGACATTATATGAAATTACTTTGTTTGGCGATCCCGCCGTGGCGATAAAATCTGTAAAGAGCATAGCAATAAGTTTTCCCGACGGTTTACCGGAGCGCATTCCTCCGCATACCCCGGTATCCTTCAATGTCCTGGCAACAGGTATTGGCGAGGGAATTCCGCTTTCGGGAAGCGGGCAGATATATTGTGCCGTTGATGGGGGTGGTATGGTAACGGTGCATATGGATGAAGTCTCACCGAACCTTTATGAAGCGACCTTACCGCCATTGCCATGCGGGAGTTCAATTGAGTACTGTGTGAGTGTCGATGAAAATGCCGGTGAGATATTCTATTCACCGGATCCAAGTACACCTCATCTATTAACGCCGATTTCCGATTCCGTAGTTCTCTTTGAGGATGATTTCGAATCTGATCTTGGTTGGTCGATTTCCGGTGGATTGTGGCAAAGAGGTGTCCCGACCGGGCAGGGGGGAACCGATCTGCAATATCCGGTGCCCGATCCGACCGAGGGGTGCAACGGCCCGAATGTCTTCGGCTATAATTTAAATGGCGATTACGAAAATAATCTACCGGCGGCATACCTTACCAGTCCGGCCATCGATTGCTCCGGCAGAGATAATGTTTACCTCAATTTCTGCCGCTGGCTGGGTGTCGAACAGCCTGTATACGATGAAGCGACAATTATGGTGAGCAACGATGGTGTAAACTGGACGCAGGTATGGATAAACTATGCGACAATCGGGGACCTTGAGTGGGAGCAAATGGAATATGATATCAGCAGCATAGCCGCCGATCAATCCACCGTTTACCTGCGCTGGGTGATGGGGCCTACCGATGGGGGGCTGAGGTTCAATGGCTGGAATATAGACGATGTGCGCGTTAAGTCTTATGAATGCATCTCCTATCAATGCGGTGACGCCAATGGCGATGAAAATGCGGATGTTGCCGATGCCGTCTACCTGATCAACTATGTCTTCAAGGGCGGTCCGGCGCCTGATCCGATTGAATCGGGTGACGCTAATTGTGATGGGGATGTAAACGTCGCCGACGCGGTCTACATGATTAATTATGTATTTTCCGGTGGCCCGGAGCCGTGTTGCCCGTGATGCGGTTAGACTACATTTGATAAAAAGTTGGATTCATATCCAGTCTTTTAGTATTCGATGGCCGTGTAACTCTGTAAATATCTTATCTGTAATGGGGGCTTTTTTGGGGAAGTCGCTTTTCAAGTTATAAATGAGTTTGCATATGACGGCCACCGGTTTATTTTGAGACTGGTCGACAAATCGGCTGGCTTGTATTCCCGGAGATTCATAAACTTCGCGGAATGGCATATGGCAAAGGAGAATTTGCAGAATGAATATAGACAAACAGAAAATTCGAAATAGAAACCAAAATCGATCGACAGTCGTGTGCCGGAATGGAATCGTTTGCACCAGTCAACCATTAGCCAGTATGGGAGGAGTAGACATCCTAAAAGCCGGCGGAAATGCCATCGATGCCGCCATCTGTGCCAATGCCATCCTGTGCGTTGTCGAACCGATGAGTTGCGGACCGGGCGGGGATCTTTTTGCCATCGTTTGGATTGAAAAAGATAAGAAGCTATACGGACTGAATGCCAGCGGCCGTTCCCCTTACGATTGGACATTATCTGATCTGCAAGCCTTGGGATTGACGGAAATTCCAACCTATGGACCACTCTCCTGGAGTGTGCCCGGTTGTGTCAGTGGTTGGGATGCGCTGCGAAACAGATTCGGGACCGCCGGCTTTGACACCCTGATGGAAGCCGCGATTGAATATGGGAATGAAGGATTTCCCGTGACGCCAATTATTGCCCGTAGTTGGAATCAAATCGACCCGCACAAGTATCAGTTTTTGGGCCGGACATTTGCACCCCACGGCAAAATACCTGAATTTGGAGAGATTTTCAAGAATCCGGACATTGCCCGATTCTTTGATATCATTGCCCGCGACGGCGCCGAATCATTTTATCAGGGAGAAATAGCCGAGAGGATAGTCAAATACTCACAGGCCAACAACGGGCGTTTTTCGATGCGTGACTTTCAGGATCATTCGGTGGACTGGATCAATCCGGTAAGTTCGAATTACCGGGGCTATGACATCTGGGAACTCCCGCCCAACGGACAGGGAATAGCCGCCTTACAGATTCTGAACATTATTGAAAATTTCGACATGGCGTCGATGGCATCCAATTCCGCAGATCAATTACACCTCTTTATCGAAGCCAAAAAGCTGGCCTATGAGGACCGAGCTGTATACTACTCGGACATGGGCTTTGCCGAGGTCCCGTTGGAACAATTGATCTCCAAAGAATACGCACAGGCCAGGGCAGGTCTTATCGATCCTCAAAAAGCATCCACAAATGTAACCCCCGGAAAGTTGGGCGGGCCATCCGATACCATCTACCTATCCGTAGCCGACAAAGATGGAAACATGATTTCACTTATTCAAAGCATCTATCATGGTTTCGGTTCGCAAGAGGTCCCTGATAATCTCGGTTTCGCATTACAAAACAGGGGCCACCTCTTTTCACCAAATCCCAAGGACCTCAATAAACTGGAACCACATAAACGTCCTTTCAATACCATCATTCCGGGATTTGTGACAAAAGACGGCCAACCGGTATTCTCATTCGGTGTCATGGGCGGCGATTTTCAACCTCAAGGCCATGCGCAGGTTTTAATGAACATAATCGATTATGGGATGTCACCACAGCAGGCCGGCGAACAGCCACGGGTTGCTCATCTTGAAAGCTCCACTCCCACCGGGCACAAGATGACCGATTCCGGGTCGGTCGGTTTCGAACGGAACATATCGGAAAAGGTTAAAAGAGAACTCGCCGATAGGGGTCATAAAATTCTCTCCGATTCCGGAGTCTTTGGTGGTTATCAGGGAATTTGGCGCGAATCAAATCCTCGCCGATATTATGGAGCCTCGGATTCCCGTAAAGACGGCTGCGCCATCGGTTACTGAATGTCTCGAGCCGGTCTACCACACTTTAGACATCTCAGAGTAAATTGCTTCATCCACTCTGCGAGTGGAGTACAATATGTACCGCTTTTATAAATAAAAAGACCGGGTAGATTTCCGGCCTTTTCTACTATTTGGCAGTGGTGCGAGGAATCGAAACATTATTACAATATTCAATTCCGATAGACCTATACCGGACTCTACGCGTCAAAAGGTGTCAAGAATCAGATGGCTGAATTGGCAAACAAGGGTTAATTGTATTTTACATTGACAAATAAACTGATTATTCTTATAATTAAATGTAAATGATAATAGTCTGCATCTGATTTAAACAGTAAAATGTATTTGTCATATGTGGAGGGAATAATGTTTCGTTTAATCGTAGTCATGTTTGTTGTTATATGGCTTGTCCCTTGTAAGGCGTATACAAGTATTGCGTACATCGATGTACATGTAGTGAATTACTATTTTATTCATCTTACTGATTTTCATGTTGGATACGAATCGAATCAAGGACTTGATCGATTAGCGTATGTGCCAAATTATATACGAGGTTTCAATCCCGAACCTGCCCCAACGATTGAACCATTAGTGATTACGTGCCCTTCAGATACCCTCATTCCTATTAACTGCCCTGCTCATCCCGATTCGCTGGCTCTATATCCTCTGGTGTTGGGTGGCTGTATGGCACAACCTTTCGTAAACTACACCGACGAATTCTTATTGGGCACCATTAGACGAACATGGATCGCCTCGGACACCTGCGAAAATTCGGATACATGCGTTCAGTATATCGGTCAAGGCCCACCGGGTCTTTGTGGCGTCTGCGGCGATGCCAATGGCGACGGCGATCTCAATGTTGGCGACGTCGTCTTCCTGATATCGTATATTTTCAAGGGTGGCCCCGCTCCCGATCCTGAGTGTAGGGGCGATGCCAATGGCGACGGTGGCACCAATGTCGGCGATGCTGTTTACCTCATAGCCTATGTCTTCAAGGGCGGTCCACCACCGGTGGAAGGGTGTTGTCCGTAGCCATCTGATTCATAATTAATGGACAATAGCAAAAGGCCCCGATTCTGGGGCCTTTTTGCCAATCTGGCAGTGGTACACCGCTCCGAACCTCTGTGGATGTTGAGAATTCCGAGAATAACAATCCCGTTCAACAGCGAAATTCTTGCAATATGAGGAGATATTTTACATATTCAAAATACTGAAGGACGAGAGTCCTGGTCTTGAACTTTTATCTACGAAAGCTCGGGTTAGAAGAGAGGATTACATCTTGGCGATAAGAACAGTTTTTGACAAGCTTACGATGGCTTTATTGTTGGCGGTACTGAGCATACCCGTGGTGGCCCAGGACAACCCGTTTCTGGTCACTCCTACAACACCGTTCCAGACTCCGCCGTTTGATCAATTTCAGAATGCACATTATTTGCCGGCGGTCCAGGAGGGGATCCGACAGCATCAGGCCGAAATCGATGCCATTGTCAAAAATCCTCAGGCCGCGACTTTCGATAATACGATTGTAGCTCTGGACATGGCCGGTCAACTTCTGGATAAGGTGACTTCTGTATTTTACTCGTTGCTGGGGACCGTCACCAGTCCTGAGATGCAAGACCTCGCTAAACAGATATCGCCGCTTTTGTCGGCCCACCGCGATAACATCTGGCTTAGTGAGAAGTTGTTCGCCCGGGTGAAGGCCGTTTACGATCAGCGAATTACGCTGGAGCCAACGGAAGATCAGCTCTATCTGCTGGAAAGCTACTATCGAAGGTTTGTGCGGCGCGGCGCGTTACTGGATGATAAGCAGAAGGCCCGCATGCGTGACATAAACCGCGAACACTCCTTGCTGGGGTTGAAATTCGATGACAACCTGCTGACCGAAACCAACAATTCATATATCGTGATCGATAACGAAGCCGATCTGGCAGGACTGCCTGAGGGTGTTATTGCCATGGGGGAGGAAACGGCCAATGATATGAGCCTGCCCGGCAAATGGGTGTTTACTACTCAGCGGCCAAGCGGTAACCCGTTCATGCAGTATGCCGACGCGCGAAATAAACGACAGGCGATCTATGAAGCCTATATCAAGCGCGGCAACCGTGACAATGATTTTGACAATAAAGCGATCCTGCAAAAGCTCATGACCCTGAGGGAGGAACGGTGCCGGATGCTGGGTTATCCGACGCCCGCCGCTTTCTATATGAAATACCGTATGGCCAAGTCTCCTGAAGTTGTCGACTCATTCCTCTGGCGGCTTTGGAAACCGGCGCTGGAGCGGGCCGGGACAGAATTGACTGAAATGCAGGCCATAATCGACAGCGAACAGGGCGGTTTCAAACTGGCGCCATGGGATTGGCGGTACTATGCCGAAAAGTTGCGCAAAGCCAAGTATGACCTGAATGATGCGGAGCTCCGTCCCTACTTCAAACTGGAAAATGTCCAAATGGGGGTTTTTGTTCTGGCCGAAAAGCTCTTTGGCCTCAAATTCGTCGAGCGTACCGACATTCCTGTCTATCACCCCGAGGTGAAAGTATATGAGGTTACGGAGAGTGACGGCCTTCTGCTTGGGATTTTGTACACTGATTACTTTCCCCGTAACTCCAAACAGGGCGGAGCCTGGTCGGGCGGTTATCGCGACGCCTTCGTACAGAATGGCAAACGCGTCATCCCGCTTTCCACCCTTGTCTGCAACTTCACCAAACCCACCCCCGGTACGCCGTCACTGCTCAGCATTGGCGAAGTCAAAACACTATTCCATGAATTCGGTCACTGTCTCAACACGCTTCTTTCCACAAGCGCCTACCGCGGCGGTTTTGCCCCGCAGGATGTCGTAGAATTGCCGTCTCAGATTATGGAAAACTGGGCCTTGGAACCGGAACTGCTGAAGATCTATGCTCTGCATTACCAGACCGGCGATGTAATTCCGGCTACGCTGGTTGATAAACTTAAAAACAGCTATTTGTTCAATCAGGGGTTTGCATGGGTCGAGTACCTGGCCGCTTGTTTTCTGGACATGGCCTGGCACGGACTGAAGGATGCCAATAATATGAATGTGACTGATTTTGAGGGCAAGACCATGGCTGCTATCGGCCTGATTCCCGAAATTTCGCCGCGCTACCACTCAACGTATTTCACTCACATCCACGGCGGCTATCAGGCCGGTTACTACAGCTATAGCTGGGCGGGAGTTCTGGATGCTGATGCTTTTGAAGCGTTCAAAGAGACTTCGCTTTTCAGTAAGAAGACAGCCGCCTCTTTCCGGAAGAACATTCTGGAGAAACTCGGGACCGAGGATGCTATGACCCTGTATAAGCGTTTCCGTGGCCGCGAGCCAAAGGTCGAACCATTTCTTGAAAGAAACGGAATGCTATAGGGCTGGCAGATAGGTATTGCCTTTAACCAAAAATTCTTAACAGATAACAAAAAGGCCGGATATCTAACCGGCCTTTTCACATTTGGCAGCGGTACGCCGATTCCAACCTCTATGGAAGCTATCAGTGCCGATTAATATATCGTTTTCGTGCACAAAAACAGGGCATTCGAGAACTGGGTAATCACCCACACAACCCTGAAAATTGTTAGGGTAGCTTGGGTAGTGTATATATGGTGGGTATTTTTTGCTTGTATAGGGTTGTTTAGCCCATATATTATAATTAGTGGCTTCTTTGCATGAGTACTATCCGCAACCCAGAATTATGTATCTGTTTAATGTTAATTTAGCTTATCCGGGAGGGGATCATGAAGTATTCCATAATTCTTGGTATATGGATGGCAATATTGTGGACAATCCCGGGTTTTGCTCAGGATTCACTCCAAATTGTCACCTTATCACCCCCGCAGTATGATTTGGATGTACCGGCAAGCTCCAATATTATAGTAACATTCAACGCTGACATCAATGAAACGACAATTAATGAAAACACCTTTGTTGTCAATGGAGCCATGACGGGACGCACCCCGGGAATGGTCAGCTATAATGATATTCAAAAGACAGCTACATTCTATCCGAGCGCTGATTTCGCCGTTGGGGAGGTTGTTTTGGTCAGTTTGTCTTCAGCCATTATGTCGCTTGACGGAGCAAATCTGGAAAACGGTTTCACATGGTCATTTACAATCGGGGTCAGCAACGAAAGCCCGGGTACTTTCTTCCTCGATTCAATTTACCGTCTCGGCGGATCATATCCGGTATCGGTGCAGGCCGTGAATATAAACGGAGATGCATACCTTGACATTGTTTTGGTATGCCAATATGCCGATTCGATTAAGTACTTTCTGAATAACGGTGAAGGCAAATTTACAGAGCAGCATGGCTTTTGGATCGGTTTGAATCCGGTCAGTGTATTCCCTGCCGATCTTGATGGAGACAACAATATCGACCTTGCAGTAGCTAATGTTGAATCTGACAACCTAGTTGTCCTCCTCAACGACGGTATGTCCGGTTTTATCCGTGATACATCTTATATCACCGGCGATGGCGCCCATTTCGTATGTGGCGGAGACTTTGACGCCGATACCGACATCGATCTTGCCGTCATCAACAGTCTTTCCAATAATATCGCCATCCTGTCAAATGACGGTTCCGGCGCCTTCGTTATCTCATCCACCTTCGCCACCGATATCGATCCGCAATCGATATGTGCGGCCGATCTCGACAATGACGGCGATATTGATCTGGCCAATTCAAACAACGGGTCAGGCACGATTACGGTCTATCACAATGAAGGCGGCGGCACGTTTTCGACACCGTCGACTTATCCGATAGGCAACTCGCCACGCATCATAATGGCTGCCGACCTTGACGGCGATGGCGATGCGGACCTCGCCTGCGCCAATAATCATTTTGATTACAACAGCATATCAATTCTTAAAAATAACGGCGACGGAACCTTCGCCGATCATATAGAATATAATGCCGGTTCACACCCTTTTTGCGTATCCGGAGGGGATCTTGACGGCGATGGCGATATCGACCTGCTCACAGGAAGTTGGGGTACCAACGGCCTACAGATTCATTTTAATGACGGGAGTGGCGTATTTGATTCCACGATAGGTATACGTAATGGGGGCTATAATTCTATATTTGCTGCCGATCTTACCGGAACCGGAACGCTTGATCTGGCCGTCACTTATGTCAATGCTCTTCATAACCTGTCCATCTTCTATAATCGTGAGTACCGGTGTGTTGATTCCGATGAAGATGGATTTGGTGATCCCGGTTATCCGGACAATGAATGCGAACTCGATAACTGCCCCTATGCGTATAATCCGAGCCAAGAGGATTTCGATTCGGATGGTATGGGCGATTCCTGCGACACCGATTATGATGGCGATGATGTAGATAATTCCATAGATAATTGTCTGTTCTTATTCAATCCGGATCAGGCCGATTCAAACGGCGACGGTATCGGCGACGCCTGCGACTATGATCTGGATTGGGACGGCGTCCCCAATGAAGAGGACAATTGCGTTCTTGAATATAATCCGGACCAGACCGACCTTGACAAAAACAACCAGGGCGATTCCTGTGATGTGGATATGGACGGGGATGGCTTAACCAATGATATCGATAACTGCGTGTATAATTTCAATCCCGACCAGGCCGATTCTAATAGCGACGGTACCGGCGATGTCTGCGATATGCCGATGCAGGTGGGCATGAGAGTTGCGGAATTTGACCAAACGGCGATAGTAGATACCCTGTATGTCGGCGGGGAATACGAATTTCAGATACTAATTGAGAACGAGCCATTTGTCTCGATGTTGCTTTATTTCCGCATTTGGTCGGATGATGGGACCGTCTGGTCATGGATTAGTCGAGCCGGTGGTAATATGTATTTCTACGATGGTATCGCGGCTGTCACGGACGTCGAGGGCAGTCGGATATATCCCATGAATGACGTCTTCGAAGATCGTGCCGAGGTAAAGGAGTACAGTTTCGATGGCATCTCACCCGACACCCTGAATATTAATGGAGTGTCGTGGTTCGGCCTCGGTATGCCACCCGGGAGATTGGAACACGTCCTTTCCATACATTTCACCGTTTCTCACATAACGGATCCGGATGGGGTAGGCACGATCTGCATAGATACGGTCTATTCTCCGCCCTTCGAGCGTGTGTGGTTTGAAACACACTACCCGACGCCCAGCTTAATACCGAACATCCTTATTCCGGAAGGCGGCTTGTGTTTACCGGTCACTTATGTATGCGGCGACGCCAATTCTGATGCCGAAACCAATATCGGGGATGCCGTATTCATTATTAATTATGTTTTTAACAATGGAGATGCGCCCGCCCAGCCACAGGCCGCGGATGCCAACTGCGATGGCGACATCAATGTGGGCGACGCGGTCTATCTGATTGCCTACGTATTCAAGGGTGGCCCTGAACCCTGCTGCCCGTGATTCTCCAAGATACAATTTTAATATGGCAGAAAGGCCGGTGATGTCACCGGCCTTCCTGCCAAGAATGTAGCGGTACGGGGAATTGAACCCCGGTTTGATGGCTGAGAACCACCCGTCCTAACCACTAGACGATACCGCCATAAATTTTTTCGCCCGGACTAAAAAGCCCGGGCATAACCCTCAATGCAGAGTTCACACACCATCAACCACACCGAAGGGCACCCTAAATATATTAGCATCGCGCCGAATGTCAACTATGATATTTAAATTTGAGACAAGATTTGAGCTTCTGACGTATGTTTTATTATTCCTGTAAGTTGCTTGTACACAAGAGTTTGTGTTAGGCTAAAAATCGTGGTTAGGTAATGTTTTGATAGGTATTGGGTTAACGGCACAAATCAACGGATATTTTAGTAATATTAATTCTGTCGATAGGAAAGACGACAAACAAAATCCTGTATTTGCTTCATTTATGAGCCCAAATGTGGAATAATCTTTTGAAAATCGGTCCAAGTTCCGTAATATATAGGACTTAAAATATTTGATCGGGCTTATGATAAAACGACATAACAGTCACCGAAATGCCCGTCGTGAAATGATGGCCTAATAAAGGCGAACAGAAATCGTGAGTATTCCCGTAAAGGATTGCAGGTGAAAGAGATAGTTATTGGAACCCGGGGGTCGCAACTGGCCCTGTGGCAGGCTGAATTCATAACAGCGCAACTGTCGAAAATAACCCCGATACCGGTCAGGCTGGAGATTATAAAGACCCAGGGTGATAAAATTCAGCATTTGTCATTCGACAAGTTGGAAGGCAAGGGATTTTTTACCAAAGAACTCGAAGATGCCCTCCTGGAGAGCAATATCGACCTCGCCGTTCACTCCCTGAAGGACCTGATGACCACTATGCCGGATGGATTAACTCTGGCGGCGACCGGCTTTCGTGAAGATAACCGTGAAGCGGTGTTGATCAGGAAAGAATCGTTCGATCCCGGCCAGCCTTTGAAGGTAAAAAGGGGTGGAATAATCGGCAGTTCATCGGTGCGCCGGCAGTGTCAAATAGTCGACTTGTCGCCCGATCTGACTATAAAAGATTTGCGGGGCAATGTCCCGACCCGGATCAATAAGCTGAGGGAAGGGCAATATGATGCCATAATCCTGGCTTTTGCCGGTTTGAAACGTCTGGAACTCGACCTTTCCGATCTTGAGGTGCAGATTCAGGAATGTGACATATTCCTCCCGGCACCGGGGCAGGGGATTCTGGGGATTCAGACTCGTGAGGATAATACCGAGGTCAATGAGGTGATTGCGAAGCTTGATGATCCGTCGGCTCGCACCCAAACCGGTTTGGAGCGGGGGCTTTTGGCCCGCTTCGAGGGCGGATGCCAGCTTCCGCTGGGTGTTTATTCCGAAATAGACGGTGAAAACCTGAGTTTGCATGCGGTGCTCGGATGTCGTCGTGAGGAGCGTTGGGTCGGTCTGGCGAAGTATTCCGAAAGCGGGATAGAGATCGAACCGATGGTTGAAAATGCGTATAAGAATTTGACGACTCAATGTGAGTCTATGATATAAACGAGGTGAATGATGAGTGATCTGATGTACCGGCCGCGGAGACGTCGCCGGAACAAAATAATCCGCGATCTGGTAGGTGAGACCGGAATTCGCCGGGATGGTTTGATTCAGCCGTATTTTGTCTGCGATGGCAAAGGGATCAAGCATGAGATTGAATCGATGCCGGGTATTTATCGCGAATCGATCGATTCCCTGATGAAAACGATTGAAAAAGATTTCAAAACGGGACTGAAACGGATCATGATTTTCGGCGTCCCCGATCATAAAGATGCCGATGCATCGGCGGCCGTCGACTCTGATTCCATTGTTCCCCAGGCGATCGGGAAGCTGAAACAGAAATATGGTGAGGAATTGTTTGTCTCGGCCGATGTCTGCCTCTGTGCCTACACCGATAGCGGTCATTGCGGATTGATCAAAAACGGTCAGGTCGATAATGACAGCACCCTCCCGGTTCTGGCTGAAATGGCGGTCTCGCTGGCTGAAGCCGGATGCGATTGTGTTGGACCATCGGATATGATGGATGGCCGGGTGGAAATAATCCGCGAGGAACTCGATGCCGCAGGCTTTACCGACACTCTGATTATGGCTTATACCGCTAAATACGCTTCGTCATACTACGGCCCGTTCCGCGATGCCTGTGAGTCGGCACCGGGTGAAGGCGACCGGCGCGGTTATCAGATGGATTTTCGCAATCGTCGCGAGGCGATGACCGAATTGGAACTGGACGATGAGGAAGGGGCTGATATCGTGATGGTCAAACCGGCCCTGGCCTATCTTGATATCATCGCCGATTTCCGGCGTCTCACGCAGCTTCCGGTGGCGGCCTATAATGTGTCCGGTGAGTACACTATGGTGAAACTTATGGCCCGCGAAAAGGTTGTAGATGAGAAAGAACTGGTGCTGGAAAACCTGACAGCGATAACACGAGCGGGAGCCGATATTATTCTGACCTACCATCTGCGTGATATCCTCAAAGGAGGTTGGCTTGACTGACAGGCCGCATTCGGACAAACTATATGATCGCGCCACTCGGGTGATACCGGGGGGCGTCAATTCTCCGGTAAGGGCTTTCGGAGCGGTCGGCGGTCGGCCGCCGTTTATCGACCGGGGGCTGGGGGCGGAACTGATCGACAGCGATGGGCATCGCTATATCGATTTTTGCTGCAGTTGGGGGCCGTTGATACTGGGGCATGCTCATCCCAAAGTATTAAAGACTATTCAGGCCACGGCGGCCAGAGGTTGCAGTTTCGGAGCCACGACTGCGTTAGAGGTTGAACTGGCCGAATTTGTGACCGGCAAAGTCGGACCTCTGGAAAAGGTCAGGTTTGTGTCATCCGGGACCGAGGCGGTCATGTCTGCGGTTCGCCTGGCGCGCGGATTTACCGGGCGGGATAAGATCATCAAATTCAACGGCTGTTATCACGGCCATTCCGATTACCTGCTGGTCAAGGCCGGTTCGGGCCTGGCGACTTTCGGGGAACCTTCTTCGGGAGGTGTTCCGGCCTCGTTTGCGGCTGAAACATTGGTGGCCGACCTCGACGATCAGGAAGGTGTCGAAAAATATTTCGAAAAGTACGGCGATGATATCGCCTGTGTGATTATCGAACCGATCCCGGCCAACAACGGTTTACTTTTGCAGCGTCCGGAGTTTTTACACTTTTTGCGGGAAATTACCGCGAAGCATGGCGCCCTTTTGATTTTCGATGAGGTTATTTCCGGCTTTAGGGTCGGCTGGGGAGGCGCGGCTAAATTATATGGCATCACACCGGATTTGATGACGTTCGGAAAAGTAATCGGCGGTGGCATGCCGGTCGGTGGTTTCGGCGGACGCGCTGAGATTATGGATAAGCTGGCTCCAATGGGGACGGTTTATCAGGCGGGGACTTTGTCGGGCAACCCGGTCGCGATGGCGGCAGGCTTGGCGACGTTGAAGGTCCTTGAGAAGGAAGACGGATATAATCGCCTGGAAGAACTGGGTGCCTATTTTGAAAATGCTTTGAAAGAAAACTTAGGCGAGGTGCAGGGTACTATTGTACGACAGGGTTCGATAATCTGGCTGATTTATCAAAAAGAGATGCCGCGGCGGGCCGATCAAATTGAAGGCGCCGCAATCGATCTCTATAACCGCCATCATCGTGCTATCCTCGATCAGGGGATCTATCTGCCGCCCTCGGGTTATGAAGTTATGTTCGTATCGCTGGCACATACGACCGATATGCTTGACCGCGCCGCCGGGATTATCGGAAAAACGGCGCAAAGCCTGTAACTCTGGAATCAGATAAACGTAGAATTTGTGGAGATAATATGCCGGAATTTGATTTTATAAAAGCTGCCTACGGATTGCCGCATGACCGGATACCGATATGGATTATGCGCCAGGCGGGTCGCTATCTGCCTGAATACCGCGCGGTGCGTGAAAAAGTGTCGTTTATGGAACTATGCCATTCGGCGGAGCTGATGGCCGAAGTGACCAAACAGCCGATAGATATTTTCGGATTCGACGCCGCTATTCTCTTTTCCGATATTCTCCTGCCGCTGGAACCGCTCGGTATCAAGGTTTCGTACGATAACGGTGGTCCGGCATTGACGCCTCAGGTGCGGACACCGGACGATGTCGCACATTTGAAGACATATGAGCCAGCCGATGAGATGGCGTATGTTCTCGCCGGGATAAAGGAGATCAAGAAGCGGCTCGATGGTATCGTTCCGTTGATCGGTTTCTGCGGATCGCCGTTTACTCTGGCCAGCTATATGGTCGAGGGCGGCGGATCATCGCGCTTTGCCGAAATTAAGAAGTTTATTTATAATCATCCCAAGGCCGCTCATCGGCTTCTCGGGCAGTTGGCCGAACAGACCGGGCGGTATTTGAAAGATCAGATTAATGCCGGTGTCGATGTTGTTCAGCTTTTTGATTCCTGGGGCGGTATTCTCCCGCTTGATGCTTACGAGGAGTTCTCGTTGCGTTATATCAAAATGGCTTTCGAAATCTGCAAGACCGAGGGTGTGCCGCGGATTCTATACCTCAATAACACCGCCCCGTATCTCAAACAACTGGCCGAACTCGACTGCGAGGTGATCGGTGTCGACTGGCGCACCGATCTCAACGATGCCATGAATATATTATCGGGGAAAACGATACAGGGAAATCTCGATCCGCAACTGTTGTTCGGTCCCGGTAAACTGGTACATGAGAAAACCTTGGAATTACTCGAGACCGTCGCCGGCAAGGATAATTTCATTTTCAACCTGGGACACGGTATCCAGCCGGAGGCGTTGGTCGACAATGTCAAGCTGGTGGTTGAAACGGTCCACTCCTTCAACATTAAAAGAGACCAGTGAAAGAAAAAATAGAAAAAATCGACCGCAGTTTACTGCGGAAGTACGACCGCCCCGGTCCTCGTTATACCAGTTATCCGACGGTACCGGAATGGTCATCCGATTTCGGTCCTGAAGATTATCGCCAATGTTTGAAACGTCTGGCTACGGAAAAGAAACCGCTCTCGCTATATTTTCATATCCCGTTCTGCAAATCGCGCTGTCTTTATTGCGGATGCACGACGGTGGTGTCGAAAGATTCCAAACGGGCCGAAATTTATATCGATCATCTTCGTCAAGAGATGGCTCTGGTAGCGGAGCATTTGGCTGACAATAACAGAGTTTTCCAACTGCACTGGGGCGGCGGAACGCCGACTTTTTTGACTCTACCGCAAATCGAGAAGCTGTTCGGGTCGATCTCGGATTATTTTACATTCGATGACGAGGCGGAAATGGCGATCGAAGTCGATCCCCGGGTAACGACCGTGGAACATCTGGAACTTCTGCGTCGGCTCGGATTCAATCGTATCTCGATGGGGGTGCAGGATTTGACCCCGGTGGTTCAGGAGTTGATCGGTCGCAACCAGACCGCTGAAGAAACGGTCGACCTTTTTAATCATTGCCGTCGACTGGGATTCTCCGGAATCAATGTCGATCTGATTTACGGCCTTCCGGGTCAGGATGTCAAGAATTTTTCGGATACTATCGATGCGGTGATAAAGATAGGCGCCGATCGGGTGGCGGTATACAGTTTTGCTTATTTGCCCGGGGTTAAACCGCATCAGAAACATATTCCCCCGGAAACTTTACCGTCGATGACGGACAAGTATGATCTCTTCGCCACGGCGGTTGAGAAATTCCTCTCTGAAGGATATGCGCAGATAGGGATGGATCACTTTGCCAAACCTGAGGATGAATTGTCGGTGGCTCTGGCCGAGGGGCGTTTGCACCGGAATTTCATGGGGTATACAACCCGCCCTGCAGCCGATTCGTTGGGGTTCGGGATGTCGTCGATCAGTGAATTATCGGGCGCCTTTGCTCAGAATGTCTCCAAATTGAGCGATTATCAGGATCTGATCTCAAGCGGTGAACCGGCTACATTCAGGGGATGTAATCTCACCCGAGACGATCTTATTCGACAGCGCGCCATAATCTCGCTGATGTGCAACTTCACGCTTACTTACGAGGCTATGGACCGGGCTTTCGATATCGATTCACGAAAGTATTTTGAACTTGAATTGAACGACCTGAAGCAGTTTATTGACGATGGATTGGCGGAAGTGACGGAGGCCGGCATCAATGTTTTTCCCCGGGGAAGGCTATTCGTCCGCAATATCGCCATGGTGTTCGATGCTTATTTGCGGGATGAGGGCAATGAAAACCGTCAGGTTTTTTCTCGCACGATTTAATTAATGGGACGGCAATGCTGGATGCATTAATGAAACATCCCCGGTTGCTGGAGCGACCCGGCGAGCAATTCGATTTCGGTGAAGAGAAATGGGGTGTTTTTTTTCTAAATATGGGCGGTCCCGAGACGACTGATGATGTCCGCTCATACCTCTACAATATCTTTTCCGACCGCAATATCATCCGTTTACCGCTCTCAGCCATCATGCAGAAACCACTGGCCCGTTTTATCGCCTCGCGGCGCGCCCCCAAAGTAATTAAAAGATACCAGATGATTGGCGGCGGATCGCCGCTTTTGAAATGGACTCGTCTGGCGGCATCGGGAGTTAAGCGGGAATTATCCAAGCGGTATCCCCATGTCGAAGTGTTTGCCGGGATGCGTTATACCGAACCGTTTATCCCTGACGAATTGGAGGCCGCCGTCGACGAAGGGTGCCGTCATCTGGTTATCGTGCCAATGTACCCTCATTATTGCCTGGCGACGACCGGGACGGCCCTGATCGAGGTCTATCAGTGGCTGGAGGAGACCGATGCCGATATGACTCTGTCGCTGGTCAGGGACTGGTATGACAGGCCCAGATATATCGAACTATTGCGAAAAAACATCGACCTGGCGATGGAAGAAATGGGCGAAGAGGCTCGACCGAAGCTGATTTTTTCGGCCCATGCGATTCCTCAGAAACTGGCCGACAGCGGTGATCCGTATCTGGAGCAGGTTAGAAAAACGGCGGAGTTGGCGGGAGAGGGGTACGATTACACGCTGACCTTTCAATCTCGCACCGGACCGGTCCACTGGGTCGGGCCGGATACCGTTAAGACGGTTGAGATGCTGGCGCATCAGGGGAACACCGATATGGTGGTGGTCCCGATCAGTTTCGTTTCCGATCATATCGAAACTTTGTATGAAGTCGACATCGAACTAAAAGAGGCGGCCGACAATGCCGGGGTGAAGAACTTCGCCAGAACAGCCTCTTTCAATGACGATATTAATTTTTCCACTTTTCTGGCCGGCCTGGTGGAAGAGAAGATGGCCGGCGAGTGATCCGGATTTTATGAAACATATAGCTATCATAGGCGGTGGTATTGCCGGATTATCGGCGCTTCATTTCCTGCGCCATCGATACGGCGACAGGTGCCGGGTGGTTCTTTATGAATGCGAGGATCGACTGGGTGGCACTATCGGAACCGATCGGATCGGCGGTTTTATCTCCGACTGGGGGCCGAACGGTTTTCTCGACCGCATTCCGCTGACGCTTGAAATGGTATCGGAACTGGGGGCTGATGAGTTACTCGATCCGGCTGACAAATCGGCAGGAAAAAGATATATCTATAATCGGGGGCGTCTTCATGAGATCTCTCCGTCACCGATAGCCTTTATGCGGTCGCCGTTATTGTCCCTTAAGGGTCGTTTGCGGCTGGTGGCGGAACCGTTTATCAGGAAACGCCGCGATTGGGATAATGACGAGTCGATTTTCGATTTTGTATCCCGGCGTATCGGAAGTGAGGCAGCCGCCACGATGGTCGATTCGATGGTCTCCGGAATTTTCGGTGGGGATTCCCGAAAATTGTCGCTGGAGGCCTGTTTTCCGATCATGCGCAAGATGGAATACGATCATGGCTCACTGGTCAAGGCGATGATTGCGAAGAAGAGGGCGGCCAAAAAATCCGGCAAGTCATCGTCAGGCCCCTCCGGTCCGGGCGGACAGTTGACCTCGTTCAAAAACGGTCTCAATACGTTAATCGAAGTATTCGCCGAGAGATATGGCGATGCGATTACCACCGGATGCCCGATCACGGAGATTGCCCGAGCCGAAAACGGATACCGGGTGGTACGTGAAGGTGGGGCGGCGGTTGAATTCGATGCCGTTATCTGTGCCGCACCGGCATTTGCGGCGGCCGATATGGTCGCCGGGATGAATCAATCGCTTTCAAAATTACTGGCTTCGATTCCGTACGCCTCGATTGTCGTGGCCTGCCTCGGTTACGACCGGCAGGATATCGCTCATGATCTCGATGGTTTCGGGTTTTTGATTCCCCGCAGACAGGGCAAAAGAATCCTCGGTTCGATCTGGACCTCATCAATTTTCTCCGGTCGGTCGCCGGAAGGGATGGTACAATTGCGGACGATGATCGGCGGCGACACCGATCCGGGGGCAGTAGAATTGTCGGACGGCGAACTTTTGGATATAATAACGGAAGAGCTCAGTCCGGTGCTTGGCCTTGCCGGCCCTGCGGCCTATATCCGCATATTTAGGTATAAGCGAGGGATTCCTCAATTTTTGGTCGGGCATCCGGCCCGCATGTCGCAGATGAATGACTTGCTCCGGGATTTCCCCGGCCTTTCATTCACCGGTAATGCTTATGAAGGTGTGGGACTCAACGACTGTGTCGTGCGCTCGGAAAAGGCGGTCATGGCTACCGCGAAGCATCTGGGGCTTTAATCTCACCGGAATGCCGGTTGTCGGACGGCATTATTCGATATTCATGTCGTGTTGGCCTAAAAGCCTCTGATTCCATCCCTGGATGCCAATAATTCGGCCCGACAATTTGAAAAAAACGGCCGTCGGTCTTTACTTTTGGATGGGGCATTATGTATAATAGTTATACTTATTGGAGGAATTCTCATGTCGCATGCAAAACATAGCCTTGAAGTCGGTGTCGAAGATCTGCAATATCATCTTGATGAAAAAGAATATTCTAATTCTGTCTTTGAAGATACAGATCCGTGCTGCGGGATTATCGGTCAGAGTCGAGCCATGTCGGCCGTGGAACTGGGACTGGAGATAAAGTCACGGGGATACAACATCTTTGTGACCGGGTTGTCAGGTACCGGCCGCACAACAGCGGTCAAGCTACTTCTCGAGGGGGCCCAGGATCGCGAAGAACCGAGTCTGAAAGATATTTGCTTTGTCAACAATTTCAAAATGGCCGAATCACCGCGGGTACTGTACTTCCAGGCGGGCGAGGGCCGGAAATTTAAAAAAGCGATCGGTTATATTATCGATTCGTTGGTGACGGTCATCCCGAAGATATTTTCGGGAGAGAATTACCGGGAGAGGCGTCAGCGGATTATCAAGGAATTTGAGGCGCGGCAGAAGGATCTTTTCAAGGATTTCGAGACCAAGCTGAAAGAAAAAGGATTTGTCCTGGTTCAACTGCAATTCGGTTCGGCGGTACGACCCGATCTGCAGCCGGTGGTTAACGGCGAAGCGGTCGCATTGCATGAACTGGAAAAAACGGTTGAAGAGGAAAAAATGACGCCGGAGGAGTTTGACAAGATCAGGGTCGAATATGAGGAATTATACAAAGAACTTCAGGCGACATCGAGCGGCAGCCAGAAGATTTCCGGCAAACTCGAAGATGAGTTGCATAAACTGGACACGTCGATAGTTGTGCCCCTGATCAATGATAAAATCGAAACTTTGAAGAATATTTACGATGATCCGAAGACGCAGAATTATCTGGTCGACCTCAATGAAATTTTGATCGAAAAGTTGGATGTTTTCCGTCCCAGCAGTGAGGAAGACGATTCGGATAGGAACGGTTCGACAAGAGTCCGTGGGTTTTTCTCACAGTTTACGGTAAACCTTCTGGTTGACAACGGGGGAGTGCGAAAACGACCGATAATCGTCGAAGATTTCCCGACCTATAAAAATCTTTTCGGGACCATCGAGAGGGTATACGAACAACCTACCGGGTGGCATTCCGATTTTACTCGTATCGGCAGCGGGTCGATACTCAAGGCCAACGGCGGTTACCTGGTTATCAATGCCATCGATCTCTTTCGGGATCCGCATGTGTGGCCGACTCTGAAGCGGACCCTGCGTACCGGCAGGCTGTCGATATCCACCATCGATTCCTTTCCGATGGGCGGTACCGGGCTTAAGCCGGAGCCGGTCAACCTTGATGTCAAAGTTATTCTTATCGGCGAGGGCCGGGTTTATGATACGTTGTTCAGAGCTGACGATGAATTCAAGAAGGTCTTCAAGATAAAGGCCGAATTCGACAGCGTTATGGAAAATGACCACAGCGGTATCGGCCAGTACACACAATTTGTCAAGAAGATCACGTCGGAAGACAACCTGCCGCCCTTTAATCATTCCGGTTTGGCCGCCGTTGCCGAGTATGGGGTCAAGCTGTCGGGACGGAGAGACCGCCTGTCCACCAGATTCACCAATATCGCCGATCTGGTACGCGAATCGGCCTGGCTGGCAGGGAAAGAGGGAAAAACCGAAGTTGATCGTGAGGCAGTCAAGAAAACTCGAGTGATGCAGATAAACCGTGTCAATCTGATTGAGACCAAAATTCAGGAGATGTACGAGCGCGATATATATCTGATCGATGTAACCGGCCATAAGGTGGGTATGATCAACGGTCTGTCGGTTTATGATCTCGGGGAATATGCCTTCGGGCGGCCGACGCGGATCACCGCTTCGCTTTCACCCGGCGCCGACGGGGTTATTAATATCGAGCGAGAGGCGGCCATGTCGGGCCGTACGCATGACAAAGGGATCTTGATCCTTTCGGGGTTTATGCGCTATCGATTCGGGCGCAAGCGGCCTCTGGTATTTAGCGCCTCGCTCTGTTTCGAGCAATCATATGCCGGAGTCGACGGCGATTCGGCATCGTCAACCGAGATTTATGCGCTCCTCTCGGCCTTATCCGGGAAACCGATCAATCAGGCCCTGGCCGTAACCGGATCGGTTAATCAAAAAGGCGAGATCCAGCCTATCGGCGGTGTTAATGAAAAGATTGAAGGCTACTTCGATGTCTGCATGATCGACGGTCTCACCGGGGAACAGGGTGTCCTCATTCCTATTCAGAATAAGCAGGATCTGATGCTCAAAGATGAGGTGGTCAATGCGGTGAAGGCCGGCAAATTTCATATTTATGCAGTGAAGCATATCGATGAAGGTCTGGAATTGTTGACCGGCATATCGGCCGGTGAAATGAATGATGACGGATCGTTCCCTGAAGGAAGCATCAATTATCTCTCGGATAAAAAATTGGAAGAACTGGCCGAAACATGGCGTGAATATCTCACCTACCGCGGTCGATGATTATTACCCGGCGGTTCAGCGGCATGATGCAATGCTAATCATGGCTTGATCGATCATGCCGCCGATGGATAATCCCCATCATGCATCAGAATTGTTACTCGGCTCAACCTCATATATTGTGTATATATTGTCCTCGAATAAACAATTAAATGTATGGCAGCGTCGTATAGCATTATGAATGATGCGCATCAGTATCGATGCGCTTAGGATGCAGAAGAAAAATATTACATTTAAGGATTTTTTGTGTTGACTTTGATGAAAAAAAGATTATCTATTCATAATAGAGTGAGTTCACACACCATCAACCAAGATTGCAGCATGATGATGCTGCAATCGTCATTTAGGAGGGTATCTTCGTGAAGAAACCTACCAAACGTAAAGCCGCTCCGAAGAAGAAGGCTACTGCCAAAAAACCGGTGCGCAGAGTGACGCGCAAGGTGGTCAAGAAGGCTGCTCCGAAGAGAGCCGCCAAAAGAGTAGTGAAGAAAAAAGCGGTAGCGCGCGGTGGCGCTGCCAAGCTGTGGACACCAGCCGAGATCAGGATGCTGAAGACGGCGTACAAGAGCACGTCAACGACCAAGATCGCTAAGGATCTGAAACGGTCGCTCAGTTCAGTCCGCTCAAAAGCGGTCGCCCTTTCACTGAAGAAAGCAGTAGTAAAGAAGAAAGCTGCTCCGAAAAGAAAAGCTGCTCCGAAAAGAAAAGCTGCACCGAAGAGAAAAGCTGCTCCGAAGCGGAAAGCTGCACCGAAGAGAAAAGCTGCTCCGAAGCGGAAAGCTGCACCGAAGAGAAAAGCTGCACCGAAGAGAAAGGTTGCTCCGAGGAAGAAACCTGTGGCTCGGAAAAAAGCTCGCCGTCGTTAGTTTTGCAGCCCAAGATGTTTATAAAAGAAAAAGCCCGCCAAGTCGGCGGGCTTTTTTTATATTATGAGGGGTTATCGGTTGGTTTAGAAGTCGGCTCCAAGTGAGAAATAATGTCTTGTATGCGGCTCGACCGTTCGGAAATTGGTCTTCCAGGCCATATCATAGCGCAGCAGTAGAAATCCAAGGTTGGCTCGGGCGCCAAAACCGAAACCGGATTTGATACCGACCAGGTGTGATCCGCTTTCCGTAGAACCGCCCTTAAATTTGGCATCATCGTCCCATGCCGCACCCATATCGAGGAATAAGGCGCCGGTTACGCGGCTTAATCCGATTTGCAGCGGGTAGCGCATCAGGAAATATTCGATGAACGGGAAATGCAGCTCCATATTGGTTACAGCGTAGCGGGTACCTTCAATTTCATAGTAATCATATCCGCGCAACGGGGTCACGAGGCTGGAGAAATACAGGTTCTCGACTTCGTAGACGTCACTATTGACATCGTCGTTAGCAATCCTTCCTACCTTGTTGGTGCTGCCGCCGAGATAATACCGCTTAGGCATTGTGCCTTCGCTGAATCCTCCGGAGGCTCGCATCGCCAGCGAGAAGGGCCGTCCGAGTTTGATGTATTGCCGGTAATCGAATTCGGTGGAGTAGTAATCAACCGATTCGGTCCCGAATACCGGTGTGGCCGCTTCGAGCGAAAATTTGTAACGACGGCCGTTGACCGGGCCGGTGACACCCCAGAGAACAGTGTCATGAATCCAACTGAGAGTCGCGACGGAGATGCGTACGTTACGATCTTCCTGTTCGGGATCGTCATATTCTTTGCGATCGATGAATATAGCCGCCGTGCTCAGTTCGATCCGCGTAAACTTTGATCTGGGCCATGACAAACCGCCCATGAATCCGTAATAGCGATCGGAGAACAATTCATCGTCAGTATTGATGTAATAATTCTTGGTGTGGAACAGCCCCATCTGGAAATCGACTCGCATTTTGTTATAGTAATAGTAAAACTGGATATTCGACTGATCGATGGTATTGACCAGGTCGGTGGCGATGACGATCTGATGATCGCCGAGATAATCGGAAAAAACAAAAACCGATTGGCCTCGGAAACCGAAAAAGGAATCGTATTGCAGACCGCCGGCAATGATATCGGGAGTAAACTTGGTCTTGTAGGGACGGACCCGATACTCGCCGCTGGGCAGGATATTGTCAAGCGAATCGGCGCTGAGACTATCGACCGATTGTTCAAAGACGAAGGTTTCCTCTTCCGACTCGGAGGTCAGATCTTCCATCTCCTCGAAGGCCGAATCATCGACCGGGGCGTTGTAAACATATTCTTCATCCTCTTCGGTTTCAGCTTTCTCATCCTCCGTTGCCTCAGTCGTTGCGGTGGAATCATCCGGGGCATTTTCGTCGTCCGGCTCTTGTTTGCCTTCTTCGTCCTGCAGGTCGGCGGCGGGGTCATCGTCGGTCAATTCGCTCCAGCGATGGCGCCCTCTGGCTCCCACTTCGGGGAAATCGGGATCATCGCGGGGAACATCGTCTACCAAGGTGGTACCTTCTGATCCGACGATGATTTCATCATGCTCAAAATTGCGAGCCCATTCGATTTTGTTGTCGTATTTCCCCAAAACAAAATCGGTCGGTTCCAGCACGCCGTTGTCGCCTTTGGGAGTGATATCTTTGATCAGGTAGACATCATATCCGGCCTTGTAGAAAGTTGAAAAGGCGATCATCTTGCTGTCGGGCGACCATGTCGGCGATTTAGCGTTGGTCAGGGTATTGGTGATACCGATAACTCGCGCCGAGTCGATATAATAAACGTTTATGTTTTCAATACCGTTGCGGTCAGACACAAAGGCTATCTTATTGCCGTCCGGTGAGACCACCGGCTCCGTATTTTGACCAGGGCCGACATTTATAGGAGAAATAGTACCGCTCCCGATATCAAATTGGTGGAGATTATAGCTGCCGTACAAAAACTCGGTGGTGTCGATTATCGCATAATCGTCCGGATGAGGCCGATCGGTAGAAAAAACAAGGCGCTTGCTGTCGGGATACCAGGCGACATCGATTTCATCGTACCTATCATCGGTTAACTGTGTCAATTCATCCGATTCAATATGGTACATATAGAGATTCCTGGTAGAACCGGCCAGAGCGGAAAAGGCGACATTTTTACCATCCGGCGACCAGGCCGGGGAGATGATCGACTTGAGACCGAACTTTTTCCGCAGATAGATATCCTTGCCGTCGATTTTGAGAAAATTAACGGCGTCTTCCCCGTTGGCTTTGGAAACAAAGACCAGATTATCACCGTCGGGGGAGAATGACATCCCCGAAGTGTACCAGCGGAGCGATTCGAGACCGGCGTTCCGTTCGCCCTTCACCAGCCGGGCCAGGCGTTTGCCATTTATGGCTGAGATAAGGAAGATCTCGGAGTATCCGGTTCGATCGGAAAAAATTGCCAGGGTTCTGCCAGTAGGAGAGAAGACCGGTTTCTCATTGTAATTGGAACCGTCTTTTTCATGATTGGTAAGTTGTTTGGCGAAATCCTTCGGCTCCTCCCGCTGGGAAATATCGGGCCAATAACGTTTTTTCATCTCCTTGGCGAATTTTTCGTACAACTCCTTGGAATCGATTCCGATGGATGATTTTAGAGCCTTGTCCATCGTCGCCAGGGCTTTTCCTCTTTTAAGTATCTCGCCTAATTTATCTATCCCATAAGTGTCGGCAATATATTTAACCAGCGCGAATCCCTCGGTATACGCCAGAAATCCCATAAAGCCAGGCGGTCTCAAATAACCGTGGATGGTGGCGTCGCGTACCATCATATCGGCCTGCATGGTCCATCCGCCGTTGGAGGAATATTCGGCATAACCCTCGGCGAACCATAGGGGCAGGCTGAAGAGGCGCCGGGAGCTTAAGATCGATTTAAAAAATTGTCCATAGAGAAGATCGTAAATAACGGCATGGGTTAATTCATGATGAATTAAGTGCCGGAGCTCCGAGTATGAACCCATGAAGTGAAGCACGATTCTGTTTTTAAATGCTTCGGTAAATCCCTGGGTTCCTTCGCCGAGCATACTCCAGATAATGTTGGTTTGCTGGAAATCGTTATGAGAGCTGTAAATGAACACCGGAATTCGCCGTCCGACATAGTAATGAAGCTGTTCGGTGATTATCGAATACGCTTTTTCCATTTCCTTGCCGGTGAAATCGGCGAGTTCATAGGCATCATCATAGTAATGGATATCGAAATGGTCGGTCTGGATATAGTTCCATTCAAAATTACGATACTGGACCTTGTTTTTGCCAAAGTAGGTATCCTGGGCCGCCGCTGGAACAGCGGAGATTACCAGTAGTATTATTAAAAGCGCCGAGAACTTCCTCATAACAATATCCTTTCGGGATCAGGCAGTCATTCTCTTAATATCGGCGCCTGCCGCCGATAACTTTTCCTCCAGCCGGTAATATCCCCGATCTATATGGTAGACGCGTAATACCTCTGTTTTGCCCGAAGCCGATAATCCGGCAATAACCAGTCCGGCCCCGGCTCGAATATCGGAAGCCATAACGATGGCGCCGCTCAGCCGTTTAACGCCATTGATGGTGGCTTCATTGCCGGCAATCCCAATATCGGCGCCGAGTCGCCGCAATTCCATTACATGGGAAAAGCGGTCCTCGAAAACCGTCTCGCTTATCCGGCTGATTCCCCGGGCTCGGGCCAGGAGGGCTATCAGGCAGGCCTGTAAATCGGTGGGAAAGCCGGGAAATGGGAAAGTTACGGCATCGACCGGTGAAATCCCTCTCTCAGCCCTCAATTTAATTCCCTGAGCGGTCGATTTTATTTCTGCTCCGGCTTCCACTAACTTCTTTAACACCAATTCGAGGTGGGAAGTTTCCGTCCCGATGACTTCTATCTCGCCTCCGGCGGCCATTCCGGCCATCAAAAACGTGCCGGCCTCGAGGCGGTCGCCCATGACCGAATATTCAAGAGCTTTGAGTTGGCTGACGCCCTCGACGGTAATGTCGGGAGTTCCCGCCCCGGAGATTTTCGCTCCCGCCCGGTTGAGGAATTCTGCGAGATCAACCACTTCCGGATCACAGGCGGCGTTGATAATTCGGGTTGTTCCGGAGGCCATAACCGCGGCGTATAAAATATTCTCGGTGCCGGTATGACTGGGGCGGTCGAAATATATGGTATTGCCTTTGAGTTTTTTGGCGGTGGCGACGATATTTCCCTGCTTTTCAGTAACTTCTGCTCCCAGGGCCTGAAAGCCTTTTATATGATAATTGACCGGGCGGGGTCCGAGGGAACAACCTCCCGGGAGAGAGATAACTGCTTCTCCCATCCGTGCCAGAATCGGTCCCAGGACGAGAAACGAGGCTCTCATTTTACTCATCATCTCATATGGGGCGGTGTTGTTAACCAGTTTTTCGGCGTTGACGGTCATTGTTCTTGAATCCTGATCGAAACTAACCCGGGCGCCAATATGCTCCAACATAGCGATGATGGTGTTGATATCCCTCAGCGGGGGAATATTGTGCAGAACCGTTTCTCCCTTCTTGATAAGAAGGGTGGCTGCAATAATCGGCAGAGCGGCGTTTTTGGCTCCTTCAACCGTCAGGCGGCCTTTTAGTTTTTTTCCGCCTCGGATTACGAATTTATCCATGATCCCTCGTTTCTCACCTACTAGTTTTAGACAAATCCAGACCTTTAAAGGTCCAAACTTATTGGCTTTTTTGCCGCAGAGCGATAATATAATCTTTCAGGCTTTCCCGCACCCTCAGCAGGAAATCTACTATCTCCGGGGTCTGGTAATCAGGGTAGGTCCATTTGAGCGGTTCAAAAGTCTTATTCTCGTAGAGCATCGATACCTCCCCGAAAATACCATCCCCGAGATACAGCCTGTGAGCGAAGTCCTTGGTTGAGGCCAGCGCCAGGTGGGCCAGACTCACCATTCCGGGATCGATATTGATTGTTCGGCCTCCGGCGTCGTTGAGAAATTGCTGTTCGATCCGGTTGCTGGTCAGCTTGCATTCGCTCAGTCGACCGGGCGATATCGCCTGTTCAAATGAAACAAAGCTTCGCTGAAGGTCGGAGCCCATCTCTTTTTCATAATATTCGGTATGGGTGAAGGGGAATGTCTCCGCTTCGAACTCGACCGGGCCGAACAAATCCTCCAGCTTGCCGATGGCCGAAACAAACAGGTCATGATGACGAAAGATAAATCCGCAAACAAGCTTGACCGGTTCGATTTCGGTCGGTTTATTGCTTTTCATTTTTACCCTTTTTCTTTCCCGGACAACAATTAAGGCAGAGGCCGCAGATGAGGTGACCGAAATTTTTATCGCGTGAAAAGAAAGTCACCTGCTCACGGCATTTATCGAGATCGAATTCCTCCGGCGTTTGGCCGATCGCTCCCGCCGGGCAACGTTTGCCGCAAGCTTTGCAGACGCCGCAGTTTTGATCGAGAGGCTGATCGGGTTCAAGATCGAGATCGGTCAAAATCGTTGCTAACCTGACTCTCCCGCCGAATTCAGGATGGATCAGCAGATTATTTTTGCCGCGCCAGCCGATTCCGGACTTGTATGCAAATTCTCGATGATTGAGATGGCCGATCATCGGGTAACGGGTGAGGACTTTCGAGGCGGGGATAGGAATGGAATTACCGCCTTTCCCTGAGATCGCCTGAGCCAGACTAAAAGTCATATCATCGAGGCGGGTATTGATCGCCCTGTAGTGCGCCTTATAAATTTCATTGGGGCGGTCGGTCAGGGTATCCATGACCGCTTTTTGCACCTCGATTCCAATTGATATGGCATAGGGTATTTCTCTGGCCTTTTCCCTTATTTCGGGATGGATATTTTCGACCAGACCACCCACCTCACAGACCCCAAATGCTGAAGCTCCCAGCGAAAAGGCCAGGTCGCGTAAATCGTTTTTGGCTTGCATACTTCCCATAATACCAATATTGGCCCTATCCGAATCAAAATCAACAAAAAGGGGGGGGCACAAGCCCCGTTTTGGTTTATAAAAAGCACCGAGTGTCATCGTGTAACCAATACTTGACATATCGGTTTCGTCATCCATTATTATCGGTACTCTGAAGACTTACTTTTAAATCATTGACGGAGTTTGATATGGAACATGTGCTTGTTATCGGGGGGAGTGGAATTTTACGCGGTGTTTGCCGCCATTTTGCCGGCGAAGGGAAAGCGGTTTCTGTCATAGCTCGCAGTAAAGAACGGATAATCGAGATGGTTGCCGAGACTCAGAAATCTCCCGGTCTGATTATCCCCATCGCGGTCGATTATACACAGGCCGATGATTTGCGTGACAAACTCGATGAGGCCGCCGCTCATCTGGGGCCGCCGATATTGACTATTTGCCGAATCGCCCCGGACGCAGCGCCGACTCGCAAGGCTGTCGCCGAATTTCTGAACGATAACGCCGCGGGGACTCAGATGATTGATGTTATCTGTGAGGAATCTCCAAATGTAAAACCGGAATGGGCCGATGAATTGGATGTCGTTTACTGCCAGATCATTGTTGGCTCAAGTATAGAAGAGAATGAAATCTCGGCAAAAATTCTTGACGCGATCTGATCTGTAATAGACGAATCAATAATTCAATATAAATCTGAGCATTATTAAATAATGGGACGGTGGTCGGCTGTCCCTTTTTCATTTAAATAATAGCCACTGACGGAAGGAACCACAGTCATGGCTGTATCCTAAGTAGGAAATGGGTAATAACCGGAAGGGGAGAGCTATGCGGATTCTATTAATAACCCTGATCTATTTAGCCATAAGTTTTTGTTTTTGCAGTAGCAGTATGAGCGATCATATGGAAGGCCAGAGGGATGATTTGACTTCTGAGCGAGGCGGGCAAAGGCCGGAATTCAGTATTCATTATCATCCCATAAAGGGCGAAACGGGGGAAATCAGAGGCATGGTATGGGACAATCAAATGACACAACCGATTCCGGGCGCGACCATTCAAATCAGTCGGCATAAAATGGGGACCAATACTGATTCGAATGGCATCTTTGTTATAGATGATATCCCTGACGGTCCGGTTACCCTATGGGTTTCCTCACTCGGATATTTAACGGCCAAAATACCCGACCTTCAGATTGAGTCTAAAACTCTCATCGTTTTGATTGTAAAACTGGCGCCTTCTATTGTACCAATCGAGAAGGAAGTGGTGGTAAAGGGAACTAGACCAGAAATTGGGCAGTTAGCAGGTCACCAACCTCGCTTCCGTTCTCGCCATTTTTGCCATTTTAGTCGAAGAAGCCCTTCAATAACAATAGGCAAAGAACCGGGGATGCCTTTAGTAAACGTAATCCCGGTATCTGAAATCGGGGTCATTATGGAAGATTATCACCCGGAGGGCTGGACCTCAATCAGCCATTTAATCAGGATGATAAAGTCGTCGGATTTTAGTGACTTAACCAGAATGTCTCTTTCCTTCGGTCCGACTCGGCGTGGATGGAAGAATACGATAAATCAAATAGTCGATGCTTCCTTGCCTATTATTGATATTATCGATTGGCGGCGGCATGTATATGAATCCAACCATAAGGAACCCCAAGAATCCCCGCAGGTTATAAAAAAGTGAATTTTGCTGGGAAGAAAATAACCGCCTCCTTGTAATCAAGATAGAAGCTGCCAAATAAGAACTGAAACCCAAGGAGGTCGATCATGAATCCCCGAAGATTTCTCCCGCAAGCAGTCTTAGCCTTTCTTCTGCTTTTAGTTCCCCTGTTTATCGCCGCCGGATCCAACGGGCGGATCAAAGGGAACATCGTCGATGACGCAACCGACGATCCGTTATCCGATATTTCGGTTCAGATCGAAGGCACCAGCCGTGGCGCAAAATCGAATATCGACGGCAATTTCGTCATTAAAGGTGTTTCTCCCGGAATTTATAATCTCATCGTTACCAGTATCGGTTATGAGACCATCAAGGTGACCGAGGTCAAAGTAGATTCCGACCGTACTACCGCCCTGGAGATCCGCATGAAAAAATCGGTTCTTTCAACCGGAAGAGTTACGGAAGTAAAGGGTGTTAGAAAAGGAATAGATTTCCTGTCAACCGGAACGCAGACAATCAAAACGCAGAAAGGTACCGTTTCTGCCCCGGTATCAACCGTCGATGACTTATTAAGACGCGAAACCGGCGTGACCAAGGACGCCGAGGGTGAACTTCATATCCGTGGCGGCCGATCAGGCCAGGACATGTATGACATTGCCGGTGTTGAGAAGTCTCAGTCGGATAGTAAGGCTAAGTATAATAGTGCTTCAAATTCGCCAGGGATCGTCCGGCAAAACATTATTGCCGTGCCGAAACCTGTTTATTGTCCTCCCCCGCCGCCTCCGCCGTATCCATACTGCCCTCCGTATATTAATGGCGCTCCGTATGATGCCATGTACTTCCGGAACTACGGTGTCAATCCGTTTATCGATACCGAGGATGATAACCTGTCAACCTTCGCTATCGATGTCGATAATGCATCGTATGTCATGACCCGATCATATCTCGAACGCGGCGACCTGCCTCCGGCCGATGCAGTCCGGGTGGAAGAATTTGTCAATCGCTTCGACTATGGCTATGAATCGCCCCGGCATGAGCCGTTTGCCGTCTATCTCGAGGGAGCGCCATCGCGCTTCGGGCGTAACAGTCATCTGTTGCGGATCGGTATCAAAGGTCGCGAAATCAATGAACGTCAGCGCAAGCCGGCCAACCTGGTATTCGTCATTGATGTCTCCGGTTCGATGAACCGCGAGAATCGCCTGAATCTGGTTAAAAAATCACTGTTCTTCCTGATCGATGAACTCGACAAGCATGACCGGATCGGAATTGTCACCTTCAATACCAGTGCTCGCATGGTTCTCCCGATGACCCAGGTGCGCAACCGCTCCCGTATCTATGACGCTGTCCGCAGTCTTTCGGCAGGCGGCTCGACCAATGCCGGTGAGGGTCTGCGTATCGGTTACCGGATGGCGGAAAAATGGTTTGACGAAGAAAGAACCAACCGGATCATCATGTGCTCCGACGGTGTCGCCAATACCGGCACGACCAATCCGGATGAGCTTCTTCGCCGGATCAAGCGGTCGGCCGATATGGGCATCACCCTTTCGACTATCGGTGTCGGCATGGGCAATTACAATGATGTCCTGCTGGAGCAGTTGGGCGACAAGGGAAACGGTAATTACTCGTATGTCGACGATCTGGAAGAGGCCAAACGGGTGTTTGTCGACAACCTGACCGGCACTCTGGAAGTGATTGCTCGCGATGTCAAAATTCAGGTCGATTTCGATCCGGAAGTGGTCCGGAGTTATCGCCTCATCGGTTTCGAAAACCGTGACGTGGCTGATCATAAATTTCGTGACGACCGCGAAGACGGCGGTGAAATCGGCGCCGGTCATGAAGTGACCGCGCTGTATGAAATCAAATTCGAGCGCCAGCCCCGCCGTGAAGCCAAACGTCTGGGGACTATCTTCATCCGTTATAAGGATGCCGATGGCATGGAAGTCAGCGAAATCAGCCGCCCGATCAAGAGAGGTATTTTCAACCGGCGGTTTAGTGACAGCTCACCCCGATTCAAACTGGCCGCTGCTGCTGCCGAATTCGCGGAAATTCTGAAGGATACACCGTGGTCGCACGGCTCCTCGCTGCGCGCGGTGTACAATCTGGCCAGGGAAGTTAATAAAGAATGGTTCTCACCCGAGGTAGATGAGTTTATGCGGCTGGTGGAACGCGCCGATCGGCTTTATGAGGATCATGCCGAACGATAAAAATACAGAAACCATATCCATATCTTCAACACACGCCAAAGAGGCGGCCGCCCGGTCGCCTCTTTTCAATAATTGATATGTCAATTTTTGTCATCAAAGCATCTTGCAAAAATCGGGAAATGATTTATATTATCACATAAGGGAAAATCAACGAATCAGGTAATCGTTAGGCGGCGTTTTATGCCATATCGAACGCCGGACAAATATCAATGTTAATTAAGCCAAATTGGGGGGAAGGCGCCTTTCACGGCCAATCGGTCGGATTCAAGCTTTCCTGGATTATAGTTCTCTTTTATCCGGCCCTTGCCATAGTCGGACTGGTCCTGTTTATGACTGCGCCTGTTTTCGCCGAGGATGACGCGGTCGAGTATCGGCTGACCAAGGTCCAGAGCTGGGTCGGGGTGGCCAACTTCTGGTTGGTGGATCTGGACGGTGATGGCAGCGAAGATATTTTCCGCCTCTATGACGATTACCGCACCTATCATGTTAATCGATTTGTTCGTAAGCGGGTTCTGGGACCGGCTCTTTATCAGGGTAATTCTCTGCATAAAATATGTGAAGCAGCGCCCATCGATATTGATAATACTCCAGGTACGGAAATCGCTCTAATCAAACATGATATCTCCGGTGACAGTATTTGGATCGAAGTCTACAAAGGCTCTGAAAAAGAAATGTTGTGTCAAACCAAAGCGGTTGTCGGCGAAAACAGGTCTAAAACGAGCGACCAATGGGACGGCGGCGCCAGTATCTGTTATGCCGAAGATCTCGATGACGATGGTTCCAAAGAGATAATTCTGCCTCTGACGGTAGCCCATGATCTCTACCCGCGAGGTGTTTACGTTTATGATTATCCCTCCGGAGATTTGAAGTGGTGGTTTCCTACGGCAGGCATACCAATGCCCTTAATCTTTGCCGATGCCAACAAGGACGGCTTCAAGGAAATATATATTAAGACTTTTGCCTGCTTTAACGGCGCTGTCGTTGGAGACCTGGTCGACACTCTGTCCTACATTCATGTCCTCGATCATCTCGGTAATGTACTATGGAGTCAGGTATTGGGTGACGGTTTTGACCTCCAGACCAGGGAACCACATATTTGCGATTGTGACGGTGATGGGATCATCGAAATATATTATACCATGATTTTGGACAGCGAAGAATTTGATCAGCGGGTATGGGCACTTCAGAAACGACGGGCCAAAGACAATTTCTTTATCGATCAACTGCAGTTTGGGGCTGATCAGGAATATGTTTGTATATATTCTGCCAATTTTGACAACGATGATAGCCGAAAATTACTTCTTGATAAAAATATGTGTCTGATTGATCCGGTTGAACTGAGCATTCTCGACTACGGGAATATTAAAAATGGTAAAATTCTACAAATAAAAGATATCCATGATGAGGACCCCCGGCCGGAGATAATCCTCTCCAGAGAAGACACTCTCTATATCGCCGATGCCGATCTGAATATTCGTGGGACCTTTGGGAGGGGTACCGACGGCTTCTACACTAAGGCCGAGTATATCAATACCCCTTTTGGCGATCAATACATTTTGACTACCGCCATAATTCCCGGGGAACGTTCCGCCAGTGTACTCGATGTCTATTCTGTTGAGTCTGTGCCGATTGTCAGGGAGTGGCATCCCAGAATATCTTTTTGGATGGTGTTCCTGGCATTGGTGGTCGGCGCCTTGATCGGTGCGGTTTTCTGCTATTTCTTTCTCAGGAGCAGGCGTCCGGTGTCTCCCCGCAGAGTCACTCATACAGCCCAGTACAGCAATCTGCTGACTACGCTGGTGAACTTCAATCACGGACAAATGGCGGGGAAAAATCTGAATCGGCTGATATTCCTCTTTTCCAATTTACCGGAAACGACCGAGAAGCTGGAAGAGATCAAACCGAATTTGAAATCGGCCGTCGATGCCTATCATTCATTTACTTTTCCACAACTCAATAATATCGTCAGCAGCTCCGAGAAGTTAAATTCGATAAAAGAACCTGTGCAGAATCTGGTCCGTGAGATCAATAAAATAACGGATAGCCTCAAGGATTTACAGGTCCTGGAACTCGACACTGAACAGGCCGCGGTGTTGAAGAAGGTGATCCCCGGTTCTATCGAGCATATTAAGGGCTCAATAGGTCAGATCAGGAAATACTTGCAGACTCATTTTTCAGCCAATATCCTTCGGGTGATAACTGAAGTCCTGGCTGCCGTGGCCGGTCGGTTTCAGCAGCATGGTGTCGGATTTTCGGAGATTAGGAGCAGCGGCGGGAGCGGTCAATTGATCTTTTTTGACGAATCCGCCTTGGCGGCCATCTTTGAGGAACTGTTAAGTAATGCTTCCGATGCGATGGCCGAATCGGATATAAAAAGCTTAAGGCTTGATGTGGAATTCAACGAGGGAGAAGCTGTAATAAGATTGTCCGATACCGGCAAAGGTCTCCAGGCAGCTAACAATGATCAGCTTTTCAGTCGCGATTACAGTACCCGCGGCACTGATCGGGGATATGGTCTGTATCATGCACGGCAGCAGGTGGAACGATTCGGAGGGCATATCAGAATGTATGATAATGACGGCGGACCGGGGGCGACGGTGGAAATGGTTCTTAAAACGGTGAATCATGAATAAAGCGGTGTTAAATGTTTTGCTGGTTGATGATGATCCCGATTTTATCGGCGATTTCAAGATGCTTTTGCCCTCCGATTACGATTGTCGGGCAGTGCTGACTGTCGATGAGGCGGACCGGTATCTGAACCGCAGTGAAGTCGATGTTGTCTTTCTCGATATTGAACTTGGAACGGGCGGCAACGGCCTTTCATATCTGCAGCGGCTAAAAGCTGATAATCCCTATTTGCCGGTCATCATGATTTCGGCCGATCAGGAAATTCAGACCGTGGTTAAGGCGATGCAACTGGGGGCCTCCGATTATGTCGGCAAAAGCCCTCATCTGGATCAATTGAAAATTTCTATAGCCCGCGCAATCGAGGAAAGTCATTTCCGCCGGCGTTATGACCTTCTGGAATCGGAGCTTGATGATTTGACCGGAGACATGATCGGAGAAAGCGAAATCATCCGGTCGATCAAAATGGAAATGCAAAGGCTGGCTGATGTGCCCTCAAATGTTTTAATCACCGGTCGCAGCGGTACCGGCAAAGAACTGGTCGCACGCGGCATCCATCGCTTGTCATCGCAAAAAGGGAAATTATTTTTGGCGATAAATTGCCCGGCTCTTTCGCGGGAATTGATTGAGAGTGAATTGTTTGGCCATGAGAAAGGGGCTTTCACCGGCGCCGAAGCCCGACGCATAGGGAAATTCGAGCAGGTTGGCGAAGGGACTTTGTTTCTCGATGAAATCACCGAGATTCCCATCGATGTCCAGGCGAAATTACTGCGTGTGCTTCAGGAACGGGAGTTTGAAAGGGTGGGAGGCAACCACCTGATACCGTTTAAAGGGCGTATTCTGGCATCTACCAATCGTGATATCGATCAGACTGTTGCCAATGGGACGCTTCGGGAAGACCTCCTGTATCGTCTCAATGTAACCAGTATCCATCTGCCGCTACTCTCAGAACGCCGGGATGATATTCCACTGTTGATTGATTATTTTGTCCAGGCCAAATCCCGGGAAATGAAAAGACCGGTCCCTAATATCGAAGAGGAGGCGTCGCGTCTGCTCAGTTCTTATGATTGGCCAGGGAATGTCCGCGAATTGAGTAATTGCATTGAAAGCGCGATTGTGCATACCGATCGGAAAACCCTGGGGATATCCGATTTTGGCCGTTGCATGATGAGTTCCGGAATTTTAGGATCCTACGAAGAAACCAAAAAAAAATTCATGGATGAATTTCAGCGGAATTATATAAATGCAATTTTGCAGAAGAACGAAGGCAATATCACCAAAACGGCCAAGGATATGGGAGTCACACGGCAGGGGCTGGTGAAAATGATGAAAAACTGCGGCTTACGGCAGGATGATGAGTGACCTCTATATCAACTCCAGTATGATTTCGTAAACTCCGGTTTCCAGCTACAACTATTTCATTGGCATGATGTTATACCGGCGTGGTGATTGTAGCGACAACTGCAGGTGTCTCCAGCCCGTTTCAATTGCCCGATAAAAATTGCGGAGAAAAGGATGTTATCGGGCTATGTCATTGACCGATAATGACAACCGGAAAAAACTAACTCTCTCGTGATTGCTCACGCATTCCGGCATGAATGTTGTATGCAATGTGATTATGTTATCGGGAGTTTTATGAGGGAATTGATGAAAGATTGGTTGGAAAAACCCCGCGTTCTGATCGTAGATGACGATACTGAGTTCATTTCCGATTTAAAAGTCCTGCTGTCTTCCGAATTCGAAATTCTTGCCGCATCCGGTACCCGGCGGGCTATGGAGATACTCAGTGAGCGCCAGCCGGATTGCCTGCTCCTCGATCTGAATATGCCTGAATATTTTGGAAAAGATCCCAAAGATGAGGGTCTCTCATTTTTGAAATATCTACGGGAGGACGCCGATCCTCGCATGGCAGCCAGATTACCGGTAATCGTACTTACCGCGCGCCAGGGTGAGAATCCCATAGAGAATGCCGGCGAATACGGGATTGCCGGCCTTTATCGCAAACCCCCCGATATAAAACATTTGAAAACAGCGATCTGGAAGCTGGTGGAGGGCATTAACGGAAACCCGTCATAAGCCGGAAAGTTATTGGACTAGTTGCTTTACATATAGGGCTTTTTGCAGGGTGCATTTATAATATATTTATTATATCCTAAAAAAAACCGCTGGCGCCCTGATAGCTTGAGGGGATTAAATTTTAATCTCTGAGGGGGGAAGGGTTTGGATCGGCGGATTTGATGGACCGGCGGAGTTCGTGCTCTCTACGTCGGTCCTTTTTTTTATATCGGTTGCTTGTCACATGTGAAAATAATAGATTGCGTTATCGACATTTTTCGGCAACATAAACGGCCGGTCTACGTTAATAAAATATTGTCATGGTCGTAGTGCGTCAACGTGCCAAAGAAATTAGCGGAGGTATTATGCGACAATTTGTGATTTGCCTTATGATCACGATGCTTATTATGGGCGGCGTTTTGTCCGCCGAAGAAGGAAGGCTCCTGCGCTTTCCCGATGTACATAACGATAAAGTAACATTTGTATATGCCGGCGATATTTATATCGCTCCCCGGACCGGCGGGCAGGCGGTTCAGTTGACCCACCATAACGGGTTGGAACTGTTTCCCAAATTTTCGCCCGATGGAAAGACTATCGCGTTTACCGGTCAGTACGATGGCGATCAGTCGGTTTATGTTATGCCGGTGGCGGGCGGCGAACCGAAACGGTTGACTTATCATCCTGCGATGCAGAATACCTCGGAGCGAATGGGCCCTGAAAATATCGTCATGGGTTGGCACCCCGACGGCAAATCGGTCCTCTTCCGTTCACGCAAGGAGGCGCCCGATGCCTGGTTTGGCCGGGCTTACCTGGCTAGTATCGACGGCGGATTGCCGGAGGCTCTGCCGATGTATAAGGCCGGTTTTACCAGCTTTTCCCCGGATGGAAAGAAAGTAGCCTACTGCCCCATTTTCCGCGATTTCCGTACCTGGAAACGTTATAAAGGCGGTATGGCCCAGGATGTCTGGACCTTCGATCTGGAGAGTTACGAATTCAAGAAAATTACCGATTGGGATGGAACCGACAATATGCCGATGTGGTACGGCGATAAAATCTATTTCAATTCCGACCGCACCGGTACGCTCAATCTCTATTGCTATGATAATAACACCGGGGAAACCCGCCAGGTGACAACTTTCGACGAATACGATGTGCGCTGGCCCAGCCTCGGACCCGATGGCATCGCATTTGAGAACGGTGGCTATGTCTATGTGCTTGACCTTCCTTCGGAGAAATTGAACAAGGTAGCGGTGGAGATGATTTCCGACAATCTGAGCACTCGCACCGAATATATATCCGTCTCCGACCGGGTCTTTGATTTTGAAGTCGCACCCGACGGCAAGAGAGGCGTTTTCTCGGCTCGAGGTGAGATATTCACCGTTCCGTCCAAGGAAGGAAACACCCGCAACCTGACCAACAGTACTGGGGCTCACGAAAAAGATCCGGTCTGGTCGCCCGACGGCAAGTGGATTGCATATTTTTCCGATGAAACCGGCGAGGATGAAATCTTCCTGATCTCGCAGGATGGTTCTGAAAAAGTACGTCTGACAACCGATGGGCATTGCTGGAGGCGAGGCCTGCAATGGTCGCCGGACAGCAAGATGATCACCTTTTCTGACAAGAATAACAAATTCTACTATGTGACGATCGAAAGCAAGAGTCTCGTCACCATTGATGAATCGGATTATGGCGGGATCTTCGATTATTCATGGTCGCCCGACAGCCGCTATATCGTTTATTCGAAGCGTCTGGAAAACGATATCTCGACGATGTTTGTCTATGATGTTGAGGCGAAAGCCATTCATCAAATTACTCCCGGATACGCGCACAGTTATTCACCGGTTTTCGATCCCGACGGCAAATATATTTATTTTCTGTCGGAGCGGTCGTTCAATCCTATCCTCGACACCTATCAGTTTGAGTTTGTCAACAATGCGATTGATGATTTGTATTTGATTCTTCTTTCTGCCGATGAGAAATCGCCGTTCGCTCCCGGAAGCGACGAGGTGGCGATTAAAGACGAAAAGGAAGAAGAAGAGGACAGCGACGAGCATAAAGGCGATAAAAACGATAAGGATAAAAAGAAAGACCACGACAATGGTGATAAGGATGTGAAAATCAAAATCGATTTTGACGGCATCTATGATCGCCAGGTTGCCATTGATCTTCCGGCCGGCAATTATGGCGGTTTGAAAGCTATCTCCGGCGCTGTGTTTTATTCCAGTCGTCCGATGCGCGGTCTGCGCGGCCGGATCGGCGAAGGAAAGACGGTTTTGCACAAGTATGTGCTCGAAGATAAGAAGGATAATGAGTTTGCATCCGGAGTTGGCGGTTATCTTCTCAGTGCCGATCGAACCAAATTGATGGTCAACCGCAGCGGCAATTATCATATTATCGGCGTCAGTGGAGGCAAGGCGAGCTTCGAGGATAATCAACTCGATCTGTCGCATCTGGAAATGAAGCTCGATCGCCGGGTCGAAAACATGCAGATGTTCAATGAGGCCTGGCGTCGCAACCGCGATTTCTTCTACGATGAGAATATGCACGGCGTTGACTGGGAGAAGATGAGAGACCGTTATAGTGTTCTGGTGCCGTACGTGGCTCATCGTTTTGATTTGACGTATGTGATCAGCGAGATGGTCAGCGAATTGGCCTGCTCGCATACCTATGTCGGCGGTGGCGATATGCCGCGGATTCCAGGGAGTCAGGTTGGATTGCTGGGATGCGATTTTGAAATCGACAAGAAAAACAACCTCATTCGAATCGCCCGTATCCTCAAAGGGGAAAATTGGAATGACAACCTGCGTTCGCCGCTGAGAGAGCCGAAAATCGACGTCCGCGAGGGTGATTATCTGATGGCCATTGACGGTAAAGAAATCACCGCCGATGTCAATCCGTATATGTTGACTGAAAACAAGGTTGATCGTCAGATTACGCTGACGGTAAACGATAAACCATCGATGAAGGATGCGCGAGAAGTAACTGTCAGACCGATCGCCTCGGAGGACAACCTGCGCTATTTCAACTGGGTCGAGGATAAACGAACTTATGTCGATTCTGTTTCCGACGGCCGGATCGGGTATATTCATATTCCCGATATGATGGGGTACGGGCTGACCCGTTTTACCCGGATGTTCTATCATCAGATGCGCAAACCGGCATTGATTATCGATGTCCGCGGTAATGGCGGAGGATTTGTTTCGCAGTTGGTGATCAAGAGGCTCCGGGAGAAACTATCGGGCGTAAATGTTTCCCGGAATTCGGTCCCGCGTCCGCGTCCGGGCGATGCCGTCCATGCTCATCTGCTGACTCTGATCAATGAATATTCGGTCTCCGACGGCGATATTTTCCCGTACTATTTCCGCCATTACGGTCTGGGGCCGTTGATGGGCAAACGGACCTGGGGCGGTATTGTCGGCATCGGCGGCGGGCGGCCGCTGCTTGATGGCGGCTTCAATACTTTGCCGGGCGGCACTCAGTACAGCCTTGACAGCGAATGGATAATCGAGAATGTCGGAGTCAAGCCTGACATCGAGATTGATAATTTCCCGGACCGAGTGGCCAGGGGATTTGACGATCAACTTCTGGAAGCGATCAAATATATGAAGGCCAAACTCAAAGAGGACCCGAAGGAACTCCCGAAACACCCCGGCCCGCCAAAAGAGCGGTAAGGATTTCAATAGTAGGTCAAACTCAAAAGCCCCAAGGCATCAGCCTTGGGGCTTTTCTTATAGGACAGACCGCATTCCCATAGATGACTGTAAAGGCGACTGATCATTTAACCAAATAATTGATCCAATCGAATCCCCTCAGTGGACGCCATCTTATTATATCCCATATCCCATTGGAGTACGCAGGGATCGTTTCGAAATCACGGGCAACATGGCTCCGGCCCGCCTTTGAATACATAGTTAACCAGATAGACGGCATCGGCGACATTGGTCGAAAAATCGCAATTGGCATCACCGGCTTCGATAAGATTTGGGGCCGGACCACCGTTGAATATATAATTAATTAGAAAAACGGCGTCCGCAACATTAACATCATCGTCGAAGTTGGCATCACCACAAATATACGAGCAAGCATCACCGGCACCATCGGAATTGGAATCAATCTGATCAGGATTCGGCGTTTCCGGGCAATTATCGCAGACATCACCAACAAGGTCTCCATCGATGTCGGCCTGATCGAGATTTGGTGTCAGCGGACAATTATCGCAGCCGGTATTGATTAGATCACCATCAATATCGCCAAGAAGATACACAGCTACTTCACCGTATGAATCGTAAGCATTTACGTCACTCATTGGGGAGCCTGTCACAAGATCACATATTCCATCATTATTAAGATCGAGCCATTCTGCGACGCAGTGGCCGTAGGTGATATCGTCGCAATCGGTAGCCCCCGTGAACAAGGCCGAGCCGTCAAGACCCGAGAAAACATAGGCACGGCCGATACCCGGGGCACCGGCAGCGAAATCATTATAGCCGTCACCGTTGATGTCACCCATTCCGGCTACAGTATGTCCAAGAGTGGCATAAGGTATCGTACCATGAACGTCGAGTATAAGGTCCCCGGTCAACCCTGAAAATACGCATACCCGTCCGCCGTATTCAGCCACGAAATTGCTTCTCCGGGCCCCAATCAGGATATCATTATATCCATCATGGTCAATATCCCCGACATGTGAGGCGGAAAATCCCAAAAAGCCGTCTTCCATCTCACCATCGATAACATATATAGGTGTGTGATCTGCTCCGGAATAGATAATCGCCTGCCCCCTAAAATCGGTGCCATACCCACCAACAAGATAATCAGGGTTGTCATCGTTGTTAATATCTCCGACGGCCGCAACGCAGAGACCGACACGATCGTCTTGTCCCCCATCATGTACATGAATTAGGCTCCCGGTGGCCCCTGAAAACACATAGGCCCGACCACACGATGTGTCAGGATAATTAGATAGCGGGGCTCCGACCAACAAATCGGCGGCGCCATCGCCATCGAGATCATTTATAAAATCAACCGGATATCCGAAATAATCGCCGACTAACCCGGCAGTAAGAGTATAGAGCAACGAATCGCCCTTCACAGAATAGACATACACGATACCGGGGCTGTTGTTATCCATATGATTTGATGGCGTACCGACCGCTAAATCTCCGACACCATCAAAATCAAGATCATATCCGGCGGCCAACTCATAGCCGAACCAACCATTTGGATCCGGGCCAAGTATTGTATTTAGAAGCGAACCATCCTTCCCGGAGTGCAAATAGACGGCTATCGGCGGCCCGCCATAAGAACTATTTTTCCTGCTTACGGCGATGTCATTAATACCGTCATTGTTTACATCACCGGCACCTTTGACTTTAAGACCGAGATAGGTTGATTGCTCTTCACCCACCAATTTATATATGGGATCAAGGCAGTCACACGAATCTCCGAATCCATTCCCATCAGAATCCAACTGATCCGGATTGAACGCATCGGGACAATTATCCAAATCGGCGCAAAAACCGTCCTGATCTATGTCATTGAAAAAGTCATTGGGACATGGGTCGCAAATATCGCCTTGAAAATCGCTGTCAGCATCGATTTGATCCGGATTATATATCTCGGGACAATTATCGTTCGCGTCATTAAATCCATCTTCATCGCTGTCGAACCTTGTCAGCCCTTTAATGCAGAAATTGGCAGTACTATCTTCATCGTATATATCGCGCCAGGTGCCGGTGAAATAGTAACTCTGTTCCGGCTGGGACGTCGACGGCACCAGAGTACGGTACTTCGCTCCCAAAAGAATAGGAACCTCTGAAGTTCGGTCATAAGGTTGTCCGCCGGCAGAAAGATCAAGATAAAGATAGAAATCATCTCCAGAAGTTAAATCGATTTCATCTACCAGATCAATAGTATGAAAACCTGAATGACTCAAAAAGCCGCTTATCTCAGTAAGGATGTCGAGGAGTTCTCCATTTTCAAAACGGTCGTAGACTCGTACCGTAAAAGTAACGCTATCCGCCGCGGTGAAAAAACTCACTGCCACCAGCTTTTCGCTCCTCTCCGAGGAGAAGGCATTGAAAATTTGACTACAGTCGGTTTTGGTATCTCTCCAGCCATGATAATCATGATAATAAAATTCATCATACGTCAGCCTCTCGACATTGATGAATGAAACCGCGCCCATTTCGGGATGTTTGGCACAATGCTTATCATTGTACGATACCCAGAAGTAACCATCTAATCCCCACACAGTACCCCAACTGTTTTTGCACAGCCAGGCCCCATCCCAGGGCGACTGAGTTTGCTTATCATCATCCCATCCGATAATGGCTACAGCATGATCCGGGTCTCCATAGTTATTGGGGTGTTGATAAAAAGTGTAATTCTCATTATCCCAGCAACTCTCATCCTGGGATCGCATACAGGTTCCCACGGCGCCATAAGTCATTATTGCAGTTTTTACTTCGTCAATAGTGGCCAAATCCTCTCCGGCAGTACGCCACTCGATATCTCTTACATAATATCGATGAAAATCACTCCTCCATCGATCAGGTGCTTCATCGAATGATTGTCCGTCCAAATCTCGAACAGCTCCTTCTCCTCGCGCCAGGTAAGCAGCCGTCACGCGGTAGTCTCCTCCCTGATGCAACGTCAGTCCATAACCGGTTGGCGGATCCATATCATCATTGTTGAACTGATTGAAGCCATTCCACCAGTCGAGGTGGTACTCAGCCAGGTTCGGCTCCCCCTGCTCCGATGCGGCAACCCAGTTTCCATTGATTATCAGGTTGCTTTCGATCGAAGCCATCGCACCGTGTGTCCAGCATGTACCCCCTAATTGTTCCTTGATGGACGTAACAAAATTCTCGCCCCCGACATCGCGCAGGTCAAATTGAACTGGAAGTTCAGCAAAGACCATACTTGGAAAGATCACAATAAATAAGATTGTGAGGATAATTTGGCGTATCATTTTGACCCCTCCCGTCATTTAACGCCATAACTAGTGTGATTCCAATATCCTGGAACCGTAGCGGATAATAATGTAATGTATTACTAATATATAATATTCCGCCGATAATGCAAGACAATATTGTGTACCAGATGATACATTTTCAAGGAGAATGCATAGAATGAACCATACAGGAAAGATTCTAAAATCGGGGCCTGCTTGTATCGATAGATATGTTATGAAATGCCTTCAGCCTTTTAACCAACCCAAAGTGACTCTTAGATTATACACAAGTTGAATAATGCAGGGCATTTTCATGTCTGTGAAAATTTTTTGGATGTCACAAAGAAGGCAATAGGAAACGCCCTGCCATAATGAATAACAGGGCGTTAAATTCATATCGATGATCAAAAACTACGGCAATTCCTTCATCAATTCCTCAACCGCACGCACCAGTTGTGGGTCGCGGCCGTTGATGAAATCATCCGGCAGGTTTTCGACGAAAATATCGGGCTGGCGGCGGATAAGGTCGGTATCCTCCATCTCGGTCGTATAGGCGCCCCATGACGGCCGCCGGATACGAGTACCGTCGATCAAAGTATATGATCCGGTGCCGATCACCGCACCTGCCGTCGGTTCCCCGACAATCTTGCCCAATTTCAGCTTCCGAAATCCCTCGGCGAATATCTCGGAGTTTGAGGCAGAATAGTTATTGATAAGAAGCGTCATCGGTTTCTCCAATGCCTCGGATCGCATCTTGTTTTCCGATGTTACCGGGAAATTTCGGAAGTTGCGGAGGAAATAGGGAGTTTTGACCAGGATGCCGAGCAGATGAACGGCAATGTTTCCGCCGCCGTTATTACGGACGTCAATAACAAGCCCCTCCTTCGCCTCGGCAATCGAAACCAACTCCTCTTTGAATTTCTCCAGCCGGCTGCCGGACATGGCCCGGATATGAATATAGGCCAGTCGTCCACCTGAAAGCGAATCTACCATATGCCGCCGGCCCTCGACCCAATCGTTGTATGCCAGCGATCGTAATGCTCCCGAAGAAATCGGCTTCAGAGTGAAGTCCTGGCCCTCTTTGCCGGGCCGATCACTGATATTGAGCGTCAAACGATGATCAATAACACCTGACAATAAGTCAAAGAAATTGGTTTCACGTGTCAATGCCTGACCGTTCACGGCGAAAATGATCTGTCCGGCCTTTATACCGGCCAGATCTGCGGGCGATTCCGGGATGATATCAGCGATCAGGAAATTGCCAGTGCGGTCGAGTTGTTGGTAGTCGAGAATAATTCCGGTTTCGCCGGTGGTAACATTGGCGTCCGGCCCCGGTTCGCGGGAATAGATGTTGAGGTGCGAAGCACGCAGTTCGCCCATCAATTCCTTGATTAGATTTCTGAATTCCGGCTCGGTGCGAATATGATCCACTGCCGGAGCATATTTGTCGTGTGCTGCCGACCAGTCGGCCTCATGGAAGGTGCCGTCATAGAAATAGCTATTGAGCACCTGCCAGGCTTCATTATATTTCTGTCGATTCAACTCCCTGGCATCGATATCAAGTGTGGCTTTGAATGACAAAGGCTTTTCTTTTTGATCGGAAACTTCGACCCGCTTGATGGTACCGTCCTCGAGATACAGAATCGCCTTGGAATCGCCCGTGACGGCCAACATCCGCTTGCCCTTGCTACTATGGGTCAATTGTTTCAAATCGGGATCGTCTTTGGTGTTGACCGACCAGATTTCAGGCTTGCCGAGGATCGAAGCGATGAAAATATATTTCTCCCCATCAGGCGTTAAAACCGGATATTCGCTGGATGAATTGAGGTTGTATGCCTTGGTGCGGCGTTTGTCGATCCGTTCAAAATCGATGACGACTTCGATCGTGTCCTTGTCGACCTCGTCGCCTTCCTTCTTTTCGTCACCAGCTTCCTTTTCCGGTTGATCTATGAATAGGCTATCAATGGCAGCCTCGACAAATTCATCCGGCTTATGCGCCAATTCAATTTTATAGGTCTCATGGCGATTATGCAGGGCGGAACTGAAATAAACGATTTTCCCGTCGCTTGAAAAACGAGGACGGTAATTCCATCCTGCAAACTGCGAGATATTATGGGTTTCACCATCGAGCGAGGCAACATAGATATCGGTTTCATAGGTCGGTCCGGCCATGGTGAAAACCAGCCATTTGGAATCGGGCGACCAGTTGAATTCACAGGTCGGCTCAATCCCCAGGTCGAAAAACATGCCGGTGATCCATTCGGATTCGTCACCGTTCTCAAGATCGACACGGATTATTTTATCCAACCCTCGATAGAAGACGAGGTATTTACCGTCCGGGGAGATCAACGGCTTGACATCGTTTTCCGCGGTCTCGGTGATCCGCATCTCTTCGCCGGTCATAACGTCGGCGGAATAGACGTCATAATTTTCGTTGCGGTCAGAGCAGTAATAAACGGTTTTGGAATCGCTGCTCCAAATCGGCCAGCGTTCTCGCGAGGCGGTGAAAGTGATCCTCCGGCCCTCTTTCGGCTCTTCCGCCGGTATAACAAACAGTTCGCCGTGAATAATCGCGGCGATTTTCTTCTCATCAGGCGAGAAAGTATACCAGGCAACGTCGCCATTGAATGTTTTTTCCTTGAACAGGTTGGAACGCTCGTCGGTACGTATCTCGATCGGAACCCGGCGCGGTTCACCGCCGGCAGGATCAAGAATCCAGATTCCGAAATTCTGCTCGAACACCAGCATGGCGCCCAGGGGATTGGAATTCATCCATTGAACGCCGTCGCCGGAAAAGTTTGTCATTTGCTCCGGCTCACCGCCGGTGATCGGAATTTTCCATATCTGTGCCCACTCACCGCGGCAGGAGACAAAATAAATTTCACCGCGCGCTTCATTCAAGACCGGCCAGGCGTCGTGACCGATAAAATCGGTCAGGCGCTTTATCGTAAAAACTTCTTTTGATCTATCCTGCAGGAATATCTCGGTATTGCGCGAGGCCTGAAGATCGCGGCGCCACCAGCGGCTGGCCGCGGAGCCGTTATTGAAAAGAAGGTATCTGCCGTCGGATGATATCCGGCCGTTGAACTCCTGCTCATACCTGTATCCGGTCAATTCGACCGGGGTTCCGCCGTCCAGAGAGACCTTGTAAATATCACGATAACCACCCCGGCTGGAGGTAAAGACAACGCTGTCACCTTTGGGGAACCAACCCGATCCAAGATCGAAACCGGAATGATACGTCAGCCGTCGGGCCTGCCCACCCTCGGCCGGAATTACGTAGAGGTCATAATTATTGTATCGCCTGGATGAAAAGAGAATCATGCTCCCGTCGGGCGAATAATGGGGCATGATATCCTCGGTCTCATGAACTGTCAATCGCCGGGCCTCACCCCCGGCCGACGGGACGGTCCAGATATCACCCATATAAGTAAAAGCGATGGTGGCGCCATCGGGCGAGAGGGCCGGATAGCGGGCATAGAGAACTTCATCGGCGGAAACATTCAATGCCGACATCGATAATAAAATAAGGCAAATCCCGAAAATGCGTGCAAGTTTTGGCAAAGTGTTTACTCCCTGGAACAATGGTGAAATATCAGTATCCTAAATTAAGCAGAATCGAAAAGAAGTCAACCGCTGCACAGAAGTTTTCAATTGCCTGAAGCTCCAGTATCCGGTGCGGCGTATGCGACATTTTAATTGCAAAAACGATAGATCTTATCTAAAATTATCCTGAGGAGAGAGAATATGGAAGAATATGTCTGGGTATCCAAGCTCGCCGATCATTCCGTATTTACCGGTAGCGCTCATCCGGTATTGAATCGCCTGGCGGCAGAATATGATGTCAGGGTGACGATTGCCGGTCCCAAAGACACTTCTCTTGACGATTATCTACGGGCAATCTACGATGCGATTGAGCGGCGGGTGGCAGGTATTATGGTTATCGGTTGGGGCGACCAGGAAGTAATTCCCGCCATAGATGCCGCGATCGAGCAGGGTATTCCGGTGGTAACGGTCGACAGCGATGTGCCCAATTCAAAACGGCTGGCTCATATCGGGACCGACTGGTTTCGTATGGGCGGAGCGATGGCCGACGATCTGGCGACTCGAATCGGAGGCCGGGGCAAGGTTTTGATGATTGGAATGACCGATTTGGCCAATAGTCAGACCGGTTTTCGGGGATTTCAGGACCGGATGGCTGCTTACTCCAATATGGAACTACTCGGACCGGAGAATGATCTGGATGTCGGATATGACCGGGCGCAGAAGATAGTTGAAGAATATCTCAAGCGATACCCCGATCTGGTCGGTGTGGCCGGTTTCGATGGAAACAGCGGCCCCGGCGCAGCAGCAGCAGTCGATTCCGCCGGAAAATCAGGCGAAATTAAAATCGTGTGCGTCGATGACGAATCGAATCAACTGGAGTATTTAAAATCCGGGACCATTAATTCTATATTTGCCCAGAAACGCCACGCCTTCACCAATCTCGCTTTCCAAATGCTATACTCATATAATCATGGATCTGCCGCCACCGGTTACCGTCCCGGAGCGATCAATATCCCCGGTAATATCGATACCGGTTATGTCCTTGTGACTACCAAAAATATCGAATCTTTTCGGGCGGAATTCAGCCATGAGGAAGCCAGCAGAAGACACGATCTCTCTCAACGGCTGGCATTGGTTTCAAGTGTGGTGGAAAACAGCGCCGAAATCGCTCTCGCCTCCGATAGCGAAGGGCGGCTTGTCTATGCCAACCAGTCGGCCCTGAAACTCTTCGGCCTCAATGAAAGCAGATTGGTTGAATCGTCGATCGAGTCATTGTTCAACCTCGATGATCGTCAGAAGGAGTTGCTGTCCGAGTGTGCCGTCGACGGCAGAACGGTCAGGTTCGAGGCTATTGCCAGTCTTGATAATGATTCTGCGGTACCCTACCAGGTCAGTGTCTCGCCTCTTTATGCGGGGGAGTTGGTGCGGGGTCTGGTGGTCATCGCTACCGATGTCTCCAGCCTCAAACAGGTCAAGCATGCGCTTCGAGAAAGTGAGGAAAAATATAGCCATCTTTTCAATAACCTCAGCGATGCGATCTTCGTGCATGACCTGAGGGGCAATATTATCGACATCAATAAGAAGGCGCTTGATATTTTCGGGTATTCCCGTAGCGAGATAATGGATATGAACATTGCCCAAATGCATCCGAAAGAGGAATTAGAGAATTCCCAAAAGGCCTTTGAGCAAATATCAAAAAAAGGTTTTGTCAATTTCGAAGTCAGATTTCTTAAAAAAAATGGCGATATTTTTCTGGCTGAGGTTTCGTCAACTCTCCTTAATATTGGCGATAATCGAATCGTCCAGGGAGTGGTCCGCGACATTACCGACCGCAAGGAATCTGAAAAGCTGATGAGCTTGTTGTCTTCGGTTGTCAAACAGAGCACCGAGGGTATTGCGGTCGTTGACCTGGATGGAAATCTGCAGTTTACCAACGATGCCTTTGCCGATATGCACGGCTATAGCGCCGATGACTTGATCGGCCGTCACCTTTCCGTTTTCCATACAGCGGAACAACTGCCGTCGGTTGATGAGGCAAACAGGCAGATTATCGAGACAGGAAAATTCACCGGTGAAATAGGTCATAAGCGCCGCGACGGGTCGGTATTCCCATCATTCATGAGCAATTTTCTTCTGCGCGATGCTAACGGTAATCCGACCGGAATAATCGGTAATATGCGGGATATTACCCGACGTAAAGAGACCGAGGCAGCGCTACGTGACAGTGAAGAAAGATATCGCACCTTTGTTCAGAATTTCCAGGGTATAGCCTTTCGCGGGAAGCTGGATTTTTCACCAATTTTCTTACATGGTGCAGTTGAGAAGGTTACCGGCTATACGGAAGCCGAGTTCATCGCCGGGAATCTTCATTGGGACCAGATTGTCCACCCCCAGGATTTCGAGAAAATGTCTGACATTGTTAAACAGATCAACATCACCCCCGGATATTTCACTGAGCAGGAATACAGGATTATTAGGAAGAGCGGCGAGGTCGGATGGGTTCATATGTCAATTCAGAACATATGCGATGAGTTCGGAAAACCATCCCGCGTACAGGGAGCAATATACGATATAACCGGGCGTAAAGAGGCCGATGAAGCATTGCGTGAAAGCGAAGAAAGATTCCGGATATTTTTCCAGACCAACCCCGATGTGATGACGGTCAGTGATCTTTCAACCGGGAGAATAATCGATGTCAATGAGAGTTTTGTCGAAACTTCCGGGTACAGCAGAGAAGAGATAATCGGGGCCTCGTCAAAGGATCTGGATATGTGGAGCGATCCATCAGTTCGGTCTGCAATAGTCGATAAGCTTAAGAAACATGGTACCGTAAGAAACATTGAGACCAGATTCAAAATTAAAAATGGTGAATTGCGCACTTGCCTGGTAACCGGAAATATAATTTTACTGCGCGAAAAATCGTATATGTTCACGGTTGTGAGGGATATTGAAGGTTTAAGACAAGCGCAACTGGCATTACGCGAAAGTGAGGAACGATTCCGCACGATTTTTGAAGCGGCGCAGGATGCCATCTTTATCAAAGACCGCGACCTGAAATATCTGGCAGTCAATCCCAGTCTGGCCCGTCTTTTCGGGATGACTCCCGAGCAGTTTGTCGGCAAAACATTCGAAGAATTAGTCGACCTGGAGAATGCCGAATATTACCGCGTGGGTGAGCAAAAAGTCCTCAATGGTGAAATCATATCAACTGAAACCAGTCTCTATGCCGGCGATGAACAAAGAATACTTGATGTAATTATCGTACCGATGCAGGATGCCCGGGGAGAGATAATCGGTCTTTGCGGTATCGCTCGCGATATCACCGAAACCAAACGGCTGCATGAATTCGCCGAGAGGGCCAAACGACTGGAGGCGGCCGGTCGCATCGCCGGACAGGTGGCTCACGATTTCAACAACCTGTTGGGACCGTTAATAGCTTATCCCGGATTGATGCGTGAGGAATTGGCCGATGACCACCCGGCTGTAGAATACCTGGATGATCTGGAAAAGGCGGCCGAACAGATGGCCGATATCAATCAACAACTCCTCACTCTCGGGCGTCGGGGCCATTATAATCTCGAGCCGCTCGACATTAATGAGACCATCCGGACGGTTATTGAAAGGTCACAGCCATACCCGGAAGGGATAAAGGTCAACACCATCCTGGAACCTGAAGTCATGAACATCAGCGGCGGCTCGGCGCAATTGTATCGCGTTATCTACAATCTGGTGGCCAATGCCCTCGATGCCCTCACCGCCGGCGGTGACATAACCATCAAAACGGAAAATTATTACATCAACAGCGACCTTGGTAGATATAACCAGGTACCACGCGGCGAATATGTCAAGGTGACCATTAGCGATACCGGCAGTGGTATCGATGATGATATCCGTCCGAGTATTTTTGACCCCTTCTTCACCACCAAAAAGGCCGACCGGAAGAGAGGTTCCGGGCTGGGGCTTAGCATCGTTCATGCCGTAGTTGAAGATCATAAAGGATTTATTGATATCAACAGTCGACCCGGCCAGGGAACGTCTTTCTACCTTTATTTCCCCATCACCCGAGATAAGGCCGAGTCGGTCGATACCGAAACCTTCACCGGCGGCAACGAAAAAGTCATGATCGTCGACGATGACCCGATCCAGAAAGAGGTTACGTCTCGACTTCTGCAAAGACTCGGCTACAAAATCACGGTGGTCGGAAGCGGGGAAGAGGCGATTGAGCTTTTGAAACAATCTCCACAGGATCTATTGATTCTGGATATGGTGATGTCACCCGGTATCGATGGCGCCGAAACATATCGGCGGTCATTGGAAGTCAATCGGCATCAAAAGGCGATCATCGTTTCCGGTTTCGCCGAAACTGACAAAGTCAAAGCCGCTATCGAACTGGGCGCGGCAGAATTCCTAAGAAAACCGCTGACCATGAAATCTCTCGCCAATGCCGTGCGCAAAGAACTCGATTAAAAGCAGAAAATAACGCTTGCCGATAATTCTATTGTTCTCCCGATATTACAGCCGGCAGTTCTATTTCTCAGCAAAAGGCCATATCGGTTTCACCCTCGGTATTCCTCAAAAAGAGAAAGACTTCGATGATTTCGGTTGACTTTTTTCCCTTATTCGCCATTCTTAAAATGCCGTTTTATTTAAAGTAACCGGATTCGGGGTAGAATTATGTCTGACTCGTTCCCTCGATTATACCGGTTAACAATTTGGGCCAGGCCGATCACAAGTGACTGATATTTGGCCGGTCCGTCGGCGATGAAAAAACTATGGATGAAAAACAACCAATTCCTATCGACTCAGGCGGCGACGATCGCGGATGGGAAAAACGATTCAGTGTTTTGTCCCGCAAAATTCTCGGTGGCGCCAATCGCGGTCATTCTCGCAGCACTTTCTTTAAGAGTATGCTGCAAATGCTGCACGATGCCTCGCAATGCGATGCGGTGGAGTTGAGATTAATTGAAATGGGTCGGCTGCAGCACTGTGAACTTAATCCGAACACCGAAAGGGCATTCCGTCTGATACTATTGCCCCCCAGGCGCAATCCCGTCGATGAACTCATCCCCTGTATCGGTCAGGACAATGCCAAGGAACAGTTATGCCAATTTGTCGTCGATGGATGCATCGACACTTCCCGGCCATTCCACACCACCTATGGCAGCTTCTGGACCGGCGACACCTCACAGACAATTGACATTGGCGACGGCCGGACACAAACAAGCAAAAAGCGAAAATTGCGAATCGGCGGTAATTTCCCTTCCCTGGTGGTAATCCCATTTTCATTCGAAGGCGAAAATCGCGGCCTCCTGCTTTTGAAAAGCAAGCGGATTGATTTTTTCTCTCGAGCGGATGTCAAATATTTCGAAGAGATTGCTCAAATTCTGGGTGTCGCAATCGCCCATTGGCGGGCTCAAATAGCCTTGCAGGAACGCGTAAAAGAGCTTACCTGTCTTTGTGAGATGGCCAATATCGCCGGCCGTCCGGAAATATCGCTGCCGGAAATCCTGCAGGAAACGGTGGAACTCCTGCCCAAAGCATGGCGCTTTCCCGATATCGCCGCCGCCCGGATCATGTGCGATGGCATAACCTATAAAACTCCCGAGTTTCGCGGCGGTCTCCAGAGTTTGTATGCCGGGATTATTGTCAATGAGAAAAAACGGGGAGGCATCGATGTCGCCTACATCCGGAAGGTCAGGGAATACGATGAAGGGCCGTTTCTCAAGGAAGAACGCAATCTCATTGATGCCATAGCCGACGAAGTAGCAGTGATTATTCAACGCCGGGAGGCGGAGGAAGAAAAAGAAAAACTCGAAGAACAGCTCCGGCATGCCGACCGGCTGGCCACCATCGGTCAACTTGCCGCGGGAGTCGCCCATGAATTGAATGAACCGCTGGCCAATATCCTGGGCTTTGCCCAGTTGGTTTCCCGAGACCCGGAAAAATCGGAAACGATCAGCAAGGATATCGATAAAATAATAGCCGCCTCGCTTCATGCTCGGACCATCATCGAGCGCCTGAACCTGTTCGCCCGTCAATCGCCTCAGAAAAAAGGGTTGGTCAATCTTAACCGGGTAATCAACGAAGGACTCTATTTCCTCGAAAGCCGGTGCACCAAGGCCGGAATCGAAATGTTGCGAATTCTCGATCCCGACCTTCCGGAAATTATCGTCGATCAGGGGCAGATGTACCAGGTTCTGGTCAATCTGGTGGTCAATGCCATCCAGGCGATGCCGGAGGGGGGTACTTTGACTATCAGGACCACGCGCCGCGACGAGCAGATCGGATTTAGTGTCGAAGATACCGGGGTAGGAATGGACGATGAGGTTATCAAGAAAATATTTGTACCGTTTTTTACCACCAAGGATGTCAATGAAGGGACCGGACTCGGCCTGGCGGTGGTTCATGGCATCGTTTCCTCGCATGGGGGAGAGATTACGGTAGAAAGCAACCCTGGTAGCGGCACAATTTTCAACGTCAGCCTGCCATTGAACTGACCGGTCGTCGAAAGTTCTGAAGGAGAACGACAGCATGTCTAAAGATAAAGCCACCATCCTCGTCGTCGATGATGCTCCCGATACCCTTGAAATTATCCAGCGCAACCTGACTCACAAAGGGTACCAGGTTTATACCGCACCGGGAGCGACCGAGGCGATATCGTTTCTGGAGGGGACACCGGTCGATCTGGTGATCACCGATCTTAAAATGCCCGAGGTGGGAGGGCTTGATCTAGTGCGCCATGTGCGCGCAAACATTCCTGACACCGAAGTGATGATGATCACCGGATACGCCACCATTGACGGTGCGGTGAAGGCGATCAAGATCGGGGCCGAGGAGTTTCTTGCCAAGCCGTTTACCGATGAGGAACTGTTTACGACGGTGAAAAATATTCTGGAGAAACTCCAGGCCCGTCGCGTCGCCGAATCGAAACCGGATTCGAAGTCGATCACATCGTATGGCATGCTGGGTGAATCGACGGCGATGAAAAAGGTGTTTCGCGCCATAGCCAAGGCGGCGACTACGGCCGCTACGGTCCTGATAACAGGCGAAAGCGGGACCGGCAAGGAACTGGTCGCGCGCGCCATCCATTACAATTCCAATCGGGCATCTGCTCCATTCGTACCGGTTAACTGCGGCGGTATTCCGGAAGGCCTTTTGGAAAGCGAGTTGTTCGGGCACATGAAGGGAGCCTTCACCGGGGCCACCGAATCGCGCGCCGGATTTTTCCAGACTGCCGACGGCGGCACGATTTTCCTCGATGAAATCAGCGAAACCAGTCTGGCGATGCAAGTCAAACTGCTGCGTGTCCTTCAGGACAAGGAAATCAATATGGTCGGTTCCAGCCGTCCCCGGACGGTCAATATCAGGATTTTGGCCGCCACCAATAAGTCGCTGGAGCAATTAACCCAGAAAGGGGTGTTCCGCGAGGACCTCTTTTTCCGGTTGAGCGTTATTCGGATCGATGTCCCGCCACTTCGGCAGCACAGCGACGATATTCTTCTGCTGGCGCATCATTTTATCTCCCGCTTTGCCAAGGAGGCCGGGAGGTCGGAGCCGAGATTTTCCGATGATACCATCGAGGTGTTGAAAAATTACTATTGGCCGGGAAATGTACGCGAACTGGAGAATGTCATCCAGCGGCTGGTGGTCATGAATGAGGGCGACGTTGTGCGCGTTCCCGACCTGCCGCACCTGATGCGTTTCTCGGCTCTTCACGGCACCGGCTTGAACCGGACTCTGGTTGAGGTCGAGAACGAACATATCCGCAATGTCCTCGCCGGCGTCGATGGCAATAAAACGCGTGCCGCCGAGATCCTCGGTATCGACCGCAAAACCCTCCGCGAAAAACTCCGCCGCCTCAACAATCCCCATACCGACGAGGCGGAATAGGCATATTTTGTGAAATGTCGAAACCTATCTCGTGTAACTCGGGATCATCGATCCCTCGAAAGACGCAGTAACATCGACTGAAGTTTCGACCTTCCAGGGTCATTTATTTTCTATTATAGATTTAGCTTGCACCAGAAAATGGTCAAGCTCTTTGTCTGGATTAGATGCTTTTGCTAATAATTCTAAATCCATAATTAAATCAGTAGCAGTGATAGAGCTGATGCCATATAATTCTTTTATATTATTAAGTATTGCCACTGCCTTATCATATGTTCGTAATCCAGTATGTGCCACTACATTATTTAGTAGGTCAGGAATTGCTTTTAAATTGATACAGAGTCTTATTACTTCATTGAAGTGATGTTCGGCTTCTTCGAATTTTCCAAGGCACATGTAGGCAATTGCAAGATTTATTAAAGGCACCGTGCTGTTTTTCTGAGAGTTAATTGCCTTTAATAGAGAATCTACAGCTCTACCATATTCTCCAATTATTAGATAAACATATCCTAGTCTACTATATGCATACCTGCTATTATTTGCAATTGCCTTATCGTAGATCTCTATTGATTTTTCATACTGTTTTAAATTCATATAAGAGTCACCCATATTATTATAGAGCGGGCCAATATCTTCTGTCTCCAATGCTATTGCTTTTTCAAAATACTCGATCGCCTCTTTATAATTACCCCTGCAGTTTTGCAATACTCCTAACCCATTAAATAACCATGGCGATTCTGGATCGGACTCTTTAACTTTATCAAGAATATATTCTGCTTCAGTCAGCTTGTCCAAATCAAAGTAAGCAAAAGCCAATGCAAGTTGCGCATCAGTATCTGATGGACTAATCTCAATTGCCTTATTAAAACTAATACCAGCGTCATCATACTGACCTAAAGTCACATAAATGTTTCCCAAATAACAATAGACGGAATTATTTTTGGGGCTGATCTCGATAAATCTATCATAAATTGCAATAGCATCATCGTATTGGCCTAGGTCCAGATAAATGTTCGCTAAAGAGCGATAAGGGCTAATATATTTAGGGTTGAATTTTATTGCCTTTTGATGTGATACTATGGAATCCTCAATTCTTCCAAGGTCATAGAGCGCCTTACCTTGGCTGAACCAGACATATTCGCTCTTGGAATTAATATCAAGTGATTTTGAATAATAAGGTAATGCTTTTTCTGGCTGACCGCTTTGACGAAGCATTACAGCAAGATGATATAAGTATGAACTGCTACGATCATTCAATTCAACTACACTTTCGAAAGCTATTAATGCTTTTTTTGAGAAAACATAATAATTATTTTTGTGAAGACAAAATCTTCCTCCAACATCATCTAACGCACTTGCTAATTTATTCCTAACTGCGACATTAAGTATAGTATTATCATAATCCTTTAACAATACCTTGAGTGCCCCATCATAATCCTTTTGATTATAAAGCATCCGACCTTTAATAATATGTATGATTGCCATATGTGACGGATCAAGCTTCCATTCCATCAGAGCTTTATTACAAAATGAGAGCACTTTGTCTGAAAATGAATACCACTTGAAAGCTTTAGCGGCTTCCATTAGTTCATCAATTTGTTGACGCTGCCTTCCCCAAATAAGCCCATCCATTCTTATGAATTTATCTAATGGTATTTTTAGGGTAGAAATAAGGGAGCAGTCAAACAGCAGTAATTCAATTCCGATCTTGATGAAATAATTAGCTGCTTCTGATGGATCCTTCCAAGATAAAACATTTAATAGATTTAAAACGGCATTTTTCCATTGAGGTTCGCGTGGTCTTTGTTCCCACTCAGGTACCTTGTCGCAAATATTCTGGTAGATGTTTTGATACAATGGGAAGGCCAAAATTGCGATATTTTTTGCGTCGCCTTCCCGTAATAACTGTGTTCGTAAAATATGTTCAATCAAAAATTCTTGAACTACATCATGGAGCTTCTCAATACCGATAAAAAATGTATATTTACCTGCAAGCATTCGTAGTGTTTCTGCAGGGTCTTCAACATGCCATATCTCTCTAAGTATAATAGGATTACAATCCCGCAGAATTGCAATGGTGTATATTTTGAAGAGATCAGCCCTATTGTCTTCCGAATGAAAACAGTATATTATAAATCGTTCAGCTACTGTTTTTATGATACCCTCGTTTGATGAACTCTGTTTCAATTGTTTTTGAAAATGATCGCTTTTGAAATCTCTAATGGTAGAGTCAGTACCTAATCGATGCAAGGCATTAACTAATAACTCAACCGCATAAGGGACACCTCTTGAAAATGTTTGAACGAAATTGATTACTTCTTCGGAAACACCAATTTCAAATTGTTGCCCTATATAATTATCAATATCAACTATGCTAAATAATTTCATGTCAATACAATAGGGCTCATGGAAGCTTAGCTTGTTGGCAATGCCGCGAATCGAAGCCGCTTTAGCATCGACTGTAGCTATACGATCATCTCGGATATTATCTCGTCCAGAATATATTATTATAGAATGTTTATTCCCATCAACAAATGGAACTACAAAATTATCAACAAACCATTCTTCTGATTGCCTAATAAGCTCACATGTGTCGAATAGAAGCAAAAATCGCATATGCATTTTATGTATAATAGAATTAATAGATTCTCGTAATCGCTCTGCCAATACTAATTCCGGGAATTGGTAAAGCAATAGTTGTTCAGAACTTATTCCCCGTTTGTCTTTCAGGTACTTTTTATAAAGCTGCTGCACCGTTTTTTCAACAACGTTAACACCTGCGGAGATAGCCATGCCTATTTCCGGATTCCCACCAAAAGCTGTTGTCACCGTTGGAGCGGCCTTTCCAATGGTATTTGCAAATTTGCTACTTTCTTCAACTTGGCGGTTTATTTCTTCTGCAAAATTTTTAAGGTCTTTTTTAGCATCAAGATATGGTTTTAAATCCTTGGAGAAATTATTTGGAATTGCATCGCAAATAATATCAAGCAACTCTGATGGCGAGAAAGTACAACCATGCTTGTATCTATCCCAATCAATGCTAATTTGAATTACATCTGGATATTCAGTATTTGCTATATCAATAAACTTACTGCAAAGTGATGATTTGCCCATTCCACCAACACCATAAATTAGTATGGTGTTAGAAAAAGGTCGCTCGTCGGTTTTATTATTTACAAGTTTTTTCATTGTGGATCGAAAAAACTCTAACTCGTTCTCACGACCAACAAATATTTTGTGGTTCATATATAAATACCGTTTGTTTTAATTTACTAACTAGTAAGTTTTATAAAGCCCTAACATAATACTATACAATGCCCTTTCAAAATAATTTATCCCACCAAAGAGACAATGTCAATAAGAATCACTGGTGGCCCATCCGCCGTTCACTTATCGAACGGCGGAGGGATTCCCGCCTGTGGCTCCTGCCTGCAAAATCGACATAGAATCGCTGTAGATTCCGTCCCTATCCCAATTATTGAACCTGATCATTCAAGGAGATAATAACTATGCCCGCAACCGAATTGAAAACCGCATCGAAAGCCAAAATTAGGCAAAACCTTAAATATGAAAAACAAACCTTAAACCATTGCCATTCAAGCGCGACGGCTTGATACAAGGCAGAAAGTAAGGCGAGTAAAGAAAATTTCTTTAAAAATGAGCAAACAAAGCCAAATTCCCTGTAATTCATTGACGACTAACCTTTTAAAAGGTGCCTTTTGGCACCGGGGTGTATGTAAAATACATACACCTGCCTGTTTCGTGCCTGTCGGGTATCTTCTCCGCCGATGGGCGGATTCGGAACCCGATCTACCTGATTATGTGGGGTCATCTGTGCGACAGCCAAAATGTGGCTCTGCCACCGCGCCAGCCAAAAACCGGAGAGCCGGAAAATTTCTTTAAAAATGAGCAAACAAAGCCAAATTATCGTTGTGCGACAACAACATCGATTTTTATTCAAAGCCAACCAAAGCCATTATAAGCCAATTTTTGTGCATAAAAACGGCCTTTTGGTAGCATTTGGGGACCTTGTTAAATATTTCACAATATTACGGGAACTCAGGCGAGGTATGTCTGTTATAGGGGGGTACAATTTTTTGGGAGATAGAGCGTGAAACTTAGAAACCTTTTGATTATTGCCATTGGCGTGAGGTTGATGATGCTCACCGGATGTTCCGATCAATCGGAATATAGGGCTGAGGCCAAGACATCCGCCGATATTCAGATACAGATAAACGACCATCGCCAGATTCCGTTTAATACTATCACCGGGGAAAAAACCTCACTGGCCGATTTCGACGGAAAAGTGATTTTGATTGTCAATAGCGCCAGCAAATGCGGGTTCACGAAGCAATATGTCGGGCTGGAGGAGCTGTATCGAGAAAAGAAAGATGCAGGCTTGGTGGTTATCGCCTTCCCGGCCAATAATTTCTCCAACCAGGAACCGGGTACTAATGAGGAAATCATGAGATTTTGCCAGGGGACTTTCGAGGTCACCTTTCCGATTATGGCCAAAATCGATGTTATCGGGAAAAATATCCATCCACTATTTAAATATTTGACCGAAGATTCGCCGATTCCGGGCAAAGTTCGCTGGAATTTCGGCAAATTCCTGCTGGATCGAGGCGGCAACCTGGTTGCTCGATACGACTCCAATGTCGAACCGGATGACGACGAACTGGTTGAAAAAATAGAAAAATTGTTATAACTCGTTTGTATGATTGATGAAAAAGGGCGGGATTTCCCCCCCTCTCTTTGTTTTGGGTAGTATTATAAATTGTTAAGTCACAGAAACACAGCAACTTAATCAATTGAAACGGTCAATTTGCCGTCGGCCAGATCGACCTGATAAACCTTGATCGGGCCTTTGGCCGAACCGGCCATGATCTTCCCCTCATAATCATAGGTTGTTTTGCCGACACTGCAACACTGAACCTTTTCCTCTCCCGGCACCGGGTCAAGCCTTCGCCCGGCATGCTCGCAGCGGTTTCGAAAGGCGTAGAATTGGCAATCGTCACCATAGATGACCAGAACTCTTTCGGGGCATTCCTTGCTCTCAATCCGCAATCCACTACCGGGCTGTTCCAATTCTGGCGCACGGCCCAAATCGATTGTAATCTTTCCGTCGGAATAGCTCCAACAGTCCTCATGGCGGGGCGTCGGAGTCGCGCAGATCCCCAAAACTCGTTGAAAGATATTACGTTTGAGTGGCTTCATGATATCTCCAAAATGTCAAACAGGCTATTTTTCTCGATCAAAAATCTCTATTTCAGGAATATGGCCGTTTTCGGCATCGATCCCAAAACCGAAATTGTCGTAGCCGAAATGCGGGTCGGTTTTTTCCGGCGTCCGCCAAGAGGCGTTGTTTTGCATTTTTTCCGAGGCGATAACCTGATCCTCATCCCTAATCGAGTAGATATCGGTTCCGGAAGCGTCGATAAAAATCCCGGCCGATTTGGAATAATAGTAATATGTCATCAGTTCGCTCGGCTGGGCGTAATCATCGCGGAAAGTGCCAGCTCCAAAACCCTGCTGACCCTTATTATATAAATATGAATCAGCGCCGTCCAGATCAAAAAAGAAGGCGAAAGACCGGATTTGAGATAGGCCATAAGATATTATTTTGGCCTCGTAGGTGTCATTGCCGGAGCGATCGACGAATAAGGCGTTGGCGTAGTCCCATCCAAAAGCCAGTGCGGCGCCAGCGGTTTCATAGAGGAGGTGTTTATCATCACCAGCCTCATCGACGAGGACGCCATTACAAAAATGGGCTCC
>DAOUTW010000064.1 GCA_030668485.1 Candidatus Zixiibacteriota bacterium
AGGGGCAGGTTTTTTTTTATTGGGGCAATAACAGCTAACAAAGGAAGATTTTCCAGATACTTGACTTTTTCCTTGCAATAGACTAAATTTCATGTCTTATTTAAACAATTATGCCGGAGCCATATGGCAACCGGTTGGGCTATGTTTAAAGAGGTATTCCTGACAGGACGCGGCAGGGCATGAGGAGATTGGGGTAAAGGGAGATCAGAGCACAGTTTCGCAGATAAGAATCCATCTGAAATAGGCGCCCAGATGTAACCAGATTTTGGGCTTTTTGACGATAAGACAGTATAAGGAATAGCTGTTGTCCGGCTTGGTAAATGGAACTATGAAAAAGATATTTATCTATCTGCTCTCGATCGGCATCCTGATCATCGTCTCCGGCTGTAGCAAGGATACAGCCGAAAAAATCCGGTATGACATGGAAAAATTGGTCTATATGGCTGACAAGCTTGCTGAGAGAATAGACATCCAACCACAATTGGCGACCTCCTCCGACAGCCTGGCTCTCAAGACGGCCTTTGAAAATATCCTCGATTACTACTGGAAGAATGGAGACAATCCTCTTTTTGAGGAGAATGAACAGCCGCTGATAGAGATGAACCGAATGGCGGTACGAACCCAGGTGCGGTTGGCGCAATATTATTCGGGGCAAAGAGAAGCTGATTCGGTACTCGCCGCGTATCGCAGGATCGGCAATGAAATCCCGGCCGAACCGATCGACGTTGCCGGGGCAACTCTGGCCCTGGCCCTGACTTTCCGCGCCATGAATATATTCGATTCGACCTTTGCGCTATATGATCAACTCCTGAAGGACTACTACCCACCGGTTAATGACCAGGGGGAGATTAACCCCGATATTCTCGCCATCCCGATAGACAAGCTTAAAATCGCCAAGGCGATTGATGATAAGGATAGAATCGACCGGTTTGCCCGGGAGGCTATGGAATACTATGATCGCCTGCAGAAGGATTTTTCCGATGATGAGATTATCATCCGCAGGGCTATGGTTAGCGCCAGTCGCATTTATACCATGACGCAACAATGGGACATGGCGATCGGCCAATTGGAGCAAATAATCGACAGTACCGGTCAAATCGATATCGCTGCAGAGGTATTGATTGCCAATATTTATATCGGCCCCAAAAAGGACGCCGTCCGGGCTATCGAACTTTTTCGGAAAATTCTTGATCGGCAGCCGGACAGCGCCATCATCGGATCGACCTTGCTTCAACTCGGTATAGCCTTATGCGGGCAGGAGGAACATGAGGAAGGGCGTCGTGTACTGGCGGAATTAAAAAGAAAATTTGTCCCCTACCCACAATTGATATCCAAGGGTCAGTTCTATTATGCGCAGTCATTCCAGGTACAGGGGCGGTGGGATCGGGCCCTTTCCGAATTTCAATGGCTGATGGAAAACTATCCATACACCGAAGAGTCGTTCTGGGCCGCGCGACGCGTGCCGGAACACTTCGACAGAGAAGACAATCAGAAGATGGCCGACACCTGGTATGAGCGAGCCGTCACGTTTTATCAAAAGGCAGCCGACATAAAAACGGGGCAGCCGGTTGAAATTGCCGCCTATACCTATATGTCGGAGATATATAGATTGACCGAACAGTGGGAAAAAGCACTGGGAACCCTCGAGAAGATTCACGCTTTGTCTCCCCGATCGAGGCTGGCGGCCAAGGCGCTGTATAATTCGGCTGCCGTGGCGTATAATGAATTGGGAGATTCTCTCCGGGCGCAGGATTATCTTACCCGTCTCAGCCGGGAATTCGGAACCACTGACAGTACTAAAATATATGAAGAAGAAAAAACTGATTTAGATCTTGAATCATTAGATTAAGCGGAGGAAACAATGTCTTTAAGGGTAATCACAACTGTTTTTATAACCGGCCTCTTTCTGCTGGTTGGAGCGGTATCGGCTCAGCAGGATCCTATCGGGAAAATTGACACCGTGACTTTGGTCGTCGATAATCCTGCTCCGGGAAATTGGATCATCACCGCCAGCGTCTGGAATGATGAGGAAATTGCCGCCATCGATATTCCGATCAAATATACTGCCGGAATGGCCAAACTACGGGTCGATTCGGTCGCTTATGGCGGCACCCGAATGGAGTTTTTTGCACAGAAATACAATCCGATCGACACCGCCAATCAGATCATGCATTTCGGCGGCTTTGCCTATATGGGTCCCGATAAACCGCCAATGGCCCCGGGCGACGGAGTGGTTGCGAAGATTTACATCTCCGCCTATGGCGAGAAAAAACCGGGCGCCTTCGCAGTCGATACTTGCTATATGGAGCCAAACAGCACCCTGATGCTGGTCGATAAAAATGCGAAAATTATTATCCCGGCTTTGAAAATCATGGACGCCAAAGATGCCAAGGGAAAAGAGGAAAAAGCCAAAAAAGAATAGTGCTGTCCAACGGGTAAGTTTCGATTATCAGGTAATCGACCTTATTCTGAAAGCATAGTTTTCAAGGAAACCCGCCCAAAACGGCGGGTTTTCTTTTGGCAAATCATCGCCTTTAATGGTGAAATTACTCCCTTTCGCAGAGATGATATTGGTCTTTTCACAAAGCTTGTTTGTCATACGAATAGCAGTTATAATGCCGTCGGTTTGTGACCGGTATATAATCGGCGGAACAGAAATGAAAGAGATTGAAACGGAGTTTTGCAGAAATGAGAATTGGACATCATAAAAAATCATATATCCTCGCACTTTCTCTCCTTATCAGTATCGGCGCAGCAGTCACAGTCGAGGCGAAAACAATGGAAGTCAAAACCAGTTGGGCGGTCGGACCGGTGGAAATTGACGGCTCTCTCGCTGAATGGAAGGAAATGCCGACGACATTCTTTGAAGAGGAACGCCTTATTCTGGGAATAAGTAATGATGCCGATAATCTCTACCTTTTTCTTCGTACCGATGACGCTCGATTGATTCGGACCATTCGCATGACCGGAATCAAGCTGTGGATCGACTCGAAGGCGAAGAAAAAAAAGGATATGAGCTTTCATTATCGCGGCGGACCGACCATGGTTGAAATAAAGGAAGCGGGAATAATCGACACCAGTCAATTCGGGAAGCGTATGAATGACGAAAACTTTCAACGGAGGATGGAGATGAGTCGCGAAGCAGGCGATAATATCATCCTGACCGATAAAGAACTGGAACTGGAAGAGAGCATACCTGTCGATGGTTCGCGGGGACCGGCCGTTCGGTACGGCTTCGAGCACGGTTTCTGCATTTACGAAATCAGCATCCCCCTTGAAGAGCATAAGATTGATTATTATGGTGTCAATTCCGGTCCGGGTCAAAATATCAGTGTCGGAATCCGATGGGGCGGGCAACCTGACCGGCAAATGGGAACCGGAGCACCTTCAGGCGGAATGGGAAGCGGTGGTCGCGGTGGCATGGGAGGCGGCCGGGGCGGTAGTGATCGTATGCAACCACCCGATAAAAAAGAATTCTGGATTAAAACCGAACTGGCAACATCGGTGCCGGGGAAAAAATAGGGCGATCCTTGTATGAAGAAGTTATTTATCATCCTGGCCGTGATTATTGTCGCGGCGCTGAGCGTATGGTATTTTGCTTTCCGTGAGGCTGCCAGCAGCGATGGCCAATTCAGCTTTGTAGAGGTCACGCGGGGCGATCTGGAAAACCTTGTCAGTTGTACCGGCACGTTGAGCGCGGTCGGAACAGTTGAGATCGGAACCCAGGTTTCAGGAAGTATCGACAGCGTTTTTGTCGACTTCAACGATACCGTAAAAAAAGGTCAACTGCTGGCTGTCCTCGATACGACTCTCCTGGCGGCAGCGGTTCGCGATGCCGAGGCCGGTGTTTTGAGAGCCACGGCTCAGATGGAACTGGCCGAGAGCGAATTCAAGCGCGATATACAGTTGTATGATAAAGATCTCATTTCCGAGCAGGCGTTTATCGCCTCCCAAACCAATTCCAAGACCGCACAGGCCTCATTGACGACATCGAAGGCTTCGTTAGATCGCGCTCGCACCAATCTCAAGTATGCTGTAATTCGTTCGCCTATCGACGGCACCGTTATTCATCGAAATGTAGAACCAGGGCAGACCGTCGCCGCCAGTTTCTCTACCCCGACCCTGTATATTATTGCTGAAGATCTGGCCCGGATGGAAATTCATGCTCAGGTCGACGAAAGCGATATCGGTCAGATCAAAAATGGTCAGGAAGTGCGATTTACGGTCCAGACCTATATTGATGAGACCTTTGCCGGAACGGTCAGACAGATATGGCTGCAGCCGACGACGGTACAAAATGTTGTTACTTATACGGTAGTCATCGATGCTAATAACCGAGATAATCTCCTGCTTCCCGGGATGACCGCCACCGTCGATTTCATTCTGGAACAAAAACAGGATGTGTTGCTGATTCCCAACGCGGCGCTACGGTTCACACCAACCGAAGAAATGATGCAAGAAATGCGCGCTCAACGCGAGCAACGTACCGGAGAGCAACCCGATTCAACGGGACAGAAACGCCAGCGCCCGCCCGGAGACCATTCACAAATGATGGGCGGCATGGGAAGAGGTGGCCCTTCCCAACATGGATCAGGAGGGCGGCAAAACTTCGCTATGCTTTGGTACCTTGATGAAGATGGTCAGGTGCAGGTTTCTCGGGCTCTCACTGGAACGACCGATGGAAAAATGACGGAGATCGTCAGAAGTCGCAATATCGAGGAAGGGATGAAAATTATCAGCGGAAATAAACAGGTAAAGAGCTCCTCGACATCTTCACAACAATCAGGGCCCCCCCACGGCAGGAGGATGTTCTAATCGCCTATGAATAAGGTCATAGAAATCAAGGGAGTCACCAAAGTCTACCATTTGGGCGATGTCGTCGTCAATGCCCTCCGGGGGATCGATCTGGAGGTAGACGGCGGAGAATTCCTGGCTGTTATGGGTGCGTCCGGTTCAGGGAAATCGACTCTGATGAACCTCCTTGGCTGCCTGGACCAGCCAACGTCAGGTGAGTATTTTCTCGACGGCCGGAATGTCAATAACCTCGCCCGGAATGAATATGCCGATATCAGGAACCAGAAGATCGGATTTGTATTTCAGGGTTTCAATCTCCTGGCGCGAACTTCGGCTCTCGAAAATGTGGAATTACCTTTGCTTTATGATCGTGCCCGGCGCATCGGCAATCCACGTAAGAGCGCCATCGATGCCCTTTCCCGAGTCGGCCTAGGCGACCGGGTTGATCATGAACCGAATCAGCTTTCGGGAGGCGAGCAGCAGCGAGTCGCCATCGCTCGTGCCCTGGTCAACAATCCGGCCATTATTCTGGCCGACGAGCCTACCGGAAACCTCGACAGCCGGACCTCGATCGATGTCATGACGGTTTTTCAGGATTTAAACGACCAGGGTATAACTGTCATTCTGGTGACTCATGAATCCGAACTGGCCCAGTATGCTAAACGGGTAGTGGAAATGCGTGATGGGTCGATCAGGCGGGACCGAAGCATTGAAAATCGTCGTAATGCGGTTGAGGATCTGGCCCGGATGCCTCAGGTCGACGATCAGGATGTTTTACCTGAAACGCCCTAACCCGAGGTAATGACGATAATATGAAATGGAAAAACCTCCTCAAAGCCGCCTTCAAAAGCCTTATTAAAAACCGTTTACGGAGCCTGCTCACTTCGCTGGGAATCATCATCGGTGTTGGAGCGGTAATCGTCATGGTTGCCGTCGGTGAGGGGTCTCAAGCCGAAATCGAAAACCAGATAGCCTCGCTGGGAGCCGATATGGTCCTGATATTTCCCGGTATCAGTCATCGCGGCGGAGTGAGCCAGGGCGCCGGAAGTTCCAACCGACTCACCCTGAAGGATGCCGAACAACTGGCAAACGAAGCAACTCTGGTGCGGGCCGTCTCCCCTATTGTTATGTCCGGAGGACAGGTAATCGGGGGAACCGGCAATTGGAATACCTCCATCACCGGTGTCTCGGTCGATTATCTCACTATTCGAGATTGGGATCTTGCCGAGGGGGAATTCATCACCGAGCGTGATATCCGCGGGCGCAGCAAAGTAGCCGTTTTGGGCAAAGAAGTTGTCGATAATCTGTTTCCCAATCAGAGCCCGATCGGTGAAAAAATCAGAATTCGTAATACCCCCTTCAAAGTCATCGGGGTTTTGTCGGAAAAAGGGCAGAGCGCCACCGGGTCCGATCAGGACGATGTCATCCTGGCGCCCTCGACCACGGTGTTATACCGCCTCAAGGGCGGGAAATATATCAATGCAATTTTCGCCAGCGCCAATTCCACGGAGGATCTGCCGGCGGCACAGGAAGAGCTTCGTTCTATCTTAAGAGAGGCCCATAAGCTTGACCCTTCCGAAGAGGATGATTTCAGAATTCGTAATCAGGCAGAGATCACAGAGATGGCCTCGGAGACATCACGCATCATGACTCTTCTGCTCGGTTCCATCGCCGGAGTATCGCTGATTGTGGGTGGCATCGGAATTATGAACATCATGCTAGTTTCGGTAACCGAGAGAACGCGCGAGATCGGCATCCGCCTGGCCCTCGGCGCTCGCGGCAGCGACATCATGATTCAATTCCTGGCCGAGGCGGTGGTTCTTAGTTTGGTCGGCGGAGTAATCGGGATTCTGATGGCCGCCGGTGTGACTTATATGTTGAATAACTTTTTTGACCTTAGCGCTCTTATCAAACCGTGGATTGTCCTGGTCGCCTTTGCTTTCTCCGGTGGGGTCGGTGTTTTTTTCGGTTTTTATCCGGCGCGGAAGGCTGCCGCCCTCAATCCTATCGATGCCCTGAGATATGAATAAAAAATGAGGCTATCTAGACCGAGGTAAAGCGCTCGGTGTGAACCTGCCCGGATTGTCTTTCAGTGTGCTCCTGAAATCCTTCTTTTGCCAGAATCTCCAGCATATCGTCTATCATTGCAGGATTCCCGGACAGGAAAACGTGGGTGTTCTCGGGATTCGGATGAAATCCCCAGACTTTATCGAGGACTCGTGCGGTCCAGAGTTTCTGGACACGGCCGACCGGGCCTTCCCAATGAACAGGTTCATCTTCGGGACGGCTGATAATCGGTATATAACTGAAAATCGGGCTGGCTGCGTCCAGAGCTTTCAGTTCATCATGATATCCAAGATCCGAAGAATGATAAGCGCCGTGGATGACCGCAAACCGATGCCGGAAACCTTCAATTATCTCCGAGCGGAGCATGCTCATGTAGGGAGCAACCCCGGTGCCGGTGGCAATTAAGGCTACATTGAATTCTTTCGGGACCTCCGACAGAGTAAACATCCCATTGAATTCAGGTCCGACATACAATCGGTCACCGATACCCAGGGTTAACAGACGAGGTGATAAGGTCCCGCCTTTGTCCATACCGATATAGAATTCAAGAAATTCTTTGGCCACCGATGACGAGGCCACCGAATATGATCTCAGGATGAATCGGTCGGGATTCCTCGGCTGGCGGCTATCGGGATCGGCCTGATGATGGCGAGGCGTAGTCCACGGGACTCCCAGAAGAGTGAACTGGCCGGGTGTAAAATCCGGCAATTCCCATCCATCAGGCATTACCCGCAGCTTTATCAATTGGGGGTTGACTTCGATTCTTTGAATGACAATGGCATTGAAGGTTTTGGCCATTTTAGTGCCTGCCGCTTTACCTGTAATTGCTGTTTAATTAATCTATATCCAATCCGGATCGCTTATGGAAAGGTTAATCTTCGCTTATTTCGTTACAATCACTCTCCGGAGATAATATGCTTTCATCGGCCGACTTCATATTATCGCAGATATCACACTTAAATTTGCCTACTTCCTTCAGATGAACATAGGGACAATTCCGGGTTTGAAAATGGGGACATTTTCTCAGGCTGCGGACTCTTTTTTTGGTCACTGAGAAATCCCCGGTGTCCTGTGATACCACATCACTTTAAGCTGCTTGCTCCGAAGTCTGGTCCGGATCAGATATCTGAGAAACATACTGCCTAACCGTGGTCGCGATTAAATTCCCGCTGTTGAAATCGTAGAGCGTGACCGGGCTGGTATCATTTTCAAGCTTCTTCGCTATTGATTGCCCCAATTTTTCATCTATGGCATATAAGGCCGCTACGGCATGACACTTTATCGCCGGATCGGGATTGCTTAAAGATTCTTTCAATTGATCGACATTCTCACCATATATTTTCGGATTGATGCTCGCAATTCTGGCTACCGCAAGATATGTTCCCCGCTCGAATGGCTCTTCTTTGAAATAGGCCGGCAGCAACCCGCCGAAGTCATCAATTAAAACAGGTACATTGACCAGGATTTCGCCGATCAACTCCGGTGAACGCCATCCCAATCCGCCCGATTCATCATTCATCAGCCATAACAGTCTTCGCACCATATCACGGATGCGCTCGAGGTCCTTCCGGGATTCCATCGCGGCAATTTTACCCATCGCCTCGATCGCCCGCCAGGCCGTCAATTCATCGGCATCAAGAGCCAGCGAGAACATTACTCGCTGGGGCGAACGTTTCGATTCGGCCCAGGCAATGATCCCGCCAAAATTCCTAAGCGCCAATAATTCTCTTATTTTGTTTTTATCTGCGATGTTGCTCATAGTCTTCAATCACGGGTCGCTGCAAAACTTCGATGTTCGCAGCAACCCATAATAAATTCTAATCAGGCCGTAGTTGTGGCCGGAGGAGTAAATACCCGCTGCCCCAGTTCGCGGTCGATCTGGAACAATCCCGCCTTGGAATCGCCCAGGAGTTTCAACTGCTGAATAATCGACTTGACCGAGGCCTCTTCCTCGACCTGCTCATTGACAAACCATTGCAGGAATATCTGCGACGCATGATCCTTTTCGGATATCGCCAGGTCGGTCAGATCGTTTATCAAACCGGTCACCTTCTGTTCATGCCGATATGTTTCCTCGATCACTTCAAGAGTCGATTTCCACTCCGCCTGAGGCGCATCAAACGCCTTTAATAAGGCCCGCCCGTCACGCTCGATGATATAATCAAAAAGCTTTTCGGCATGCGACATCTCTTCCTGGTATTGAATCCGCATCCAGTTGGCAAATCCGGGAAGGTCGACCGATTCGAAATAGGCCGACATGGCAAGATAAAGATGTGCGGAATAGTATTCGGCTGCGACCTGGTTGTTTAAGGCATCTTCCATTTTCTTGCTGATCATCAAATACTCCTTTACAACTTCATGCGAATTTCTAGTTTTCAGTCAGGATATTCTCATCGTACTCGATTTCGAATCTCAGTTTGTGCTTGGCCTCTTCCTGGGCAAGACCGAGGAAGATCTCTTTAATCTGATCATTGCTCGATATGGCGGCCAGATCGGTATAAAGCTTGAATGCGGCCTTCTCTGCCTTCATGGCTACAATCAAGGCCTGCTGATAATCGAGATTGTCATCGAGGGGGGCATCGATCAGATTGTCACCAATTTTGAGATCCATAATTTTCTGTGCCGGAGGGGAAAATTCGAGCTTCCCCTTCCTGATGTTTTCGAGCTTTGCTTTGTGGCCCATCTCCTCCAAGGAGAATTGCTCGAAAATCTGCTTCATGTGTGACTGAGTCACTTTTCCGGACAGCATTTTGTATAAGTCTGAAGCTTCCTGCTCTTTTTGAATGGCAAAATCCAGAACTTTGTCCACGGAATCAAACATTGTTGTCTCCTCCTAAATATTTAAGCCTTCCATAGCCCATGAAGATTACAGTATTCACGTGCGGTCATCTGATCGCCCTCAACCGCGAAAAACGCCTCAGGCGCTTCGCCCGGATTCAGAAACTGACGGTATGATTTGCCGTCGACGATCAATTCGATCCATTCAATGTGATGTTCCTGCTCCATTGGATGGGCGACACTACCGACTGTCACCTTAATCCCACCGTCCGCCTTTTCAATCACCGGAACATGCTTTTCAGTCGCAGCATCGGTTGTGTTTTCGGTCAGTAAATCCATCGGTTTGCCGCAACAAACCAGAGTCCCGCCGGCGGCATGGATAACTTCTACAATATTACCGCATACAGAACACTTGAAAACCTGCAATTTTTGAGTCGCCATGGTTTTGTCTCCCTCCTTAATCTTACTATAAATCAAACACCGGCAGAGATTAGCCCCACCGGTCGATTATAGTGCTATTTTGCATGTTTGGCAAGGTATTCCGCAACTCCTTCGGCGGTCGCTTTCATCCCTTCCTCACCTTTGTTCCAGTTAGCGGGGCAAACTTCACCGTGCTCTTCAGTAAACTGCAAAGCATCAAGCATCCGCAGGGCCTCGTCCACATTGCGTCCCAAACCGAGGTCGTTGATCACCGAATGGCGGATTATTCCCTCTTTGTCGATCAGGAAAAGACCGCGCAATGCCACTGATTCGTCCGACAGGACGCCATAATCCCGGGAGATGTTCTTGTTGAGGTCGGCCACCAGCGGATATTTGATCGGTCCGATACCACCCTGCTCCACCGGCGTGTTCTTCCATGCAAAATGGGTAAACTGGGAATCGACCGAGACACCGATAACTTCGGCATTTTTGGATCTGAATTTATCCAGGGCTTTGTCAAAAGCGATAATTTCAGAGGGACAGACAAAAGTGAAGTCGAGGGGATAGAAAAACAGGATCACATACTTCCCCCGGTACGACGAAAGCTTCAGTTCGGCAAAGGAATTGTTCTCCATTACCGCCTGGGCAGCGAAATCGGGCGCTTCCTTCGTTACAAGATTGCTCATGATCTACTCCTTATTCGTTGTTTCAGTACAGTTCATTGTTATACAGCCTTGTCTAATGCCGATCAGGCGTAGGGATACATCCCGGCTTTAATTTTTTCCAGATTTTCAAGCATCTTGTTATGCTTGTTTTCATCTTCCAGCAGATAATTGAGAAGGTATTCCTGAATCAGCATCTTCTTGCCCTTGAGAGCCTCCAGCGACGATTTGGCCAGCTCCACGGTTTTCTCTTCGAGCTTGATATGCTTTTCGATCAAATCCCACACATTGGCCAGATCATCGGTACTCATCACCACCGTTTTGGATTCCAAACTATCGGCGATCATTTCCTGCACCCGATAATGAAACTGGGAATCGCGCTGGATGATTTCCATCACCAGTCTGATAATCGGATTATCGGTCGCCTCGATCACATTCCCGGTCGAGGCCACGGATGAATTCTCAATTTTTTGCCATTGCCTCATATTTTTGACAATCTGCTCTTGAAGTTCTTTCGTTGACATTTTATTACCTCCCTGCTTGATAAAATTATTGTTTTACCCGGCTATGTTTACCTGACCTGGTCTTCCTGCAGTCAGGGCAAATGCCAATAAACTCCGTACGGCATCCGATTATCTCATAACCGTTAGAATGAATAAGCTTTTCTGTTTCCGAACCGGCCGGTATGTCCATAAGATCATCAAGGCATCCACACTCCACACAACGCACATGATTATGATGCATACATTCGGCATCGAATCGGGTTTCGGAACCGCCGATTTCAATCTTCTTGATCGTTCGGTTGCGGACAAGAAGTTCGAGATTTCGATAGACGGTACCGAGGCTGATCCGGGGCAAACGTCGGCGGACGATGGCATACAGTTCAGAAGCTGTCGGATGAGTGGAGAGTTTTTCCAATTCCTCCAGAATCACCTTTCGTTGCGGCGTATTTCTCTGAATCTTTTCTGTCGCCATCATTCCACCTATTTTACTTATTAGTAACAATTATTATTAGTAATAACTAAAAAGTCTTCGGTTTGTTCCAGGTGGTCCCCAAAAAGGATGTTTTTTTTGGGGTTTTAGTCAATTTTTCGTATGTCGTTGCGAGACAACGACTATAATTTTCACATAAAGGTCGAGAAGTCGATGTCTACGACCGGGATGCCGTTTTCAATACGTTGTCGCCGGTTTTCCATAAACCGTTTGCACCAGCCCTCCTCTTCCTCAATTCCTTCAGAATAAATAACGCTGTAAAGGTCAAGCTCTCGGAGCTTCATAAATTCGGGAATCCTTTTTATCGACATCCCGTCTATGATATTTTCCTGCCGATATCCGGTAATGAACTCAGAGAAAAATCGACGCGCAAAGTCGGTATCATCAGGATCGATGCGATGATCCCGCATGACGTAGAAAAGCGGTATCATGATGTCGAATCCGAACCATCCATAATGACAATCGTCAAAATCGAAGGCGGTAATCCGGCCATCATTGGTTACGAAATTGGAATGATGCATATCGCTGTGAATCATACCGTAGGAATCATGGTCGGTCGGCCAGGCAAGCATCCGCTTTATCAGGGAATTACATTTTTCCACCACTTTTGGCTGCGAGGAGGGGATATGTCTGTCGACGCGCAGGGAATCGTCCTCATGCCATTCAAATCTTTTCCATGAGGGTTTCGTTGGCACAAAAGTTTTGGCCAGGGCATTCATTCGCCCTACGATACGTCCCCATTTATTGATGAATTCGTCGCTCCAATCATCCGGAGTGGTCAAACGCCCCGGCGATTTTTCAAGAGCGTAAATGATAAAATAATCATCTTCCAGCTCGGTGATTGATTTTCCATCGATCACCTCAGTCATATTGCCGCTTTTTGAAGGCACCGTCCTGCTGACAGAAACGCCATTATCAATCAGGTACTTCGTCCAATCCAGTTCTCCTCTGACCAGCTCCGGAGTCCGATGAAGGCTGTGCGTTATTTTCAGAATACACCCGCGACCGCCATTCTCATATTCATAAACGACACTCTCAAACGATCCCAGCCGTTTCAGAGTACTGCTGTCTATATCGTAACGAGAAGCGGCCTCGGCCAGAATGGCTTCTTTATGAGTCTCAAACAGCTTTTCGCTTCTTCCATCCATTGTTTACCCCGATGCAAAAGTCTGCTTTATCAAATTATCAGGTGTTTCATACGCGGCAGGATTATCCCGCCGCGTATTTTACATTTCCCTCATTTACGGTATTTCCCGACCAATGTTCGGCGAATTATCGCAATCATAAGATCACATCAGCCCTTTCCGCTTCAGATCCTCCACCTGCTTGACATGCTGGCGGACTCTCCTATTCCATGCCCGGCCCTCTTGTCGCTGGGCGGCCCGATCTTTTCGGAGAGCCAGATGTTTCATTTCTTTTTGCATTTTGAGATAACTCTGATACCGACCGGGATCGAGGGAGCCGTCTTCCAGCGCCTGCCGGATGGCGCATCCCGGTTCCTCCAAATGGCTGCAATCGCTGAACCGGCATTGAGACATAATCTCCTCGACATCCCCAAAGGCCCGGCTCAAACCGTCATCGTCATCCCACATTTGAATCTCCCGCATACCGGGAGTATCTATAACTATTCCCCCGGTTGGCAGGAGTATCATTTCGCGGTAAGTTGTGGTATGACGTCCCCGGCCGTCAGCCTCACGGACACTGCTGGTTTTCAATCTGTCATCTCCCAGCAGGCCGTTTATAATCGTCGACTTCCCGACTCCCGACGAGCCCAAAAAGGCGGCCGTTTTTCCCTCGCCAAAATATTCACGAAAGATATCAAGCCCCTCATGGCCGATAGCGCTCATGGAATGAATCGGGATACCGATAGCAATCGCCTCCACTTCTTCCAAACGCTCCTCGATATTCTCACACAGATCGGCCTTGTTGAGAACAATCACCGGATTGGCGCCGCTATCCCAGGCAACGGCAACATACCGTTCAATCCGGCGCAGGTTATAGTCACCATCGAGGCCATTGACGAGAAAGACGGTATCGATATTGGTCGCCAGGACCTGTTCCTCGATCTTGCCTTCGCCGTAAGCGGGACCGCCGGCCAGTACCGCCTTTCGGGAAAAACTGCTCTTTCGGCTCATCAGAGCGTGAATGGTCGCCTTGTTTTCTTCCGGGCGAGCGGAGATAGCCACCCAATCTCCAACACTGGGGAAATCGGCCCGCCATTGGGCCTCGTGACGATACTTTCCGGAAACTTCCGCCGTGAGTTCACCGGCCTCCGAGAAAACAATGTACAACTCCTTATGCTCACGCGCCACTCGAGCCGGAATAAGGTCCGGGCGCTTTATCTGCTCAAAACTATCTTCGAAAAAGGGTATCCACCCTAATTTCTGTAAGTTCATCGTTTATTTCCTCGTTAATATCTTTTGGTTCAGGTCCCGCCGTTAACTCCCGAGGGGCCGTTTCAAAATCATCCATGTTAATTAAAACTGATGCTTCCATAATCTATCCTCCTATTCGGCTTCGGGGTTAAGATGGCAGAAGCCGCCAGATGGTTTTCCGCGGCCTGGAATACAAAAAAACCGCGGACAAAAGGTACGCCCGCGGAAATAATCCAAAAAAAAAGCTATCCCCTCGGGGATAGCCGCATATAATTTTCGATTTGATCGAAATTTATCAGCAGCAAGTCCTTCCGGGGCGTACCACAACAATATCATAATATCCGGCAGCAGTCATGAACGCCTCCTTTCTGGTGGACTTACGTTGCGATTTCAGTCAACTACTTCTACTATATACTATATCGGAAATTTGTCAAGTAAAAACATACGATAATGACGCATTCTATCAGGGGATCGTTTCAGTATCAAGGCTGTCAATCCTGCGAGCCGTATCTTCGGCAACCCAGTAGTGAATAACCTGTTCGACGACAGTCCCGTCGCCGTCTCGGATGAATTCCAGCGTTACCGTGGGATCATGCTCGAAATAAAACTGGCCGTCGCCCTCGGGAACAATTACGAGAGGCGGCATACCTGTCCTCTGAGCGAATAAACTATTACCGGAGCGAGTGATGTTCCGATAAATACCCTCCTCGATTTCAAATACGCCGATATAATCATCCAATGCCTCCGGATCGATTTTGACCGGCGTTTTCACAACCGGGTGATTATACGGTTCACCCAGCATGATCGAGGCGAGCCCGGCGGCAATGGCGCCGTCGGGAGTATTGGCATTATTACAAAACACGGCAATAAATATCGAATCGTCGATCCAGCGTTCCATCCAGGTCGAAAATCCGGGCGTTCCCCCGGCATGGGCGGTCACCTTATGGCCGCGGATATCGCGAATGATCCAGCCATAGCCATAATTGCCCAGGTTGGGAGTGAGCATTTTTTCAATCGACTCGGAACTTAGAATATCTTCCGTATACAATGCGCGGCTCCACAGGAACATATCCCCCACCGTCGATGCCACCGCTCCGGCCGAATACCCGATGGAGGGGTGGATAATATTGGCCCTGACCAACGAACCGTCGGGAATTTTCTGATAACCGACGGCAAAATCGGTGAGAGTGGAATAGTCATTGAAAATCCCGGTTTGTTTCATCCCGACCGGGTCGAAAATATATTCCTGGAGATAATCACCGTAGGTTTTGCCCGACACCCTTTCAATTATTTTTCCCAGAAGGACATAGCCGCTATTGCTGTAATTATATTTCCCGCCCGGTTCAAACTCCAATGGCAGTTCTTTAAAGGTCGTGATTAATTCAGATGGTGTAACGGCATCGCCTCTTTTCAGCATTTCCATCATGTCGTTGTTCAGACTCGGGATGCCTGAGGTATGTGAAAGCAGATGATGGATTGTAATCCTGTCAGCAGTTTCCGCTGGGAAATCATCGATATATTTCGAAATCGGATCATTGATATCGAGCAAGCCTCGCTGCTCCAGATGTAATATCGCGGCGGATGTGAACTGCTTGGTGATCGAACCGATAAGGAATTTGGTCGCGGCAGTATTGGCGCGATTCTCCTCGATATTCGACAGTCCATATCCTTTCCGTAAAACTACCTGACCGTTTCTGGCCACCAATGCAACGCCATGAAATTGCCAGACTTCATAGGCTTCACACAGAAATTGGTCAAGTTCGTTTTCGACAAGATCGCTGCATCCCGAGACTATTAATACTCCGCATAGAATAGAAAACATTACCACAACTGATTTTATTGTCAATGATCCAAAAGGCAGCCAATATCTAGCAGACATAATTTCTCCCGCCTCATTCTGGATGATTTACAATTTATATATAGATAAACATTACCGAATATTCACTACAAATATCAATCGCTCCGATAAATGTTAATGTCGACATAAGAACAGGCGCTACCAACTGGGCGGCGGTCGTCGTAGAAAAGTTTTTTGTACGATGCCTTATGGAAGAGTGAGATAAATCCCGCCGGCATAGGTGTTGAAACTGATATCTTCACCGGGAGAATTGACCCGGCTCAATCGCGCTTCCATGAAAAACCCGACCGGAAAAGTAGAAACATCGATTTTGGCGCCGATTAGGGCATGATATCCAAAAAAGGTTGACGTCTCCGGTATTGCGATCCCATTGTCGGCCAGCGAGAGCGAAAGCGGCCGGATATATTCGTAGGAAATAGAATGAGTTCCGATACCCCCGCCGATATATGGTGTTGCCACCGGAAGTTTGATCGGATAGACCAGCGAGGCGGTCACAGCCATATCGCGGAGCTTGAATTCGAACGGCTGCCCGGCGATAGTATAGGTTCGTTCCCGCCAGGAATAATCACCGGACAGAATCAGATCGACCAGCGGCAACCTGGAAAAATACAACTGACCGCCGATCATATTCAATTGATTGATATTATAATCGGCCATATTCAGGTTGGCTTGGTTGTAGTTGTCGATAAGGCCGCTTTTGACACCGATTTCGATTCCGCTGACGGCTCCCGCCCCCCCCGCGCAGAATATCAGGCAAACCAGTAAACTGAACGTTTTTTTCATGACCATCCTCCGGTTATTTATGTTATCGGATGATGGACGAAGAAATTAAGGAGATAGGCTTTTTCTGGCAGGCCCACGTGGAGGGATTTCAAGGGTTTGGACTAAGCAAATTCCCGATAATAAGATTCATCATCGACCAATCCGATAACAGCCTCGGCCAATCCGCTGTAGCTGTCACGGACAACCGATATGATCTTCTGATCATGCGGCTGATACTCGATACCGTTGGTTATAACCGGATACCCGGCCGCTCGCGCTCTCATCATCATAAATCGGTTCAGCCCTCCATGCGAGGTCAGGAGCACCATGTCGGCGTCTTCGAAATACGATTGCATATCGCATTCCGATTGGGGCGTTACCAGGTTCAGCGATCTGTCGAAATTATCGGAAGACATATTATTTTCACTACCGGCAGTCAGGGAAACCAAAGCGAATTCGGTTCGCGGGTATTTCTGCTTTATCAGTTCATGAGTTCTGCCGACCAGCGATAGGATTTTCCGGCTCTCAAAATCGCCATAAACCAAAACCTTCGGCACCGCCTTCTCCTTTCGGAAACCGCGGTATCGGCTCATATCGGCTAATTCGGAGCGAAAAGAGATTGACGGGACATTAATCCCAACGTCGCCCACAGCGGAAATGTCGCCGATTTCCAGCCGCCGGATTAAGGGATAAATGATGCGCGAAAACGTCAGGTCCCGTTCAGATATAAATCGGTAATCATGGAGATCGACCGGAATGCCCAGAAGACCGGCGGCTATTACCGTCATCATGATATCTAACCGGTCGCGCGTTCCTGAAAATAGATGCAATTCAATCCGGGAGCATGCCGGAAGAGTTTTAAATAGACTGAAGATAAATCTGAATCTGGCACCGACCGAATTACTTTCCCGAATTGGATTCGGACCATACTTAAGAAAATACGACCGGGAAAAGTGATCATCATCCCGGTCATCGATCAGGTCTTTAAACTGCAGTCGGGCCGGGTAGATGACCAACCTCCGGGAGATACCTTGCCTGACGGAGATTGGAAACCGTCCGGTACCTCGAGCCGCGATTTTTTCCAGAAATGCAAAGTCCATAGTTTAATATCCGCTTTTCTATCTCTTATACAGCGGAGGTCATGATATGATGCATTATTCAGTAAACTCAAGCACGGCGATTTCGGGGCGAGCCAGAAAGCGAAACGGCAGCAATGAGGTCCCTAATCCGCGATTGGAGAAGAGGGTCATCCCGTTGAATTGATAAATACCCGCCGTATAGGATCGCGAGACATAGCAAACTCTATTTCGGGCGAGGGGGCCATAAAACGGCAGCAGTATCTGCCCGCCGTGGAGATGCCCCGAGAGGATGAGTTCCACTCCTTCGGGATCGATTTTTTCGACAATCGCCGGAGCATGCCCCATGACAATTCGACTGGCGCCGGACGGGACCGCTCGAGTGGCTTCGAAATAATCATCATACCACAGAAAATTGTCTTCCAGACCGATTATGTAAAGCGAATCATAACCGTTTTCGATTATCGCCGCTCGGTTTTTTAAAAGCGGTATTCCCGTATTGGCGAACGCCTCATCCAGTTGATCCACGCAACAATAATCGTTATTGCCAAGGCTGGCTATTACCGGCGCAATCGCCTTCAACTGCCTTAAATACTCTTCCAGGTCATCGAAATCGGAATTTTCTTCGATATAATCGCCGGTCATGATGATTAAATCCGGTTCTATTTTTCCGACTTCCGATAACGTCATTCGATTGTGCCAGTCAAGCTTCACCAGGTGCTGATCCGTCAGGTGCACGACCGTTCGACCGGAGAAGAAAGATTCCAGACGAGGCGATTGTATCCGGTTAATGGTAACTTCCGGACTGACTGTCTCGACAAAATACGCCAGAGCCAGCAGCACCGGGATCAATCCCAGCAAAAGTATATTACTTGCCCGTACCGTCATGGCGCACCAGTCTCATAAAGTCCAGATAGATTTGTTTCCCCTCACCGGCGGGGAAATTGAAATGAAGCGATTTACGCAGCGGCAGTTTTCCGAAAGCTTCGGCAATGTCATGTATCGGTATGGAAATAGTGTTCTCTCCCGGAGTCAATGGGTATGCTTTGGCAAATTTCTGCGAGCGATCATAAAACCGCCTCGCATCGTATTGGCTTCCGACCCGAATCCACACGGTACCGCCATTATCCGAATCATTGTAGACATCCAGTTCAAGAGCCACATATCCCTTCCATTGCCGCGGGAAATGAACTGTCGCCAATTCGATATTACTTTCCAGTTCTTTATCGATCAAAAGCGCCGAATTCCCGTGAGTATGATGATCACCGCTGAGATCAAGGGTGTACTCTCCCCCCTGATCGTACATATTCATCATATCATTGATTTTTTCGAAATCGTTGAGAATCAGCGTATCGCTGAAAACCGGTGCGGGCTGATCAAGGACTGTGATCGCAAGGGGACTTGCCAGACGCCCGATCGGCTCAATATCGGCCGATCCGGCCCGGACAATGATGAACAGAGCCAGCGCCAGGTTGATCAGTATCAAAACATTTGATGTTTTTCGTTTATTCAGCATTTTCATAATCTGCAGAAGTAATATTATACTTCAATTAACAAGAGAAACAAACAATTGTTCGAAGGCATTTACAGATTTCTGGATAGAGTATCTGCCTTCCACCTTTTGCCTTGCCGCACGCCCTAATTCACTCCGGCGTTTATCATCGCGGATCAATTCCAGCATCGCCTTTCCAAACAGCTCAGGATCACGCTCCGGTATGATAATTCCGTCCCGCCCATTGTCGATTATATCCCTGGGACCGACACAATCGGTGCTGATTACCGCCTTTGATGACGCCATCGCCTCCACCGTCGTCAACGAAAACCCCTCCGAAATCGAGGTCAGGGCATAAAGATCGGCGGCGGCGTATAAAACCTCGATATCAGGCACGAAATCGGTAAAATAAATGCGATCCGACAAGCGGTGCTTATCGATTAATTCATCGAGAATATTTTTGTATCCGGCATAATCACCGCCGCAAATGACAACCGCCAGACGAGGCTCTTTATCGGCGATACCGGCCAGTGAATCAATGAGCAACTCGTATCCCTTGATTTCCCTGATATTACCGACCGCCAGCACGACTTTGGCATCGAGCGGAATCCCAAAGCGCTTGAGCGTATCTTCCCGATTAAACTCCTGCCCGAATCGTTCGGGATCAATCCCGTTCGGGATAACTGCTATTTTATCGGATTTAATGCCGGTCGCGGCCTTAAACTGATTGGCAAGAATATCCGAGACCGTAACTATTTTACCGGAAACGCGGCCGAAAGTGGAATAGTACATTCGTCCCAGGAAACCGGAAAACTCGGTCAGACCATGAACGGTCATAACATTGGTGGCGCGGGTAAAGCGCGTAGCGACAAAGCCGTAGGTATTCATTCGTGACAGATGGGTATGGACAATATCGATATCGTGTTTCCGGATCAGATGCCGGATGAATTTGATCAAATCCAGGTTGTATCTTTTGGAAAAAGTGAATTTATCGACCGCCACACCGCATTGAGGCAACTTCTCCAGAAGGGCGCCCCCTCCGACCACAAGGGCATGCACATCGAAACGCGACTTGTCGAGAAAGCAGGCGGTATTGAGCATGACCGTTTCGGCCCCGCCGATACCGATGGTTTGAATGATTTCCAGAACCTTAATTTTTTTCAACCTGCTCGCCTCAATCCCTGTTTAGTCGACAAAACTTGCCGGGTGCGGCCGGATAATTTTCTTTCCCAGGATAATCATAAAATCAACCCGGCCAATTTCCCTGTATCCGGCCCGCTTTCCCGATTTGATCATCGCTATATTGTCGCTGCGGGCATGGGAAACCCGCCGTTTAAATCCCCGCTTTTTCATTTCCATCGACGAGGCCGAGACCATAAACGGTCCCCCGCCCAGGCCTCTTTTTTCCGGTATCAGGTAGGCATCGAGTATAAAGAAATCACCGTCTCGCAGTTTCAGGTCTATCCGGTAATCAAGGACATAAACGGTTCCCCATCCGATCTTCACATAACCGATCAATTGTTCCCGGTCATAAATGCCGGCGAAGAGATGTCCCCTCTCTCGCATCGATGATATTTCGACAGGATCATTGGTACCGGGAATATTCCGTTCGGTGATCCACCTGACAACTTCATCCGAATTGTCAAAATTGATGCGCCCGTCGAACTTCGGTTGAATAATTTGCAGACTGTCATCTAGGGGCCGTTCATACCATATCGATCGATGGCGATAGAAAATTTTCTTCCTTATCGCGCTCAACATCGAGCACAGCCCCGCGCGGCGGGATGAGGTTGACAATGGAGAAACTGCCGATTGATCAGCCACAACCACCCTACATCCTGGCTCGTCCCAATGCCCGATTGAAATAATCGCGGACATTTTGAGCCACTGATGGGTTACGCTGTACGCCTACGATACAATGCTTGCACAGCTTGGTATGCCTCTTGGCGAAATGATTTAAGAACCGTTTATGACTTTTATTATTCCAGATTTCATTCAGCGGCTTTTCGCCGATATTACCCATCACCCAATCGCCATAAAATCCGCAGCCGACGACATTGCCGCGCGGATCAATGGTAATCTTGGTGCGGGCGATATAGCAGCGCCGATTGTCACAATCGCCCTCGACCATCTGCTTTATAGTCAGCTTGTCTACATTTTCGCATTGCAGGCTGATATTCATGAAACGAACATCGTTTTTCATCTGCTCGATTTTCGCTTTCACAATTCTCGCCTGCTCTTCGTTGACCAAAATCGACTTATCATCCTGACGCACAAAATACGGGTTGGGCCGAATACCGTCGATCACCGACTGATCGAGCAATTCATCCCAGAATTCCCCGGCATACTCGAGGTGAATGAAATCAATTCCCATCTCCTCGGCATATGGCAATACTTTTTCGAAACTATCGAAATTGAGATTGGAAATCGTGGTATTGGCGTGCAAAAGAGGCAGACTGGAATCGCCGCGGAACTCACGAAACCACTGTATCGTCTGTTCCACTTTACTGAATGTCTTGTCACGGCCGCGCACGGCGTTATGCGCCTCTGCGATTCCGTCGATTGAAACCCAGAGGTCATGCAGACCGGCCTCAACCAGTTCCCGGGCCGTTTTCTCGGTCATAAGATTGCAATTGGTCACCATGTCGCTGCATAGCCCCGGCTTGCCGCTGATATATTTGGTAAGTGGGATCAAAATATCTTTCCGCAAAAGCGCGTCACCGCCGAAAAGCTCTATATTTTTGGCTCCCAGCGCCGCCGATTGATCGACCGCCCGCTTCCAGTCGTCAAGATCCATCTCGCCGGTCTTATCGGTTCTTTGCCACAGGGTGCAGGTTTTACATCGCGAAGTACATCGATAGGTCAGGAAGAAGAGAGTATCGACCGGGCGTTTGGTATAATAACGGGCCTCTCTTTTGATAAGATGCTTCAGAAAAAACCAGGCCGCGGTGACATACATCCACGGCGTCCGTTTTTTTAAAAGCGGCCGGGGATAATGTTCTTCCTCCCACTCGACATTTCTCTTGGTATCCATAGACATTTGCTGTTTTACCTATCCTGTCTTTCGTCGTTCCTTCAGTCGCCTCAGAAATTCGCTCTTTCTCAAACGATTTCCCAGGCGGTAATATAGCAAATACGCCGTCCGTGCCGCCATCGAACGGGTAAATATAAAGTACCTGTAATACGGCGTCTTATTCCGGGTCCAACGCAGCTTATAGCTGTCCTCAAAACCGAGCAGATCGTATACTTCTATATCGGAGGCAAAAGCCTTTTTCACCAATTCCAGATCCAGTACCCCGCCGGGTGATAATTTCTCCCACTCCTGAGAGTATTCCGATTTCAGGCAATATTCGGTACGCCCCGAATATATATGAAATTCAAAAGCGGCCGGTTTATCCTTGAAATATAATATAAATACGCGGCCATAGCGATTTTCAAGAGCATGCCGGATAAGGTTGCCATAAAATTGATCATTGTTTTTACCGGAAAACAGCCCGCTGTCATTTTCTCCCTGCCAGCTTCGACTCGAAATATACTTCATATCGGCCAGCAGATTTTCAAATTCTTCTGCTGTCTTGTAGGTCCTTATCTCGAATTCACCGGCCTTATTAATCCGGTTAAGGCGATTATTGAGCAGTTCCCTGAATTTTTTTGACAGGCTTTTGCGGTAGTCTTCAAATGTCCCGGTGGTCGGTATAAACGGCGAATTCCGGACTGTTCTGATATCGATGGCAAGCTTTTCCCGCCTGCAAAATGACTCTATCCATTCGCTGTCGGGGAAACAATCGGGAAGATCTTCAAAATAGACTAAATCGACCCCCTCTTCGACCAACCGGGCCATAAACATCTCCGTCACTCTCTCGTTATCCGGAGTTGTCAGGATCCGGTTCAGGTGCGAATGGGCTCCGGCCAGCAATCGCGCCTCCTTCAGCGGAATCCCGGCCATACGCCGGTTGCCGAGTATCATCGGCAAACCGCCGACCAGGGTACCGTCATTCCGGTGAGCTGTCAGTATAAATAACGGCGCCGATCGATGGTAGGCCTGATAATAATTGGCGAGCCAGAAATGACTCAGCAAAGGATGATTTCCGAAATCTTCCGCAACCATCCGATTCCAGTCACTTTCGAGCGCCATGAAGGAATCGAAATCTTTTATTAGTCGAATTTCCAGGGTATTATCTCCACCCTCGGTATATCTTCAGCAGAATATAGTAAATCGAGGATTTTAACCCCGGCGGAAGGATGTAATACCGGTAAGTATTACGCACCTTGTCGGTCCAGTATAATTTGTAATTTTCATATCCGCGCAGGAAATCAAATCTTTTGATACCGCTGGTAATCAAATCCTGAATCGCCATCGCCAGAATTAAGAATCCCGGCCTCGAATCGGAGTACTCCGGATTGTAGCCGGTTTGATAATCATAAAACCGATCACCGCTTAAAAAACCATAAAGGAAGGCAATCGGTTTACCGTCCTGGAGGAGGAATTTAAAGTAAAGGCTATCATCTTCAGCCAGAGAGTGCGCCAGTCGTCGATGAAATTCCATATACCCCGTTCGCTCGAAACTGCCTTCTTCCCCTTTGAGACGGCGCGATAAATTATGCAATTTACGGGCCTCATCAAGAGCCTTTTCGGTATTTCCGATGACACTGTAATCGATGAACTCGAATTTGGCCCCATGCTGTCGGAGATCACGACGGATCGCCTTGCGTTTCTTCGAGGTATACCCACTGAGGAGTTCTTCGAACGAATCGGGCAGGTCAAGATAGGGGCATTGATCCTGAACCTGCTTTATAACTCTGTATCCCGATCGTTCCAGATACTGCGCCATCGCCTCGATGTTTTCGGCATTTTCAGCCACCGAATCGAATATGGCCAGAGAGCATGAATCAAGGTTCTCGCAGAAATACTCCTCGAAAAACTTGAACCATTCTTCCCGGTTCTTGTCGTTCAGGAAAAACTCAAGGTGCTCCGGAGAGACTACAGAGCGTGTACCCAGTAATGCTACCACCTTGGGCTTGAATATTTTCAAAAATGGCGTTTTCATTGTTGCCAGAGACATCGATCCGGTAACCTGCCGATTCTCGTCACGGCCGATAACATTGACCACGCTGTCATTGCTGGCTAAAACCTGTAAGAAAGGTATCTGCCAGCGCGGGCTGAAGAAAAAACTGTCGGTGTATTCGGTCAACCCGGTCTCGATTTCATTCCTGACTTTTATAAAATCATCCGGTGTCGACAATATTTCAAAATTCATAGGCAATTGATGGCTCGCTGTTTACAGGCTTTATCTACAATATCGGTATATAAATGAATAGCATGATATTATCAAGCGAAATGCCAAAAAAAAGAAGGCCTGCAATCATTCTGCAGACCTTCTCTATGACACATCTATAGTTTCGAACCTGCCTGGATCCCCCCGGAACCAGCCGGTTCCCCCTTTGATTGCCGCCGGGAAAGTTTTCACCGTATACCCGCCGACAGCCCCCTGTCGTGTCGTGCCCCCAATCTTTGCATAGATCTATCAACCGAAACCATATGCACACCGTGTGCCAATCGATCCTGATAATCCGAACAAGAAGTGCAATCACTTCAATCACATCCGGGATAACCAATTGCGAGGGATTAGAAAAGCCCGACTCCGCCGGAGCCGGGCTGAAAACTTGATCAGGGTTCAAATCGAAACAATTCACTGTTTCATTTAGAACCGGATGAAACGTTATTTTCTGCTATCAATCTCAAGATAGGTCGGCGTCGAAAGGTACCTTTCACCGGTATCGCAGATGATAGTCACAATCGTTTTGCCTTTGTTTTCCGGCCGAGCGGCCATCTTCATTGCCGCCGCGATATTGGCTCCGGATGAAATACCGATCAGGAAGCCTTCCTCCCGCACAACACGACGGGTAATCTCGATCGCTTCCTCATTGGAGATAGTGACAATCTCGTCAATCAGGTCGAGATTCAGAACATCCGGCTTGAACCCGCCGCCGATACCCTGAATTGGGTGTGGACCCGCTTCACCTTTCGAAAGAAACGGTGAGGCCAATGGCTCCACTGCGACGGCTTGAAAATCCGCCTTAAGCGGTTTTATATATGATGCGATTCCGGTGATTGTTCCGCCTGTTCCCACCCCTGCTACAATCATATCGACCTTGCCATCGGTATCGTTCCAGATCTCCGGACCGGTTGTCTTTTTGTGAATTTCAGGATTGGCCGGATTTTTGAATTGTTGCGGCATATAAGAGTTCGGATATTCTGATACCATTTCCTCAGCCTTGGCGACGGCGCCTGTCATTCCATCCAGACCCGGAGTAAGTACAATCTCGGCACCGTACGCTTTTAGCAAACTACGACGCTCTAACGACATTGTCTCCGGCATAGTTAAAATCAGGCGGTATCCTCGGACCGCGCAGACAAATGCCAGAGCTATTCCGGTATTGCCCGAGGTCGGCTCGATAATAACCGTTTCTTCGTTAATTTTCCCCTCTTTTTCGGCGGCATCAAGCATTGCGTACCCGATTCTGTCTTTCACCGACGAGGCTGGATTGAAAGATTCCAGCTTGCCTAAAATACGGGCAGGTAATCCCTTGCCGATTCGGTCGAGAGACACCAAGGGGGTTTTACCGATCAGATCAATGATACTACCGGCAATTTTGGACATGTGCTCTCCTTGACTTAGATGTAGTACATTTGTTCGCCGGTATTAGCCTTCTGAAGCAATTCCTCGATATTGGTCTGCTGCAGATACCCGATCAGATCGTCTTCTGCCTTCTTCCAAAAACCGGTAACTGTCGTTTCGATGGCATCATTCTCTTTGACCTCGTGAGATGACACAAAAGAGATTTTACCCTCCAGCGAACTCACGACATCAAAGATCGATATTGCCGAGCCCGGCTTGGAAAGGTAATATCCACCGAGTTTGCCCCGGTTGGAATTGATCAGGCGAGCTTTCTTCAACTGAGAAAGCAATAATTCCAGGTACCTGACCGGAACACTCTGAGTCACGGCTATCTCTTTAGCCTGTATCGGTCCTTTTCCGGTGTTCTTGGCCAAATAGATAATCGCTTTTAAGCCATAATGAGCTTTTGCGGAAAACATAACAACACTTTTCCTGTCTTTTGGGTTAAAATGTCCTAAGATTAATCCAAGACGTCAGCGACGGAGTTTCCAAATCTCAACGCTTCCCTTCCGATAAACTGGGCTATCCACCAAGTTAAAATCAGGAAACAGCTTACGTTCTCCGGCGCCATAT
>DAOUTW010000031.1 GCA_030668485.1 Candidatus Zixiibacteriota bacterium
ATATATCGATCATCGACGCTTTGTCTCCTACGGGCCTTTGATTATTGCGGACGGGATAAGGGCTTCGCCGAGGCTGTCGGAAACTTCGGTGTAATCGAGCGATATCCGACCAGATTCGATCGGGATACTGCAAAGATTTTGTTCGCCGCTTGGCAGCGTTCTTATCTGGGAAAAAGGTGTGCTGATCAAAACCTTCAAAGTATCGGGCTGATCGGGCGAAGTGCTTTCCGAAGTATTACTCAAAAGTGACATCCCAAAGGTGATTCGATCATAAAAAGGGTTGCCCACGGCGCCATCGAAAGTGAAGATCATCCAGATAGCACCGATTTTGGCCGGTGAATCATAGGACACCACCAAGCTATCGCCGGAGGTATGAGTATATACGATAACGCTCTCGGAATCCGGTTCCGGAGCGGCCACGACTTCGACATCACCAAAACATTCGAAATCACCGGCGGTCATCATGATCCGGTATATCCCGGGCGAAACCATGTTGCCCTCGGTATTGCGAATATCCCAGCCTGCCACATACTGCCCGGCATCCTGACTTTGACCAACCAGTTGACGGACTACTTCCTGCCCCGTATCTACCACAGTGAGATTGACATTCGACGCGACCGGCAGGTCGTAAATCAGGGTGAAATAATAGTAGCTTGAATTCGGAAAGGCGGGGTAGAGGGCGTACGCGTTCGGCAATCCGCCATCAACGTTCTTGGAGGGATCATAGCACCAATCTGAGACATCGCCGCCAATAATATATCCGAGATCGTTGGTCTCGGTGATACCGCTGAATTGACTCAAAGTATCGGGATCGTTCGATCCGGTCGGGTTGGAATTGTCATCGTCGCTGCATTGCGCCAGAAAAATTGTCGTTGAGGCCAGTATAAGAATAAGTACAAATCGCTTTATCATTTTTCCTCCGTCTCTGGACCTGTTTCAGGTAAGACCAACATAGGTAAAATAGTGCCAACTGGGCATCTGTCAAGTCATGTTTCTTACCATTTATGCGGGATATAGTTTCAGGGAAACTACGATATCTCAGGGTAAAATTGCAGCGATTATTTCGGCTCGGGTCCGGATAAAGGGCAGCCTATAAATTGGTGCAAAAATAATGAAATTGATAACAAGCCAAGTTTAATTGCCCGGTTTCGACTTGTCGTCCTTTTTATCCTTTTTCTTTTTATCCATCGCTTCCAGTTCGGCGGCGGTGATTTCAATGCGGGGCTGATTGATGCCGAGCCAGCGCTGATACCATTTCCATTTCTTGCGCTCAACCTTGAGCTTTTTCTTATATAGTTTTTCTTTTTTATAGGAGATGGCGTCCTGAGTCTCGATTTTTTGCAGCAGGTTTTCGATACTTTCCCGCCGTTCCAGCGCTACCCTCAGGGTATTATAATCTTTAATGGTGAAAACAGACTGCACAATCGGCTCGAAAAAGACCATCGCTTGAGCGCCGATAAAATTGAGCGGCTTCATTGACTCCAGAAAAAGAATCGCCGGTACCGACATATGCCATTGGATCACCTTTTGAGCGAGTTTCTCCAGCACCGCATCCTCTTCAGGGGGGATCGGTTCCTGGGTCGGAGAGGCTTTATGGCCCGGAGACGAAAACATGTCCTTGAAATTGCTCAATCATCCTCCTCGAAATCGATTTTGGAACGGACGATCTCCATTACCTGCTCATGGTTTCCGGCGAATTTGATATACAGCCCGCGGAAATTCTCCAAGCGTGTCCGTCGTCCGAAGGGAGAGAGCAACACGCCGTTTTTATCGGGATAATAAGACCTGAATTGCGACCATTCCTTTCGAAGCGTCTGCGCCGTCGTCTTGACGATCAGGTGATTGTCATAGAACCGATATCGGGTCGGGAAATAAAATCCGGCCAGCGATCCGAAGAGGATCAATACAGCCAGACCGACGAGGAGAATGGAATACGATATCAGCCAGACGAGCACGATACAGATAATGATAAAGACAGTCGCCATGACCGTAATCCGCATATCCCGCCGGGCCGGATGGCACAAATATTCCAACAGCGGTAGCGACTCAACAGTCTGTTTTTCTTCCGATTCCATGGTAGCTTATAAGGCTCAGGCGCCTTCCGTTGGGTTGATACGATATCGTTCACTCTTGATTTTTTTCATATATTCCAGCAGTTCCTGGGCGTCGATTATCTTTTTGTCGACCAGGAGATGAACCAGCGCCTCCTGAGCGAGGTTATTGGAAAGGGTCAATTCCTCGAAACTGACCTCCCGTTCCTTGCCGTCGATAACAACTTTCAGTGCCGGAGGTTTTCTATCTTCCATTTATATGTCCTTCCGCATAAATTGTTGCCGGAATATTTGAGGCCTCCGGCAACCGATTTTTCAATTATAACATACGCAAAATACCTGATAATGGCAACGGGCAACCGGTCAAAAGCGGTGAATCTCTCCATTTCGCACCGGATATTTGTTTTTAGCCATAAACAACCCAACCTTTTCGTATTATCTGAAAAATAAAACTATAGGACATGAAAGATATGGCCGATCACATAGTCAGATTGAAAATAACCGGAATGACCTGCGGTGGATGTGTCAAGGCAGTGGAAAATGCATTGATGGCAGTGGACGGTGTTGACCAAGTTTTGGTCGATCTGCAGGAGGCGTCCGCCGAGATAATTGTAAGCGATGAAAATATCACGCCCGAACAACTGGTCATGGCAGTCAAACTGGCCGGCTATGATGCGCAAATGATTGCATAGCCAAATTCGAAAACCTGAATGGTCCGCAAATCCTTGAAAATACTGGTTGCGCGGGAACTCAGGTGTCTTTATCTTGTTTACACGAGTAATACACGCTTATACTGCATATCGTAAAAAGGAGGAAATACTAATGCATAAAATTTCTTTAGCCTTGCTATCACTTGCCGTTCTGATGGTTTTTGCCGTCGGATGCAGCAACGAGAAAAATCCTGTCGATTCAAATACATCTCTGTTGCAATTTCGACCTACTTCTCCGGATGCTCCGGCTTTGGGCGGAAGAGTCTGGAATGATATGAATATGGACGGGATTCAGGGAATGTTCGCAGAGGAACCGGGGATGCCCGGTGTCAGGGTTGACCTCTATATGTGTGGCGACACCGCCATGAACGATACCTTTGTCCTTGCCACTACTGTTACCGACTCCTTTGGTTTCTATGCTTTCGATATGCTGGAGCCGGGCGATTACTATCTGGCTTTCATACGTCCCGATGATTACATGTTCAGTCCCGCCGATATGGGTGACAATGATTCGCTGGACAGTGATGTCGATACCATGAGCGGTATGACACCGTGTATCACGGTTGATACCGGGTCGGTCGATTTGATGTGGAGCGCCGGGATGTATTTGCGAGAAATGCCGAGCGGGATGATCGGCGACCGGGTATGGTTCGATATGAACGGCGACGGCATTCAGGACGATCCGATGGATGAACCGGGTATCGCCGGTGTAGTGGTTTATCTCGCCCCCTGCTACGATACCATAATGGACGATACCGTATTCCTCGCCAGTACCATAACCGACTCCATGGGATTCTATGCCTTCGACGGACTTGAGGCTGACAACTATGCATTGGCGTTCATGCTTCCCGACGGTTATATGTTCAGCCCTGTCGACATGGGCGGCGATGATGCTTTCGACAGCGATGTCGATCCGATGACCGGTATGACCGCCTGTTTCTTTATCGATACCGATATGGCCAATCCCGATCAGGATGCCGGGATGTATATGCCGGATGATGGTTGTACCCGCTCCAAGGGGTACTGGAAGAATCATGCCGGGTTCGGCCCTCAGGATGATATGGTCACCGATCTGTTACCAATCTGGCTGGGGCATGACCTCGGTGACAGCGCCAAGAGTATGGCGGTTACCGATGCTCAGATGGCGGTCGATATCCTTCATCAGCACGTTTATGACCATCCCTCCAACGGAATCACCAAGCTTTATGCGCAGCTTTTGGCGGCCAAGCTGAATATCGCCAATGGCGCCAATGGAGGTGATGTTGAAGACTATATTATGGAAGCCGATGATTTCCTGACCGACTACGATTGGATGGACTGGGATGATCTCGAAAAGGACCAGCAGAAAGAAGTACTGGAATGGAAGGATATATTCGACGATTACAACAAAGGCGAAATCGGTCCCGGACATTGCGATGATATGGACGATAATGACGATATGAAATAAGTTGTAGTTATTTGAATGATTAAAGGCGGAGCTGTTATGGCTCCGCCTTTTTATTAATGGTTATTTAATTTTCACGCAGAACAAAATCAAAGACATTTGCGAACCAGCGGCCGGGATGGGGATATCTGCTGAATGATCTCGAATCCTTCGTCTTCGAATATCTTCAATGGCCCGGTGTAGGAGAAGGCGGGCGGAAGTTGCTTGCCGTCTTTTGTTAGCGTCACCGGGTAGGCTTCGGCTATCTTGGCTTTTCTCTTTTTAATAAATTTCAATGCTGCCTGAAGCATTTGCCGCGCGAGCCCCTGCTTGCGGTAATGCTTATCGATGAAAAAGCAGTTGATCGACCAGACGCCGTCGATATCGTCTCGCCGGTAGGCCTTGCTTCGTTCGGTCCGAGGAAATACGGTTCGCGGACCATAGGAACACCATCCGATCGGTTTGTTGCCGTCGTAGGCCAGCAGGCCGGTGATTTTATTTTCCTTAAACAGCTTATTCATCATCCGTTTGGCTTTGGGACCTTTGGTTTCTTCCCAGAGTTTGCCGCCTTTCGGCAATCGCCACCATTGGCACCAGCATCCGCCGCAGGCTCCGTTGTTACCGAACAGTTTCTCGAAATCGGCCCATAGTTCGGATGAAACTTCCTTGAATTTATGCATACTCGTTTTGTCCTTATTATAAATGTAGTATCGAACAAAATACGCTGCAAATCAAGAGCACAATAGTGGTGCATCAGAATTACCTTTGACAAAACATAGAATAATTAGTATATTATTATCAGTGAAGTTTTCTAAGGGCGATCATCTTTACTATTTAATCCTTTTGCCTTTTGGGAGGGCGATATGAATATTGTATCAATTTCAAAAATATCATCTCAGGGGCTTCTCTTATTTGTGCTAATGTTATTTATTTGTTCGCCGGTGTCGGCGGCCAACCAGGTTGATATTGATATCAATGGTATTATTGATGACACTATCAGGGTCTGTACGGCGATCTCGCTGGATATATCGATTGAGAATGATTTCATAATGAGTGGCATGAGCCTGGGATTCAAAATCTGGTCGGATGAAGGCGTCTCGGCAGAATTAGACGATGTTGGCGGCGATGGCCCCTCCAGGGCGGTTATTGTTGAACCCGGTTCACGTTTATATCCGCCTGAGAGCGTTTTTGATATGACCGGGCTGATAGTGGATGAATTCAATCATGACGGCCCCGGTTCCGACTCTATAATGATGGGCGGAGTCGGCATGATGGGGGGGATGCAGACTGGACCGCTTCAGCATATGTTAACCGTATACATGTCGGTTATCGATCGGGAATATCCAGCGGTCAAAACGATATGTTTCGATAGCTGTTTTATTCCACCCAGTGGTGCTTTTGTATTTGTTAATAGTGGCGGCGGTTCTCTCCAACCTGTCACTCTGTGGCCTGAAGGCGGGCTGTGCTTCCCGGTAGGCTGGGCGCGCAATTCTCCGCCTCAATTTGATGAGGGGACTCCAACCGAATTGGTCATCGACGGTTGTCCGCTAAATACGATTACACTCTCAGCAACCGATGCCGAAGCCGACCAGATAGTTTTTGGAGCGCTGGAGGTTATCGGCGGCGGCGGGGAAGCAATTGTGGATGATCATGGTGACGGCACCTGCGATTTGTCATATGCCCCCATTCCCGGGGATGTCGGTCAGGAAATTACGATTGAAATGGTTGCGTTTGACCCATATGTTGGACTCCCTTGTGCTACGATATATGATGTATCAGTGACGGTCCTTAGCTTCGAACCGCTCGGTGTCGATTGCGGTGCGACATATGTCCCCGGGGCGACCAATAACCCCATTACCAAAAGCGATATTTGCGGCGCCGGCGGGACCTGCTCCGGTTATTCTTACGCAATGGTAAGCGGCCCGGGATCGATTGATCCTGTGACCGGCGTGTATACCATGTTACCCAGTTGGATGGATATCGGATCGTGGACGGTTGAACTGGAAGTTTCTCAAGACGGGCAAGCAGATACAGGGTCATTTATGGTAGAGGTGGTCGGTGAGGAGTGTTGTGCTGGCGATCCCAATTTTTCCGGTAATGTCGATGTCGGCGACGCCATCTATTTGATCAACTATGTTTTCAAGGGCGGCCCGCCTCCGGTAGCCACTAATTGGGGCGACGTCAATGCTGATTGCACTATCAATGTCGGCGATATCGTTTATCTGATTAACTATGTTTTCAACTACGGCCCCGAACCTCAACTGGGATGCGTTTATTGATCAATTCGTAGAACCCGGGAAGTAGACTTCAAATACCCCGCCGGCAGAGGCCGGATTTTTGCTGTCGCGAGGATGTCCCCAAAATTGTGATGATTGTTAATTGTTGAATGGCAGGGCGGCTTGCATGGCGGGGTAGAACTCACGGATGAAATTGACCGTTTTCTCGGTGGCGGCCTCGATGTCGGAATTATATGTCATCGCATAGGTGACCCGGCAAATGACGGCATCGGTCGGCAGGAGCATAATCGAGTTTTTCATCAGGTCGAGCTTCAATCCGAACTCATTAGGAATCACGCCGTTGCGGGTCTCATACCAATAAAACATCAACTCCATTCGCCGTTGATCGGCGATCTGCAGGCGATTGATCAGGATGGTGCTGCCATCGGCCAGCTCGATTTCATAAGGCTCAATCGACACGATCCGGTATCCGCCGCCGGGAAGGCAATGTTTGGGCGAATGAATCTGCGAACCGTATTTCTGGCTGGAGAAATAGGCCATAAATAGCCAGTAAAGATCGCCGGTTTGCTCCTGATACATCCGCAGGGTAGTGGTATCGGCCTGCAAAACCTGATAGGCATACTCATCAAAACGGTGTTCAGTGGCGTAGAGCGTCTCGGTTTCCATCGGGATCAGGCTGAAATCGGGGCCGTGGTCGGGCACCGCCTGATGGCTGCGCAGATAGGTCCCGAAACCGCCGAAGATGATCAGCAGGATGATCGCTATAATCGCTTTTTTGCCGTTACCTGTCATTTCTTTTTGGTCCCGATCTTAATGATGGCGCCCCAGAGAAAGAGCATGATAAAGGCGACGATGAAAACCATCATGCCCGACAATTCATGCAGGAAATCCTCGGCCAGTTCTTTGGAGACGGTATAAGCGCCGACCGCCGTGAAAAGCACCCTGAAGATATTGGCGGCGATGGCAATCGGAATCGTGGAGAGAAAGAGGATAATCTGCCGTAGTAGGCCCTGCTGAGTATAGCGGGCATAAACCGCTCCCAGGGCCAGCAATGAAATCAGCGATCGCAATCCGCTGCACGCCTCGGCGACCTCGAGGGAATAGCCGGGGAGATGGATCATATTGCCTTGCTGCACCGCCGACATGCCGATGATATTAAGAATCGTCACCGTTACTTTGGTGGCCAACAATTGCATCGGGAAAGTCGCGGCGAAATAGATAACATACGGCAGCGGAATCATAAAGAGGAGAAAGGCGAATTCAAACCATGACTTGAACACAAAACGGCGGCCGAACAGATACCAGATCAGGCCATACAAGGTCATGAGAAGCGACAGGCGAAGGGTGAAATATTCGGCGGCAGCGTTGGCCAGTACAAAAATTACCATACCGATCAACAGCAGCGGCAGGCCGGTATTGTCGCCGGCATAGTCGACCCAGCCTTTCAGACGGCCCTGGCGGGCCTGAGACACAAATCCTCTAATAATCAAAAACCAGGCGGCGATATTGAGAGTCAGCATGATCGCCATCTCGGTGTCGGAGATAAAGCCGATGATGACCGCCAGAGCAATAGTGGCGATGATAAATTTCCGCAAATCGAGAAAAGCTCCGGGCGGATTAATAAGTTCATTGAAATCGCCGCGCCTTAAAAAGAGCAAAAAAGCGGAGATGAGCGGTACCAAGAATCCATGAGAGTAATTGTCATCGTTGTACCATTCGGTGGCCAGTCCTGCAATAACGGGGATATATATCAGGAAGAAGAGGACAAATGCCGCCGCAAGAAGGATATTAGACTTGTTTTTGGTTGCTGCTTCCATATATATGTTTACAGATGACCGCAAATTTAGGTCAATTTGTCTGAAATGTCCTTTCAAATGTTTTGCCAAAGAGACACTATATATACTATATTATCGACCCGTCTGCGAAAAGTTTTTTATTTATGTTCAGGTTTTTTTGGCGTCGGGCGCAAAAAATGCATATAAGTGACAAGGGAGTATAAAAAATGACGGATAAACCATCACCAAACAGGCGAAAGCCCGGTTCCGGATCATCGCCGAGGAAACCGCGACCAGCCGGGAGCAGGCCAGCCGGGAGCGGGCCATCTGGGAGCAAGCCGACTGGGAGCAGGCCGACTGGGCGTAAGCCAGTGGAGCGCAAACCTCAGGGACAGAAGCCTGCCGATCGAAAGCAACAACGTCCGGAGAGGAAGCCACCTTCCCGGCAGACAACTCCTCGCGGTAGCCAGAGGCATGGAACTCGCCGTCCTCACAGTTTGAAATCGAGCCGACCGCAAAAACGGTCTTACCATCTGATAGTTAATCAATTAGCCGGTAATCAACCGGAAACGTCGATAAAGCTGGCCAAAAAATTCGATCGCAGCCTTAAACGGGCCGGCCATGAATCGACTATTCATGAAGCCGCCACATGGGATGAATTTACGCAGCAGGTGATTAAATCGCTCCGAGAGCGTCCTTATGCGCTGATAGTGTTCGGTGGTGACGGCTCGGTTCGAATGGCCGCCTCGCGGGTGGCTCGCGCCAAAGGTTTGCTGGGAATTATTCCCTGCGGGCAGTATAACAATATCTTCCGATCTCTTTACGGCCATAACGATGGCGAGGCAGCGCTTGAAATTGTCCGTTCGGAATACCAGATGCGTATCGATGCCGGCCTGGCGAACGGAAATTTCTTTCTAGGCAGTCTTATCAGCGGGTTGGTACCGAATATTATCGAACGCCTGGGGGTCAAGAAACTTCCGCGCCTGAGCATGACCTGGTCGAAGCTTCTCGGTCACGCCGCAGAAGATACCATGCCGCTGACGACGACCCTGAAGGTGGATACTTTTACTTTCAAAGCGCAGCCGTTGATTTTGAATATTCATATCCTGTCTCACCTGATGACATTGAGGTTCGCTCCGGCGGCAGTTCCGGATGACGGGCGGGTGGCATTGATCTATGACGGCGAAGGAACCCGTGATACGGTAATTCATTATTTGCGCGATTTAAAAAAGGATCGTTATCAATACAGCGACGGCGTCCAGATTCTGCGCGGGACGCGAGTTTCGATCACGCCCGCGAAGGGGCGTAAATGGCTTATTGACGGCGATGAAATTGAATTTTCGGGCGAGGAGATCGGGATTGAGGTCCTGAATCGAATATTGAGGATTTTTTCCAATGCCCCGGAAAATAGCTGATTTTTTAATTATTGTTTTTTTTGTAATCGGAATTTGTGTCTCAATACACGGCATTTGTGCGGCCGATGATCAAGACGGATCAAAGTCGCCTCCGGTCATTAATGAAGAGCAGGGGCTTGATTCCACTCAAAAGATCGATCACCCTCCACTTGTTGAAACTGTCGATTCCATCGCTGTTCCTGTCAATACGTTGACAGGGGACAGCGTTATCCTAGACCCGACATTGTACCAACCGGGAAAGGACAGCAAGCTCCTTGATCTTTATCAATCGGATGATACGGCGGTGGTATCGGGCAGATCGCCGACACTGACCATGTTCAAATCGGTGGCTTTTCCAGGATGGGGGCAATTTAGCAATCGCAAGTATGTGAAAACGGGATTGATTTTCGTATTTGAGACATACTTTATTTATAAGGCGATTGATTATGGGCAGGCGGCTTCGGATTGGCGAACCAAATGGAAGGAAGCTCCGGAAGAATTAAAAAGCGAATATTTCGATAAATATGCCGAAAATCGTGACCGCCGCAACACCAATCTCTGGTATACCGCCCTGACGATTTTTTTATCGATGTTTGATGCCTATGTCGATGCTCATCTCCAGAATTTTCCGGCCAATGACCAGGGGGCTGCCAATCTTTCGCTGGATATATCGCCCGACGAAGAAAGCGGCCTGACCCTGAGATATAATTTCTGATAATACTCTGTGATCGGATATTTCTCGTCATCAATCCGACAAAATATACCGGGTAACATCAATGTTGTATTTTTTGGGATCGACGGTACGGATGATATCTATCGCCCGCCCGGCGGTATCGGCCAGGTCGCACCATCGGGGAGGATCATGAGGGCCGTTGCGGTCGGCAATGACCCGAATTTCGGGCCGACCGGGTTCGGCCTGGTTGGTTCGGCTGACAATTCCGATAGAATTGTCAGTAAGTAGCACCATCGATCCAACGGGGTAGATTCCGATGATGCCGACAAATAGTTTCAGAAGGAAAGCGTCGAATTTGACCGTCATCTGGTACATCAGCTTCCGCAGAACCTCGGCAGGGGGGATTGGTTCCTTGATATAAACGCGGCCGGAGGTGAGGGCATCGAAGCAATCAGTGATAGTGACAATTTGGGAAAAGATATCCAGTGGGCGAAGTTCTCCTCTTGTCGGGTAGCCGGTACGGTCGGGATTGATGTGATGTTCGTAGGCCGTCGTCATGGCTCGCGCCACATGCGAATCCAGTTTCATCGATTTGCCTATGGTCATGGCGCCCAAAACCGGGTGGTTGCGCATTTGAGTCCAATCGAATTCATCAAACCGGCCCGGTTTGGCGACCAGATCGTATGGCAGTTTGACCTTACCTATGTCATGAAAAAGGGCGGCGAAACCGAGCTCTGAAAGTTCCATCCGACTCAAACCGATTCGGAAGCCGAGGGCCAGGGAATAGATACTGACATTGACACTGTGGGCATAGGTATAATCGTCAAAATCCTTGATTGAGGCCAGCTCCATTAATGCCGAGGCGTCATCGGATATCTGATCGATTATGGTGTGAATGACTCTCTTGGTACGGGCGACGGATATAGCTTCCTGTTTTGTCGCCGCCGACATCATATCTTTAACAGTGGTGACGGCACGAAAGAAGGTCTGACGGGCTTCCTGGCGCATCCGCTGACGCTCTTCGATTTCGACCAATTGATCGGGATCGATTATTTCTTCGGCCAGAACGACGATGGAATCGACTCCCTCCTCGGCAAGGCGATTATTAAATTGCTCACAGGGATCGCCGGCGGATAATGAAAAACTGGAGAGCAGGCGTATCAATATGGTAATATGTTCGGTGGTTATGGAATCACCGAAGACGATTCCTCCGATACCCAATTCCTGCCAGCGATCGACCATCTGCCTGACACCGATCCGTTCATCGTTGTCGATGTTGACAAACTGTTCATCCACGAAGAGGCGGTCGGTGGCTACCTTGACCGTGCAACTATGATAGTCGTCCATATATTTGAGAAAGAGATTATAGAAGCGGGTCAACTGGCTGCGATAGGAATCATTTCCGGTTTCATAGACTCGTGCGGTTTTGGCCAGCACAAAAAAGGCGGTCATCATCTGCTGGGCGGCATGGATCCGTTCGCGATCAGTTCCGGTTTTTGCGGATGGGTTGATCACCGGCTTTCCCTCTCTTTTTGATGCATAAATTTACGACGCTGTTCCAGTGCATTGGTTGCTGCCTGGCGGAGCCAGCCACGTCGAGACCGGGTATATTTCAAAATTAAATCTTCGGCCTCGCCGGAGGTGTTGTAGGCCAGCGCCTTGAGGGCCATAAAGCGATAACGGGCCTTCCAGCCGGAATTGAACAGGCTGAATGATCCGACAATCGAGTCGAGAAAATCGGTGACTTCCGATCCTCCGAGACGAGAGTAGACAACCAGTAGCTGTTCCTGTTCTTCTATTGGATAACCGGCGAAAGTCGGCGAGTGAACAATATTATGAATTGATTCAAATGCCTCACGGCCGCCGATGCGGGCCAGATGATTGAGAGACGTGGCGCGTAATTTGGGCTCGGGATCTTTTAGAAAATTGAAAAGAGGTTCGATTACTCCCTGTGCCTTGTTTTTACTCAGAGCCCGGATGATTTCCTTGCGAACGCGGTAATCGGTATGATCGGAGGCCGAAGCGAGATATGGCAGGACTTGTTCACCACCGATATGGCCGAGAATCATGACGGTATTGCGGATAACATACCAGCGCTTGTCACGGAGGCCATTGGCGATGATGTTGATATGATCCCGGCCTCGTTTGGCCAGATAATCACAGACCATCAGCCGGGCCTTTTTGGATACCAATTGCCCCAGCATACCGCTGATATGAACCAAAGACTCCCATCCCAGCGAGTCGAGGTAAATTTCGATTGAGGCGGTATCGACGACGCCCTGGCGATTGATAATATTGGTCAACATACTGATATGGCGGTCGTCTCCGGCGCGGCGGATAGAATCGGCAAGGCGTTCGGCATTAACCGGCTTACTCGCAACCAGGGATTTTTGCCGGCTGCGCAAGATATGGACGAAATCGGCAGCGACGGCGAAAGCTCCCTTGGTGAGTAACTGATCGAATATTTTTTCGCAGATGGCAGCAGCTTCGGCAAATGCCTTGCGGTCATCCCAGAAATCGAGGATTTCGATCATGACCTGAGCTGCAGAGCGATCAGGGTCAAACTGTCTGGCTTCCTTCAGGAGGCGGGCAATTTCATGTTGTTCTTCATCGGCCGGGGTGAAGCTTCCTGACAGTAGTTGCTCTATCGGGGATTGAGGCTCATCGGGAATGGATCCAAGCGACAGGCCTATCTTTTTACCGTCTTCAACAGCCTGCGGAGAAACAGTTGACGTACCCAGCGAACTAGCATCATCGCTTTCTTCTTCGAGAATAACATGATTGTAATCGACAGTTATCCCGGAATTCGAATCATTGTCATAATCAGGATACATTTCCCGGATCGTTATATCGGTTTCGCAATCACCCAGGGCGAGGTCATCGACGGTTTTGAATTTGATTGAAGTAAATTGTTCCTGCCACATCAGTGAAACCAGATCGAGTTCATTAGAATGATCTTTGATGAATGTTTTGAGAATATTCAGGAAGGTGTTGAACTCCTCCAGCGAGAGACCAACCCGAAACTCAAGATAAATTATTCCCGTATTGTAAAAAATAGAGGCCAGAGCATCGTCCTTATCCTGGTCCTTATAAACGACCTCCCGGCCATACACGATCTCATTGGGACGAATAGAAAAGACAAAACCGTTGAATTCATCCACGACCTCGACAAATCGGGCTCCGAAAGTAGCACGCATTTTTGTCGGAAGAGGATTATCATCCGGGTAAAGGGTGAGAGTCTTGATAGTTTTTTTCAAGTCTCTCAGCAGTACTTGAATATCCGAAGTTACTTCCCGTGAAAGATGTTCGCTGATAGGATCGGCCATATATATCCTGATTCGTGTAACAGATTATTCCTATTATAGTTATCGGATGATTACGGAACTGCTTTAACGTTATAGAGAGGTGGTAATGGTAGATTTTTTACTCGGCGATTTTACGTGTCCTGGTCATTATAAAAATCGTCACTGATACGATTAGTCCGATAAATATCGGCTCAACGCCAAGAAAATACCGGTCGACACCTGATATCCGGGGATAAAAGAGGGCGGCAGCGGTGAGAGCCGCAGACAGTATAATCGACAAAAAGGCTCCGCGGTTGGAGTATTTATACCTGCCCCAATATGAAGTCATCAAAGGTAACAGGAGAGCGGGGGTCCCCACCGAGCCGAAATCATGCCAAATATCGACCACCGAATCGGAAACAAGGGCTATCATGATAGTCCCCAGCGATGAAATTCCGAGGCCGATGGCGGTGTAGGTCTTTATTTTGTTTTCGTCAAACCGTTTGAAACGCCAGAGCAGATCGTGGCTGACGGTGGTGGCGGCCAGGAACATATAGGAATCGACTGTCGACATGATTGTCGCCAGCAGCGACAGTAGAAACAGGCCGGTTAATCCGGCCGGGAGCAGTTTCAGGGCCAGGGCAGGGTAGGCGGCCACCGGATTGGCCAGATCGGGCAAAACGGCTCTGGCATACAGTCCGCAGGTGGTGGTCAGAAAGTCGAAGAAAATCCAAAACAGGATCGAGATAAAAATGCCGCGACGGGCCACCGAGGCTGAGCGGGCGGCGAAACATCGTTGGTAAAAAGCCGGCTCCACCAGCGTCGCCAGCGCGACTATATACCAGAAGGCGATATAACCGGGTGAGTTGCCCCCGGTAAGCGAGAAATGTTCTGCGGGTAGATTGGTTTTCAGAAAATCAATGCCGCCCAGTGAGGTGACGGCAAAAATGAAAAGGATGATGAACCCGACAAACATCAGGATAAACTGAAATATATCAGTCCATAAGACCGCGCGGAAGCCGCCGGTGACAACATAGAAAACAGAGAAAAAGGTGCCGAAGACAATGCCGGCCCAGATGGGAAAGCCGAAAAACTGATTGAAAAGGACACCGATCATCAGAACATAGGCAACCGGCAGAGTGACAATGATTAAAACCGTCGACCCGGCTACGGTGGCGGGCGAGCCATAGAACCGGTGCAACCGGTCGGGGATGGTCATTTCCGGCGAACGGCGGGCGCGGCGGGCCAGGAATAGAGCAAAAATCAAAGCGGCGAGGTAATAAGGCAGACCGAAGACAATCCAATTTGAAATGCCATACAGGAAAGAAAATTCGCCGACACCGAGGATGCCGCCATACCAGGTCGAAACCAGAGTCGCGACAAAGGCCGGAAGAGTCAGTCGTCTTCCGGCCAGAATCAGATTTTCCTGTGACTCCTCTTTGCGGCGCAAACCCATAAGGGCAACCACGGCAAGAATCACCAGGTAGAGAACAATCAGTGAGGTGTCAAACCAACTGATCATCGCAGCCTCAGATCGTCAATTTCAAGTTAACATACCAATTGCGTTCGGCTGCCGGCCAATAGACAAAATAATCGCCCCAGCGGTAGCCATAGGTTTCGTACCTGACATCGGTCAGATTATCGATTCTGCCTTCGATGGTAATATCGCCGCCTCCCGGCAATGAGCCTAAGCGAAGGCTCCCCTTGAGGGATGAAACTGCATAAGGAGCAATGGATACATCCTCGAACTTCCCATTCAGGTATACATAACGGCCATCGATGGAAACGAATTGACGCCCGACTCCACGCAGACGGTACACCAGCCGAGCCGGCCCATAACTGTAATCGACGACCAGGTTGGCCAGAACAGAGGGGAAATTGGGAACCGGCACATCGCGGTGCTCGATTGTCATCACGACGGTAGAATCTCCCGATTCAACTTCAATATGCTGATCGTAGGCCTTGATCCAATTGTCGTTGAAGGCATAATTGGCCTCGATATTGAGACCGGCGACAGGCTTATAAACAACCGACATTTCCACGCCGCGGTGGATCGAGCGGTCAGCATTGCCGACGGTGGGGAAGCCGTCGTTGTTGAGGCCGCCGTCGGGCACTATTTCATTGCGATATTCCATCCAGAAGAGATTAAAATCGACAGCCAGTTTCTCCGATCGATAATTTGTGCCCAACTCGAAATCATAGACTCGCTCCGGATCGACCAGGGGATCGCCATAAACAATCAACGATGAGGTGGAATCGACGATTTCGAGGCGAGGGATATCGTTGGGGTCGTCGGAATCATCGATCATGTCATCATAGGGATCATGGGAGGCGATCGAAAAGCTGAAATACGGTTTGAGGTTTTCATTGATCTCATAATTGAATCCAAGGCGCGGAGAAAGAAACAGCCAGTCGAGATCATAAATGGTCGTAGCGTAGATGCCGATGGGCGTTTGATGGATCGCTTTGTGCAAGTACCGCAATTGCAGATTGCCGGTCATGGTCAGGCGCTGCCCGATTTGACGGGAATGGAAGATATGCCCGGTGGCGTTGTGATATTTCCCGAAATATTCATAATATCGGGCGGGATCATCGATATTGAGCATCGACGGATTGAGCGTTTCGGCCCAGATAACATCGCCCCAATGCTCCGACTCGAAGAAGTAATACGACATACCGATCGAAGTGCTGTGCCCCGAACCATCATAGACGACCTGGCTGTTGATCCCGACCTGATACTTGTCGACCCATTTGCGGCGGACCAGATTGCTGGTGTCGGCGGGGTCCTGGCTCAAATTGTATGAGATTAAAAAATCGTTCTTAAACTGCTCGTAATATCCTTTACCTTTGATCAGGTAGATGGTGTTGTAGAGGGTGACATCATTGGCGAGATTATAGATATTATGCAACTCATAGTGCGGTTGATTGAAATTATCGGTTTCATTGTCATAGGTATACCAGTTTATGCGCCGGTCGATGTGGGCGGTGGCGCGGTCGATACCGTCCCATGATGCATGGAGGCGCATCGGGCCGCCATATAGATTGGCGGTGGTAATCATTTTCGGATCGACCCGGGCGATTGAAAAATAGTAGGCGTAACCGTCATACCATGAATTTTCGCGATAGCCGTCTGAGAACTGTTCCAGGTAGCGGCCCGAAAACGACCAGACGCCGTCGATCAAGCCGGTGGCATACGAAATCGATGATTTACGGATCAATCCGACAGTTTCACTTCCCTGGAGAAAACCACCATAGCCGAATTGACCGACAAATTCCCGGGGCTGGGACAGCGGAGAGGTCAGGATATTGATACTACCACCGAAAGAGGGATCGCCGTACAATGAGTTCCCGACACCGCGCTGGACCTGGATGTTGTCGGCATTCGATGTCAAATCGGGCAAATCAACGAAATATAGAGAGTGATCCTCAGGATCGTTCAACGGAACCCCGTTGATATAAACCGGAGTCCGGCGGGCGTCGAAGCCCCGAATTTTCAAATAGCTGTATCCCAGGCCGCCGCCGGCATCGGAGAACGAATACAGGTTGGGGGTCGTTTCCAGAAAGCCGGGGACCTCACCGATATCGAAATCCCGGTCGATGGTTTCCTTGTCGAGATTTTGAAATGAAATCGGGCTTTGGCCGGTGACAGCCTGCCCGGCCGTGACTGTCAGGCCCTCCATCGGATAGACCTGAGTCGTAAGGGTTACGATTATAGGCTTGCTTTGGGGCTGAAGACGAACGGAGCGTGGTATATATCCGGCATGTGAAAAGGTTACGGCGATATCGCCGGTTTTGGCGGCAACGGCATCGAAAAACCCCTGCTCGTCGGTTTGGACCGTTCGCGCCAGATCCTTCGATTGCAGAGTGACATGACTGATTGGCTGGCCGTTTTGATCGACCACCTGCCCTTGTAAAGGGTTTTGTGCTGAAAGGTTGGAGCAGGCGGCGGAAAGCGCCAGGGTCATCCAGATAAGGCGCAGATAACAGTTCATGACATATTTCCTCTCATGAATTCCCGCCAACCCGGATAGCAAGTGAAAAAAGGATTAGCACCCCGCCGGGGCGGGAGCTTATCCGATAACCGGTTGAATCCATATTCCTACGCCGGCATTATCCGGATCAGGTTCGGGGGGTATAATCTCAGGCCGGTCATGGGGCCGACCACCCCCAGGATTAAGATATTTAAAAAGAAGCCGCCTGCCGGGCAAGGGGAGGGGACAGCCGACAGGCAGTTAAATAAAGTCTGTGACCGTTTCCCTACGCCGGAATTACCCGGATCAGGTTCGGGGGTATATTCTCAGGTCAGCCACAGGGCAAACCACCCCCAACGGTGTTCTTTTTTACCGCCTTTATTATATAAAATTGTATAAATTTGGCAAGAGAAAACATTGTGTCGGAGATAGAAAGCGTATAAATTTCAACCGGACCGGGCGCAGGACCGGGCCGATTGTATTGGCAACCAAATTTGCATAAGGGGTTTTACCATTGAATAGACTGCAACCATTATTGTTTCTCTGTACGCTTACGATCATCATGGCTATCAATGCGCGATCCGGAGCCGAAACGCTCGATGTCTCCGATGTGGCCGTGGGGCAGTTTCTGGCGTCGCCTTTTCAATATGATTATACGACTATCACCGATGATACCTCGCTGCGCCGGTTTATCGATGCTCTCGATTATCAACTGGCGATGATTGAATACCGTCAACGCCATGAGTTCACGGCAGGAGATACCGCTCCGGCGAGCCGGCAGCGTTTCAAGGGAGACCTCGAAAAACGATATCGCCAATTGATGCAGGATGGATTTGTTTTCAAAAAATTGAATGAATGGCAATCGGAAACGATCGATCCGATCAACCGGGCCTTTATTGAACTGTATATTACCAGGCGGAATGAATTTACTGCCGACCCGACCACCATGCGCCAGGCCAGGGAATTATCCCAGCGGATCGCCGATCATTTGTATGCTTTTCAGTTCGATGTCGATGGCGAAAAGTACAATTCCACCAATGCCGCCCGCATCATTTTTGGCGGTGACGATATCGGTTTGGCTCGTCGGTTACATCGACTGGTGAACGATTCCGCCGCCGTGCTGGCGCCAAAGGCGGTCGGATTGTATTTCATGTACAAAGATTTGGGACAGCAACGGGGCTACCGCACTTCACTGGATTACAATCTTTCCCGACTGTCATACAGCAAGACTGAATGGCTGAAAATCGCCAAAGATCTGCAAGCAGCTACCAACGCCGAGTATCAACGATGCCTCAAGGAAATAGAAAAGCAATCGGGTTTGGCAAATCCAGCTCTCTTTGAAATCGAACGGAGAATAAACGCCGGGGCGGTATTGCCCGACAGTTGTTTTTCGCCGGATAGAATTGATGCCGCGATTGCAAAATTACTTTCCGGCCTGGGGTTGGAGCATCTAACCGACAATTTGATGATCCGCGTCGATTCGAGCAGTTTTCCCGCGCTCGGTATCCGTTTGTACCCCCCCTATGATAATTTACTGTTGCGGAATAACCAGGGAGGATTCGGAAATTATCTCAGGCTGGCCGGTGAAATCGGCCGCGTTCTGCCTTGGGTTTATGCTGACAGCACATTGCCCTATATGCTGCGCGATTATCCCTTTGGGTCCGAAGAAATGCTAACCGGATTGTTCGAAGACCTGGCTCTACGGCCGGAAATTCTGACCGATAACTTTCAGATTTCTCCCGATGATCTGAAACGGTTTAATACCTATCGCCATTGGCAAAAGGTAGTGCAAATCCGCCGGGTATTGCTCTATTTCTATTTTGATTATTATCTGTCGGATGAAACGGCTGGAGATCCGGTAGCGTTGTATATATCGCTGGAGGACTCTCTGTTTGCGACCGGCGATACCACTTATCAATGGATAGAAACGTTGCTAACCGGCGGGATGGAAACTTTTGCAGAAAAGCTGGCTCACATTTTCAGCCGGATAAAAACGATTGAGATTCTACACACAAAATTCGGTGACAAGTATGCATCCGATCCGGCTGTCGGAAAATTTCTTATCGATCAGTTTTGTATTCCGGGGAGAAGTCAGACAATTGAAGAGTATATATCGGCGCATGCCGCCGATCGCCTGACGGTTGATGATATCAAGAAACAGTTGGGATTACATTGAAAGATATCGCCGCCGATAGTAACCTATCGCACCTATAGCGTGAATAGCTCTTTTTCCGATTCGAAATGGGCTGCCAACTGTTCCTGAAGTTCGTTCATTCGATCGGAATCAAGATTGAAAGCGGCCGCCGAGGGCGATGAGGCCAAATCGTCAATTTTATAGTCGGTGAAACCGACCTCGAGGTTTTTGGACATGTAATTTCCCAGATTGATAATATGCGACAGCGGTAATCGGTTTTGTTCGTCTGATAGTTCATCATGATGATTGTGTACGGCCTGCGCGAGATCTTCCGGAAATGACCATTTATCGAGCAATTGCGATCCTACATCGGCATGATTGAAGCCGAAAGCGGCCTTTTCCTCATCGCTGAAACAACTCCTTGAAGCTTCGACCTGCTTCACAATTATCCGATAATCTTCCGGCATTTTCTGAGCCAGAACCAGTTTTCCGATATCATGCAGCAAGCCGGCGATGAATGCTTCCTCCACGCCGGAATATCCGACCGTCTGGGCCACCATGCGCGAGGCGATGGCGGCGGCGAAGGCGTGTTCCCATAGTTTGTCGGATATGCCATTGACCAATGTTTTTTGATAGAGACTCTGGGTTGAGGTGGCGATTACCAGCGAGTGGAGAGTCATAAATCCGAGAATAACAATCGCCTCTTTGAGAGTTTTAACCTCTTTGGCGCGACCGTAGAATGATGAATTGGAAAGTTTGAGGACTTTGGCGGTCAGTGACTGGTCGGCCAGGATAGCTTTGCTGATTTTTTCAATATCGGTATTGATGTCGGAAGTCAAATTCATCAGAGTGGCGATAATAGCCGGAGTGGCCGGCAAATCTCCGATAGTCGAGATGATTTTGTCAAGGGTTCGATTTGATTCCAGCACTTTATCCATAGATCCAGCCTCAATTCCGCTTCCGAAAACAGAAAAATTAACTAGTTTTACATATGATTATTTTCGGTCGATTCTCGGCAAAAATTTATATGCGAAATAAACTTAAATGATCCGTGATCTGTATCTGTTTTTCGGGAAAGAACGGAATTAATGCGAAAGACAGGGGTGTTTTTTGAGAATTTTCTTTATTTTTTTGCTCTGTATTTTGCGAGTTTTATCGGGGAGAGGATGACTGCTGACCTCATCTTGAAGGCGAGCCAGCTTATCGCAAATTTCAGGGGATTTGCTACCGATTTTGCGATAACAATCGGAAAGGTAATACGACGCCTCAATAACATTGTAGTAATTACCCGGATTCTGCCGTAAGCGATCAAGGATGTCTTCGTAAAGCCCGGCAGCCGACGGCCAGTCATTCATTTTGTAATAAGCCTCTCCCAGTGCCCACAAAAAAGTCAGGCCGTCGGGATGCCGATCATGCATGGCATTGGCAAGCCGGATCGCCTCGCCATAGAGCTTTTCGTTGATATATACCCAAATCAGGGACACGGTGGCGGCGTCGGTCGATATTTCCGAAGAATCGGCCGCGAGGCGCAGCAGTTCAATGCCTTGTTTTTTTTCATCTTTGAATAAAGGTGTCCAGTTTATAGCCCTGGTTTTAACCGATTTCCAGTAGCGGTAAGAACCGAGACCCAGGGCGATATCGTGGAAGGTAGGGGCTATTTCATAACCTTTGACATATGCATTCCTTGCTCTCAGGCCGTCCTTGAGGGCTTTCCAAATACTACCCTTACGGCCATAGTAAAGAGAACGAAAAGCATGCGTGTGCCCCAGATAATAATAAGCCAGTGATGAATCGTCCCCACGGGCGAGCATAAGTTTTGAGCCATCTTCGAGGCTATCGAGAGCGGCGAAAAAAACGCTCCGGTAATCATCCGATTCGGCAGCCATCATTTGTGCCTGGTAAAGCACGGCGCCAAAGAAATGCCGGAGCGGAGCCAACCCGTTTATATCTTCGAGTGAATCGATTAATTTCGCCGCCTGTTCGAAGCTGTCATTGTAAATGTGTCCGGTGATTCGATTGAGACGCAAGGTAAGTTCAGGGGAGAATCGTCTCTCACCGATGTTGCCGGCATGAGTACAACAGGCAGTGAGCGCCAGGATCAAAACAGTGGAGTATACAATTCGCTTCATGCCAATTGATACTCAATCAATGGACATTTGGCAATACAATATAGGCTGAGTCAGAAAATGTTATCAGAATATACGGATGCAACAGATATCGTTGGAGTCGGCCGGCGCCGACTTCGGATACGGAGTAACGATAACCTAGTTCAAGGGCGAAGGGAAAAGATCGGCGCCCCCGCTGCCAGGATCAATATCATCGAGCTGCTGGGTAATTTTATCTCTCAATTTTTCACATTCAGGCGAAAATTTCCCCTTTTTCTCGATGCATTTCTTGAATTTCTGTTCCATTTCATATCGGGCGGCACATTTTTCACAGCTCTGAATGTGTTCCCGAACTTTTTTGATCTCAGATTCGCTGGCTTCATTATCTACAACATCGAAAAGAAGCCGCAACGCGTCTCGACAATTCAATTCAAAGGCTCCTTGATGAAACCGCTACGCCGGGCGTAATCAAATAGTGCTTTTTGCAAAAGCTTTCTCCCACGATGAAGACGCGATTTAACCGTTCCGATTTGAAGATCGGTGATGTCCGCGATTTCCTGGTATGCGAATCCTTCTATGAATGACAGGATCACCACCATGCGAAAATCCTCCGGAAGCTCATCGATCGCCTTTCGCACGTCTTTATCGAATATCTTGGAAAAGAACTCTTTTTCGGGATCGGACATTTCCTTGTTCTTGGCCAGTTGTCCGAATAAAAAACTGTCATCTATATCGTCAAAAGTGAGAGACTGAGGCGCCTTCGATTTGGACCGGTAATTATTAATGAAGATGTTGGTCATTATTTTGAATAACCAAGCTTTGCAATTGGTGCCTTCCTCGAATTTATCAAAGAAGCGATACGCCTTTAGCATTGTCTCCTGTACCAAGTCCTCCGCGTCAGTATCACTTTTGGTCATCCGCCGAGCCGTCCGCATAAGGGCATCAATATGCACCATAGCTTCCTTCTCAAAACGTTGACGGTAGACTATTGGTTTTCGGTCAGCCATAATACTCCTTAATCCGGGGAATATCAGCCGACTAAAAGTAAAAACATCAAACGGTCCTGAATTGTTCCCCGAACGGAACCTTTTCGAGTTGAATATCTCCGTACGCCCTGCTGTCGGAAATCAATGAAAAATAAAAGCTCCTACCTAATTATACACAATCTCCTAACAGAGTGACACCTTTTATTTGACCATTTCCTCGAATTCAGCGCAATGACAACAACCGCCAATCAACTATATATCCATGTCTTATACGTAATTAAACTCGTTTAGATTTTTTGTCAATGGAAATAAGGATTCGTATTGTCTGATATTTATCTGTATATTGGTCATAAAGTTATGCGACTATGTGAAACCAGAATGAAGTTATCGGAAAAAATCTTCGGTATTGCCAAAAAAGTAAACCGGCCGGTGATGCGGCCGGCCGGTTCAACAACATGGATGCGGTTTGGGTGTGTTAGAGGCATCCAAGTGATGTTGCTAGTTCATTCCGGACTATTCTGCGGCCATAGGCGGGTTCAAAATCTATGAAAAGCCTGGTTGTCAATGTACGAGATGTCGAATCGAGGAGTGAAGTCAATTTGCTCAGATGAGCAAACGTAATATATGTTATTTATCGGCATTGCGCAAGCGAATATTGACCATCGGCCCTGCCTTGGGTTTATACACATTTTATATAGGACAACTTTAGTATTTATTATGATTATTTTTATTGTTATATCTCAATCAGGAGTTATCTTATATATGTTTCAAGATTCGATGTCACCTTATAACAGGAGGGCTCCATGAAACAAATCCTCACTTATCTATTCACTGTCATTGCGCTCTTGCTCATCACCGGGTGCAGCGACTCACCAACACAGCCGGATGTGGATCATTCGATTTTGCTGGTGGAACGCCCGGAGTTTATTGAGACGAGACCGCCGGAAGTTGTCGCCAACTTTACCTTAACAACGGCAAAGGTTCCATTCGAGGCGACCGAAAAGAAACCGATCAAACCGCCACCGGACACAACGTCAGGCGATCCTAATACGAACCCTGCGCATAAATATGCGTACATAGTCGGCATTTCCAATTATGAGGGAACGGCCAACGATCTTAATTATTGTGACGATGATGCCCAGGCGATGAAATCCTGGCTGCAGGGCGAAGGCTTCACCTGCCAGATGGATTTGGATCTTCAGGCCACCGCCGATAATATCATCGACGGACTGCAATGGTTGATCAACAGCGCCTCCCCGGGGGATGAGGTTGCGTTCTGCTATTCCGGTCATGGTATGAAGTCGTCGGAAGGCTCGGCCATTATTTCGGCTGACCTTTATTATATCACGCACGGCTATGTCAATTCCTATTTCAATGCCGTCGATTGCACCAAGAAGCTGATGACGCTTGATGCTTGTGTTATCGGTGGCTTCCATGACGAGTGCACAGACGGTTCATTCTATGCCACCGCATCCAACCGCAAGAACTCCTATGATGCTCCCGATCTAAATCAGGGCGCCTGGACATACTATTGGATTGAAGCAGTCGAAAATCAGAGCATGGTCTATGCTGAAGACGTGGCGCCGTATGCCGAAGATGGCATGAAGGCGTGGGCAGCGCAATATCGTCTCAGAGTCGATCCGAAACACACCGATCAATATACAGGTGACATGGATATGTAGTCGGCTTTGACAAGTGACAGAACAACCATAAAGCCCGCCTATCCAGGCGGGCTTTTTATTTGGTGGAGAAGATTGTGGCATATATAGGATAAATATAGTATATAATATAATTGTTTTTTATTGCGAAATCTCAAAATGGCCTTATCTTAAGGAAGCTTCAAGATTCGGGATCACCCTAATTATATCAGGAGGATCCTATGAAACAGCTCCTCGCCTTTCTGTTAATGGGAGTGGCGTTATTTTTCATTTTCGGCTGTAGTGATTCAGTCCCGACACAGCCAAGTGTTGATCAATCCGTTCAATTGGTGCAGCGGCCAGAATTTATTGAGACTCGCCCGCCGGATGTTGTTGCCAATTTCACCATGCTAACCTCACAGGTTCCGATGGCCGTGCTGGATAAGAAGCCGGTTCCGCCGCCACCTCCGGACACTACCGAAGGCGATCCCAACCCCAATCCGGCTAACAAGTATGCCTATATTATCGGTATTTCCGACTATGAAGGTACCGCCAATGATTTGCAATTTTGCGATGATGATGCCGTGGCGATGAAGTCCTGGTTGCAGGGAGAAGGTTTCACCTGTCAGATGGACCTGGATCTCAATGCCACCGCCGACAATATTATCGCCGGTTTGCAATGGTTGGTCGACAATGCCGATCCGGGGGATGAAATCGCATTTTGCTACTCCGGTCATGGTATGAAGTCAACGGAAGGCTCGGCCATCATTTCTGCTGATCTTTATTACATCACGCATGGGTATGTTAACTCGTACTTTAATGCTGCCAATTGCACCAAAAAGCTGATGACGCTGGATGCCTGCGTTATCGGTGATTTCAATGACGATTGCGAAGACGGCGGCTTCACAGCTACAGCGTCCGATCGCAGATACTCCTATGATGCGCCCGATCTGGAACAAGGCGCCTGGACCTATTATTGGCTGGATGGTGTCGAGGATCAGGGACTCATCTATGCCGAAGATGCCGCACCGTATGCCGAAGCTGGTATGCTGGCCTGGGCGGCGCAGTATCGCCTGAAAGTCGATCCGACTCACACCGATATGTATACCGGTGAAATGGATATGTAATAGCTATTTACAGGGATGCACAATAATTGAAGCCCGTCTGTATGGCGGGCTTTTTATTTGGAGTAAGAAGATTACTCCAAATTCTGGTATTTATCCAAAGTGACTAGTAATATCTATGCCTGGCTGGTACTGGGGAAAATGAAATTCCTGCCCTCCAATGGGAAATCGCCATTGAGGTGCGTCCCGTTTGCCTCTTTCAATCTAACTTCTTCATATTGCACCAGATTCATCTTATCGACCATGAAACGAAATTCGACCTTCTTGTCATCGGGCTCACTGATATATGGATAGATTGTGGGAAAGGTCGGCATCTTTTTACTCACAATATCGAAAATGGTTAATACTCCCTGATCGCGCTTGAGCAGGATCAGGGTCTCCAGTTTGTCAATATAGTAAATATTCTCGGCGAGGAAGTACAGACACCAGAACATAAGCAATTTCTCATTGCAAACGCCGAGAATATCCGATACCGGCTCACGCTCGGCGGCGATGCGATAGATCAGGTCGACGTGATCCGGTTGTTGAATGCTTAGCCGGGAAATTCCATCACGCGGTGTTCTGCCTTCGACAGGACAACTCGGTGTATATTCATCCACTAGGCCAAAACCGGCACGTTTGTAAAATGAATAAGCTTCTTTATCGGCAAACAGGTAGAAGAAATCGTGGTTTGGGCGGGCCCAGTCCATTGCCCTTCGAGTCAGTTCGGAGCTTAATCCCTGCCGGCGAAACTCCGGCAGTGTTCCCACTCCGGAAATCTGTGCAATGCGGCAGCGTTTTCCCATGACGGACATATCCATCGAGTAGAGGCACAGATTAGAGACCATTGTTTTCTCTTTGAAAAAGGAGAACGGCCGGTATTTCCGGTCCCAGAAACCATGCCGGTCCCATCGGGCCAGATCAAGCCTGTGGATTTGTATCAGAAAATTGATAAACTCATTTTTTGATTCGGGATCGTCCCAGTAGTCCTCTTTGAATGTCAAATTCATCTCACTCCAATTTGAAGGCCAATATTACAATAGGTAACATTAATCGACATGGTCGTCAAATGTCAAGATTGAAGTGTTTTATGGGACTGACGCATAGGTCATGAGAAAATAAAGGTCCATAAATACATTGCCCGGATGTATATGTGGCGACTCTATAGCGATGGGGCACAACAAATTAATCCGCCCACTGGTTTTGAGATCACTAACCAGCACTAAATGTAAATTTATTGTAGATTAACTTAGTCCATATTTAGATTGGGGCGTATATATTTTGAAATTTGTCAATCTATAACAGCCGACTGTAAGAATTTTATAGCATTGAAAGCTGCGTCCACTCTTGAAGGAGTTAAATATGACCACTATTCAGATCATAAAAGGAACCGGCGAAATGGCCTCGGTCAGTTCGGGGTCTGTGGAGTTACTCAAAACTTCCCTGCGAGGAGATTTATTTCAGCCCGGAGATGATGGTTACGATGAAGCCCGCACAATCTGGAATGCAATGATCGACAAGAAACCGGCTCTTATTGCCATGTGCACCGGAGTGTCTGATGTCAGGACGGCCGTTCGCTTCGCCGCGGAGCATGAACTTTTGACCGCAGTTCATGGCATTGGGCACAATATTGCCGGCAATGCTGTTTGTGACGGCGGTTTAATGATCAATCTCTCTCGAATGAAATCGGTTCGGATTGATCCCGAGGCGCAGCGGGCCCATGTTGAACCGGGTGTCACCCTCGGCGATTTCGACTATGAGGCTCAGGGGTTCGGACTGTTCACACCTCTTGGCATCAATTCCACTACCGGCGTTGCCGGACTTACCCTCGGCGGCGGGTTTGGCTGGCTGTCACGGAAGCATGGCATGACGGTTGATAACCTGATCTCAGCCGATGTCGTTACAGCCACTGGAGAGTTTCTGCGTGCCAGCGAGAAAGAGAATTCGGACCTGTTCTGGGCTATCCGAGGCGGGGGCGGCAATTTCGGTATAGTAACGCGTTTTGAGTTTCGCCTCCACCAAATGGAACCGAGTCGCCTCAGCGGCCTGATTGTGTTCTCGCTGGAGGAGGCCTCGTCAATTTTGAGAAAATACCGCGAGTTTGCCGCAGGACTGGGTGATGATACCAGTGTTTGGGTGGTTTTGCGAGAGGCCCCACCTCTGCCATTTCTTCCGGAAGAGGTACATGGCACGAAAGTTCTCGTTTTTGCTCTCTTTCACGCCGGCGATCCTGAGGAGGGGGAAAAGCTGGTGGCTCCATTGCGAGGGTTTGGCAATGTCCTCGGCGAGCATGTCGGTGTTATGCCTTTTGCCGCCTGGCAAGCCGCTTTTGATCCGCTTCTGACGCCGGGTGCCAGAAATTATTGGAAATCTCACAATTTTATCGATCTGAGCGATGAAGCTCTTGATATAGCAATTCGGTATGCCACCGAGCTGCCCTCATCACAGAGTGAAATATTCTTTGCTCAATTGGGCGGCCAGGTCAATCGGGTTGCTTCCGATGCAACCGCATATCCCCACCGGGATGCTAATTTCGTCTTGAATGTGCATGGACGATGGGAAGATGCCGGCGACGATGAAAAATGTATTAACTGGGCTCGCGAATTTTTCCGTGAAACAACCCCTCATGCCACCGGCGGTGTTTACACTAATTTTATGACTGAGGACGAAACGGACCGGATCAGTTCAGCCTATGGCGCAGGTTACGATCGGTTGGTGGAAGCGAAAAAGAAATACGATCCCAAAAACCTGTTCCGCATGAATCAGAATATCGATCCTGCGAAGTGATTGATTTATGATCAGGATAAGTAATTGATCTTGTGTGTGGTTATCATCGTGCCGAGGCGCCTTTGGAAAACCATCACGACAATATTACTGGGCCAGGGAAGATTCCTGATGCTATGGTTTGGCTTTGAGTCTATCCAAGGCCTCATGAGCAAACTCGAAACCCCCGTCAAGCTGGAGGCTTGTTTCGTGGCACTCTAATGCTCGTGCCGTATCTCCCATCTGCTCATAGGCAAGTCCCTTTCGCCACCAGGCGGCTGCCGCCGATGGGCGCGTCGCCTCGCCGGCCAGGGCGATATATCTGTCTAGCAGTTTTATGGCTGTTTCCTGTTCATATTCACCCATAATTCTGGTGCGTGCCGCTTGATAAAGAGACGGCATGTGCGGATTATTGCCGGTCAGATTCTTCCCGAGCAATTCTGTCGCTTTGGAATATGACTCCATGCCCTGATAATGCATGGCGAGCTTGTAATTTTTGTCCGATGCGGTCGCCAGGGAATATGGTAGATCGATAAGCATTGCATCTATTTTTATTGCCATATTATAAGCGGCAGATTCGTAGTTGGACAGTATCACCAGCGTATACCCTTTCGCGGTATAGCGCCGGAATTCCGAATTAAAACCGCCGGATCCGCCTCCGTGGTAGATAACCGTGTTATCACCAAGCCTGTCGATCTCCCAGCCATAAGCATAATTGGGACTTTCCGGCAACGGGGTGAACATAATATTCCGCATATTCTCGTTGAGCAACTCATCGCCATAAAGGGCCTGATCGAATTTCAGCAAATCGAGACAGGTGGTGTAAATTCCACCGCCGGAATATGCCGACGGTTCACCCATATTCCGAACATACGATTTGGCATCACTGCCCAAATGGTAGGCGGTCGCGCGATTTTCCAGCAGGTCGCCACCGACAAATAGTGTGGTGTGATCCATTTGCAATGGAATCCAGATTCTTTCCTCCAAAACCTGCTTCAATCTCATACCGGTCACCTGTTCTATGATTCCCTTAAGCAGGAGAACGCCGGCGTTGGAATACCGGAATCGCTCACCCGGTGGGAACGCCGGTTCCGCTTTGAAAATTAGCGGGAGGAGATCACTGATGTCGGAATATTTCTCTGAGTTCAGTCGATACTCATCACTGTCTCGATAATCGCCGAGGCCGGAGGTATGATTGAGCAGATGCCTGATGAATATCTTGTCCGCCGAATTCCAGGGACATTCCGGGTAGTATTTTGTCAAGGGATCATTGATATCGATTGATTTTTCCTGATAAAGTTGCAATATCAGGGTGGCGATGAATGTTTTCTGTATCGAGCCGATATTGAACCGGGTCTCGGGTGTATTCGGGATATGGCATTCCTTGTTTGCCTCGTCGAATCCCTGGGAATAGATGATTTTTCCATTTTCTGCCAGGAGTACCGTACCGGAGAAAAGATCAAAGCGAGCCTCCGCCTGAACGATTTCATCGATTTTGGCGCGGAGAGTGTTTTGTCCGAAGCCGGAGATTGGGAAGATATAAAAAATGAAAATTATTATCCCAAATATCACTGCTCTTGTCGCCGAGGAACTCGATCTTGGCATCTTGACAACTCCTTTATTTTGTTAATAGTTATTGTATACGATAAAAGGAGAAATCGGTTTCCCGAAAGATGATGAAAGCAATCAATGGCTGCTGCGCCCCATTAAAGGAAATTGCCGCAGATGTGGGTATTGCGGGCGAACGGTCCGACTGCAAATAAATATACTTACGCGCGAAAAATCCAGCGTGGAGCCGAATTTGTATTTTGGCGCAGAATCAGATTAAGCTGCGCGGCGCCATGCTGAACATGACGCATATTGTATAAAAGCAATTCCGCGAAGCTGAGGGTAGCTTTCCTGAAATTGTATGTTTTTGCCGCTAACTCATCGTTCATCGATTCGATTGTCTCCCGGCATTTTTTGCGGCAATGCTCGAGATAGGATTGCGACTCTTCTTTAGTATAAGGTCGGGGAGACAGTACTCCGGCCGGGTCCATTTCTTCCATCCCGAAGGGTTCGGGCGGCGCGAAATCTTTTGTCGATTCCGACATGTAATAGTCGAGCCAGAAAAGGGTGTGATGGACCAGTGCCCAGAATGGCGGATGTTTGTCATTATCGAACCATAGCTCTTCCGGGCAGGCAGTAATCGCATTTTCGAGGGTGTTGATGGCGGCCCCGAACTGCTGCCAGATGATATTTTTACATTCAGCATCCATGTTAATCCTCGATGTGTGAAAGGAGTTGTTAATAGTCCAGTATATAAACATAAGCCCGGACTTGCAAGGCCGGGATGGAAGAATGTAATAATCTGTGATATAGATAACAAGACAGCCTGGCGACCAGCTTGTTTCTTGAAAACAAACCTTTATGTCTCTACTACGGCAAGTTCTGATCCAACGCCTTATCACGCCAACTGCGGACGCTCATCACATCGAACCGCTCGCCCTCGAAGGTGATATGTTTTACCAGCTTCTTGCCGTTGCCGCTGGCATGTTTCAGCCAGTCTCGTACTTCCATCCAACGGACTTCGCCATCGGATGTGCGGATCACTAACAGGACGGGAAATGCTTGGCCCATCCAGTACTTCACGTGGCGTGGTTTCTTGATAGTGAAGATTTCGGCATCGTCCTTCTTCCGAGTACGGAGGTAAGAATCACCGGACTTTAATTGCAGATAGATTTTTCGGCCTGTTGCCTCGCCTTCATCGTTTTTAAACTCAATTTCCATGTCGATGCCGTGATCTGATACGCTAAACTCCCGGCATAGCTGCCCGGCCAGCGCCACCGTGGAAATAACTTCACCGACTAACACGCGCTCCTTACTCTCGGTATCGAGTGTTGCCCTTGATTGTTCCTCCAGTTCGCGAACTCTCCTTTGAACCTCTGGGTCCGCGAAACGCTTCTCCAATTCGTCCCAGAGCCTCATGCGTTTCTCACATTTCACGCAGATGATTGTGGCCGACTTGCCTCTTTCGGTCAGCCGCTCCATTGCCACTTCGCGGTTTCCGACAACCGTCCCGCATTTTCGGCACACATAGTGCCGCAGCCGCACGACGTCCTTCGCCTTCTTCAAGAGGTGTTCGTGGACGTACTTGCTGAAAGCCATCATGTCCTCAACCGGAATCACGGGATCGAAATACACCTCGAGTTCTCCCGCACCGTCCGCACGACGTGTCAACTTCACGCCCAGACGCCGATCCGTCATAGTCTTAAAGTCAGCAGCATCGCGCCAGAGTTGGTCGCGCTCGAAGGGCTGGGTGTGATGAAGACGCACGACTAGGGTGGCATAAATATCATCGAGGAAGCCATTGAACTGGTAACTCACGATTACCGATGGATGTTCCACCAGGTCGGGCCGTTCCCGCCGCGCGTAGCTGGGGAAAATAAGCATCGTCGGGCTCTTGCCATCCGGGTCCTCGTCTCGCAAGCACAGGCCGCGTTCGACCAGAATTTGATGCATGGCCAGCAGGACAATGCGCTCATCGTCGACGGCCAGTCGCGATTTTGCTTTGGGAAAGGCAATGTCTCCCATAAGCACCTTTTCCTCGGCAATGCACCCTATCTCCCGCTCGTCTTCCTGCAGACTGCGGATTACCGCCTGAGCGTGAGAGTTGATCACCTCGGGCTGGAGCAGAATCCAGTAGCCAAAACCCAACTCCCAAACCACGCCGGGGCCGGCCAGGAGACTTATCACTGCTTTCAGTTCATCCTCAGTGAAGCGCACGGTTTCGCCGGATAATCGAAGTTGTAAAGCATCTCGCAACTCGTTGAAACGCACCAGCACCCGGCCCTCGTCTTTGAGCCGAACGATTTCTTCCTTGAGCCGCTTGAAAAGCGTTGGCGTGGTCCGTTCGGCGATATCATTCCAGTTGATCAGGCCAATAATCGCCTGCTTCATTTCTTCGCAACCAACGTTCTCCTTGGCGCTCGTTTCGAGGTAACGGGCGAAGCCGCGCTCCTTTGCAAAAGCTTCAACCTTGGCTCGACTGACGGATCGTAGACCGCCGGCGTCGATTCGGCCGGCTATCAGTAATTTCCGGAAACCCTGCGCCGCGGCCCGGGTCAGGTCGCGATCCCATCCACGGAGGGTGTCGAAGAGGTCCTCTTTCTGCGGATCGAAGACCAGGGCGGCAAGATGTGTCTGGTCCATGTAAAGCTGATGGATTAGCCTTTGGTCAGCCTGCCCGCCGAAGTCCCAGAGCCAGATTTCCCGTTCGACGCCGTCCTTGGTTTCGACCGGCAGTTTCCACTGTGTTGCCCAAGCCCCAACAGTGGAGTCAGTTTCTTCGTAGCAATCCCGGGTGAGGCGGTTGGCGAGGCCGGTCTTTCCCGCGCTTGAGTTGCCGACGAGGAGGACTTTGGCATTTGTGTATTGAACCTGGTCCGGTGCTGGGGTTTCAGATTGTCGTTTGTCGGTGATGAACTCCGACAAATTCCACACGCGTACACCACCCATTTCGTCGCCGGAGAAGACGCGTCGTCCGTCAGCGCTCCAAGCAACGTTCATGATACCCCAAGAGTGTCCCTTGAGGACGCACCGGCATCGCCCGCTGTCAACGTCCCACATACGCACAGTTTTATCATAAGACCCTGAGAGGGCACGGCGTCCGTCGCTGCTCAAGGCAACGCTCAAGACACTATTAGTGTGTCCTTCAAGCACGCGCAGGCATAGGCCGCTTTCGACATCCCACGCGCGCAAAGTCTTATCCTCGCCGCCGGAGAGGGCGCGGCGTCCGTCGCTGCTCCAGACAATGCTCATGATACTCCCCGTGTGTCCTTCGAGCACGCGCTCGCATTGCCCGCTTTTAACATCCCACACGCGCACAGCCCCGTCTGAGTCCCCGGAGAGGGCGCGGTATCCATCAGCGTTCAACGCCACGCTCCATATCGCGGCAATCTGATTAAAATCGAATTGACGTAAACGACTTCCCGTTTCCACATCCCACAGCTGTAAGGTCGTATCACCACCACTAGAGAGAACATGACGATGATCGGCGCTCCAAACCACGCTTAAAACAGCATCGGTATGGCCTTTGAACACACGCAGACAGCGCCCCGTTTCCACATCCCACAGCCGGATGGTTTTGTCCTTAGAGCATGATAAGGCGCGGCTTTGATCAGCACTCCATACCACGCTCCATATGAGGTCCTTATGCCCTTTTAGTACGCGCAGATGATGGCCGTTCTGAACATCCCACAGATGCACCATATTGTCATTTGAACCAGATAGGGCACGTTTTCCATCCGAACTGAACGCCCAACAATAAACATGGGTATCATGATCGAGCTGGATGGCCATTTCTGCCACTTGTTCACCTGCGGCCGGTGCTTGCATCTCCGCGAGCTTCGCTATTGAGCGACAGGATTCGAGGAGTTTTGCGTATCCCTGCTCGCGATCATCCGGTAACCAATTAATATAGGAAAACTGTGCAAGGGAATCTTTGATGGAGGTGTCGTCGAGCCGCAGGGGGATGAAGCGGCGTTCTATGTTGAGCGGGTCGCGAAAGCGAAACGTACCAGCCTCCAACTGCGCCCAGTCGGAACCGAACGCATTGGCCGACATGCAGAGCACGAGGACGCGGGAGCGCTCTAGGCCGTCATCAATCTTCGACGGAATGCTGTCACCGGGCTTGATTTCCCATTCATCAAGCCATACCCGCAGGCCGTCGGCCTTCAGGCGTTCGGCAACTTCGCGCACAACAGCTTTATCCTGCGAGCTGTGGCTCAGGAAAACATCGAAAGAAAATTGATTACTCATAAGGGTAATGCCTGTTTTCAGTGTTCAAAAATATTATTAAATGATTACCTTCACTAATATCGCCATCCAATCAGCCAATGTCAATAGATAGACGATAGGACTTTAATAGTGTCGTAACGATATCAATCCCTTTAAACGATTATTTTAACAGCAGCATCTTTCTTGTTTCGATTCCGAAGTCGGTCCTGAGGCGATACAGGTACATGCCGGAGGAAACCTGATTGCCCGAGTTGTCCCGGCCGTTCCATGTCACTGCTTTGTAACCGGCGGTCAGGCGTTGGTTGACGAGGGTTCGTATCTGCCGCCCGATAATATTGTACACATCAAGGGTAACGAACGATGCGCGGGGGAGGGCGAACTCGATCCGTGTCGTCGGATTGAACGGGTTCGGGAAATTTTGTTGTAGAGTTAACTCAGTGGGTAGCGATGGATGGTCGATATCCTCAACGGCGGACGGTAAGACGGCGATCACCGTAAACTGGACGGTCGTATCATTGCATCCGCAATTGTTGCAGGTGTAAAGATCATAAACATATTCACGCTCTTCATCGCATGACAGGCTAAAATCGGTCTGGGTGCCCTCGTATGCCAGAACACCATCTTCAAACAGCTTGTAGCTTTCCGTTCCGACAACCGCATTCCATTCCAGTGTGAATGTCTCGGCGAGTTCGACAGTGTCCTTGGCGCACCAAAGGGAATCTGGTGCTGCCGGTGCGGGACCGATTATGAAAGGGCCAATACTCGCCACCGGTCCGCTCCAGCCGGCGTTATCAATTGCCTTGATGTTGAAATACCATTGGGCGTCAGCCAATGCATTGCTGGTTATGATAAGGGAAGGATCGAAAGGATCACCGGTATCGTCAGGTGTACCGGTCGCATCTTTAGTCCAGGAATATGAATATGCACCGACACCGCTGGTGGCGTCTGTGGCTGCCTGCCATTCGACCGTGACCATCCGATCGGTTGCACATTGGCTCACCGTATGGGTGCTGCTGGCCAGACCGGTTGCGGCCGATGGGGCGGTCTGATCAAGAATAATGCTGTCGCTTATCGTCGTCATATTATCGATCACATCAAAACATCGCACTGAGACCACTTTCAATCCATCGCCTTCAGTCAGAGTCCAGGGGATATCGGCTGAAACCAGGATGCAGCTTTCGAACTCATAATAGTCACCCTGATTGAAGATACCGATCATGAACGAATCGAGTAAATCGGAATAGGTATCAACATAAACATCCACGTTACGATTTTGAGTGTAGGGGTGGCCGTCTTCGATCCAAATGGTGACTTCGGGCGGAGTATGATAGTCCAAATAACTCGCCTGTATATCCATGAAAGAAATATTGGCCGGGGAGAAGTGGTCGGTCATACACAGAGGATTTATCCTCGGGGCCTGCATGATGGTATATTGTTCCCATACACAAATCGGATCCCACGAAAATTCTATGGCGCCACGCCCATGAGCGGCATTAAAATTATGTCCCATCTCATGAGCAATTAGGATGATGCCGAGATAATAGGTCGGCGCCTGTTGCGCCAGCGCGTATCCAAGGCATCGCCCAAAACGGGCCTGATATGCTACTCCCAATGTATCGCCACCAAGGTTCTTGCCGGTATGCAAAAACACCAGTTGCCGACTGGTTCCGCTGGCATCCTGAAAAGCACCTGCCAACTGGTCGATTAGACGGGTCGGAAATGTGGATGTCAAAGGCTGGTTAGCGGCGTTAACATAGGTACCCATCCCCATGATTTCAAATTCCACATTGATATCATGTTTATAAATTCCTTCAGTGGAATTAACCTGAGCCGTCATCCGCGAGGCCCAATCGGCCGGATTGATATTGTAATACTCAGCGTCACCATACGGCTTGAGCTTTAGAATGGCGACTGCATTATCCGGACCAGCAGGCGCTTTTTCAAGTGCGTCTTCAACAGACTCCTCAATCGTTCCACAAATTCCCTCGAATTCGGTAATATCGCTTCGCTTGTAAACATAATGTTCGACCGAACCATCGGCCGACTTATCAGCTTTTCGCGGTTCAATAGTATAGTATTCATGACCGTAGGCGATATTGCCTCTGACCCAGCTTTCATCGGCGCTTACAGTCAAACGTACCTGACTCTCGGGGCTGCCGACAACGTGGCCTTTGAATGGATATGGGGCAGGAATGTCAACCGGAATTTCCTGCACACCATCATTGATAAAGGCCTTGAACTCGCCCGACCAGAGTCTGCTGTCTTCCAGACTGAGTTCGATAGTCGAATCTCCCCAAGCCACGATGACCGAACCGTTTTTCGCATAAGATAATAAATTTTCAACATTCAAGTCGAGTATGGAGAAATCGTTGAAGTTGGCATCGGTCGGATGTATGTCGGTAGCGGACCGCCCCGGTAGACCCCCGCCATCGGCCAATGGCATAGAGGCTACGGTAAGAACACAAAAGATGATGCATGATGCTGATGGAAATATACGACTAATGGTATTCAAAGCAACCTCCCGGATGTTAATCAAAATGCAACGCTCATCATCTGATAGCAGGGAGATGATGAACTCCCATAGTCAAGATATCTCTTATAGTACAATTGTCTATTAAAACTTCCGGAATGATAGTGTGCCAACAACGCATCACTGCTATGCTGATTTATAAAAAGACCGAATCGTTCTTATTCCTGTGCGATTTGTATGAGATTGCCGCAGGTATCATCGAAGATGGCGATTGTTGCCGACTCCAGTTTTGTCGGTTCCATGTTGAATTTCACTCCCAGCTTTTTCAGCCGATTAAATTCCTTTTCAATATCATCCACAAAGAATGTAGTAGCCGGAATACCCTGCTCGAAGATTGCCTTTTGGTATGTCTTTGCGGACGGATTGACGTTTGGCTCAAGCAGTAATTCAGTACCCTCCGGCTCCAGGGCTGAGACAACCGTCAGCCATCTGAACTCACCAACCGGAAAATCGGCTTTTTTTGCGAAGCCCAACACTTCAGTATAAAACTTAATGGCTTTTTCCTGGTCATCCACAAATATACTGGTGAGCTTTATTTTCATACTACCACACCCCTTGCTCTGTTCCGACTTCTGCTCACTGTCCTGCGTAGCAACACCGGATGACCAGCACAGTAGCGCCACTACGAAGACTGTAGTCAATCTTTTTCGGATATTGACCTCCTTTTTTCTGCGATAGCAGCCCCAAAAAAGCGGGCACAAAGCATGAAGGGCCATATAATGGCCCTACATAATTCGAATATCAAATTATAATTTACCGACAGCAACCCCTTCCTTGCCGGACTGCCCCGGGTAACCAGACTTGCAAATTATCTCCGGATCATTTCGATGATCCGCAGCCGGGAAATAGCCGGCTTTTGTATCACTATTTCCCGGTACACTCCATTGAACCATTGTTCAATTCGAGGATGATTGGGTCGCCGGCATAGTCGACAATTTCGGTTTCAGCATTGAAGGTCAATTGACTGGTATCTGTCAAGTTTGAGAAATGGATAACCGCAACCGGTTCGCCGTTGGGTACGGTGAACAGATCAGTGATATCAGCTAAACTGGCCCATAAAATACTGACTATTCCTGCCGTCGTATCCGACATCATACCATTGAGATAATCCGATGTAACGGAATCATAAACTGCCTGCCCGGTATCATACTGGACATGAATTTCCACACCAGTGATTACCGTTAAATTAATCGCTGTGATCGGCACGGCAATCTTGCTACAGTCAGCAACCTGTATATCAGGGAGAGTGAGGCTGATTGGTGAATGCCATCGAACCGAATCGAAATCAGAGATGGCTGACATATTATTATTTTCATCAGCCGCTTTGATAGCGAAGTAGAAGGTGGTGTCTGCCGATATATCAATAAGCTCAAACGATTCTTCATTTCCCTGAGATTGGGGCGCCGGCAGGCCTGTGGCGGCAGTTGTGTTATTCCAATCATTCAATAAAGCGGTGTACTCGGGTGCAAACCGCAGGTGATACTCAGAGGCTGTGCCTGAATTGTCGTCGTCGCCGGTGGCGATCCAGGACAGCCAGACCGTGCCCTGATCAATACTATCCACCTGAAAATTGGAAATCTTTGCCGGAGGAGTGGTGTCATCCGGGTCCGTGCCACATTCGCAGGACGATAATGAGGATAACAACATAAATGCGATACCTGCGATCCAGAATTTATATGAAGTTCGCTTCGTCATCTTAACCTCCAAATTGCCTGTACGTTTATTTTCAGAGGAGAGTCCGGATTTTTCCGGACTCTCTTCGTGTTGGTTATTCCAATGTTACTTGAGCAGGACCATCTTCTTAGTCGCGGTGAATTGATCCGTCTTTATCCGGTAGAAGTAAATTCCACTGGCTACGGCATCACCGTTACCATCCTTGCTGTCCCAGATGATCGTATGCTCACCCGCTTCCATATGGCCGTCAACCAGAGTCTTGACGCGCTGACCCGTGATGTTGAAGACCTCGATGCGAACCTGAGACTCACCAGCCAGGCTGTAGTTGATCTGCGTGATCGGGTTGAACGGGTTGGGATGGTTCTGCGACAGGCTGAACCGTTTCGGCATAGCGATACTACCATCAACCTCGCCATCCGACACATTCACGCGATACAACTGACCATCCCGATTGACGGCAATGATATCGTCAAAAGTGAAAGATGTTGCATCGAGACCATTGTCGTCGGTTGAGAAGCTTAGATTGACCAGAACTTCGCTCTCGGACGGTTTGATCGGGTTATTCACATCGACCCAGGCGATATGAATCTTGTCGCTCTCGGCATTGGCGATCAGACTACTTCCGGAACCGGTCGAGGCATTAATAAAGGACAACCGCTCCGGATCATAATCGAGATGGATTTCAAATCCACCGATCTCACCGTTGTTGGTGATTTTGATCGGAACTGAAATGGTCCCATCCTCAGCCGGAAGAAGTTCATTAATCGAAAGCGATACCTGAGCGCCATCGACATACTGCGCTTTGGGGAATGCTCCACCCTGGTCGCACCAGTCGCCGTTAACGTCGCCCATACGGATTCCGAGGAAATGGTGATCCATCTGGCTCGGCCCGGACATGGTCGTAGTGATAGAATCAGGGGCGGTACACCAGTTGTCAGTGTTGATGGCAAAGGCCCGATCGACAAAGGCCCAGGGTCCGCTTGGCAGATCTTCGATGATGGCGATATCACGGAGTATCTTGACCACATCGGATATTGAGATATCACAGTCTAAAGTAACATCAGCGGCGATCAATTGATAGGGTGAGAATTCCACTCTACCGACCAACTGGTTCATGATGATGGTGGCATCCTGAATGTTGAGACCGGGATCGTCTCGGTCACATTCCGGAGTGATAGTGCATTCACCATTAACCACATCGTCAAACAGATACCATCCGTCCAAACCGGTGTTGTAAGTGTCATTATCAGCCCCGGTTAATGTCACCTGAACGTCAGGTACTGGCTTGCAGAGAGTGTAGTAATCAATACCGCCGGACAGCATACCAGGAACATCATTGGGCATTACGCTGCCGCCCTTGAATTCTATGTAACCCAGGCGGACTCCGTCCGGGTCGTTAATTACATTATCATACATCCAGGTCAGCGGACTGACTTCGCCGCTATCGCCGATCGCAATAAAGCGGAGGGTCAATAAAATGCCGCTGTCGGGAACAGTGAAGGGATTATCCGGATTGGTATCAGTAACATAGATGACGGCATTGGAATCGTTCCTCGTCCCCACCCCGGTTAAGTAATCTGAGATTACAAAAACATCGGGGGTCCTTAGGATCTGCGGATCGTATCCGATCTGTAGCTGTAATCCACCCACGTTCTCGATTCCATAGGCCATTATCGGAACATCGACCGTATCGCCCTGCGGGCAGGAAACTTCGGCTATGTCCAGCCAGCGGTCGAAACAGCCAAGGCAGAAAGTACCTTTATCGAAGCTTGGCACAATCGTATCGCCGGTTGCCTTGACGAACTGATAACTATAGGTTTCAGCGCCAATTATAACCGTGGTTGTATCGAGGTAGAATTCCTCGGGCTCGGCATCGGCGGCCACATTGATTTTGGCAAATCCGAGAGTTATCGCAGTATCGTCCGGAATCGGTGGTGGCTGAATCGGCTGATAAACGATCTCGCTATCATTGATCCAGAAAACCGTATCGATATAGATTGGATCGAAGGTAATATCTTCGAGCCAAATCTTATCAGGCTGCGTGGTGATCAGCTTCAATGGCAAAGTGAAATCAGCCAGCAAGTCGGTGGTGTAGAGCACAATCGGAACGTCGAAAATCGTTCCCGGTTCCGGATTATAGTCTCCGACCAGGACTCCGCTTTCCACGAAGAGCGATACATTGACATAAACCGGCGAATTCGACGCTCCGTCATCGTAGATGGCGATGAGTCCGTTGTAAATCCCTGCCGCCATCGGCAGGGCGCTTTCCGCGATGGAAGCTGTCATTGTTTCCGGATTGGTTCCGGAAGCCGGGGTGATTTCCAGCCAATCGGCGCCGTCCACGACAACAGCATTCCAATCGAGAGCACCGGCGTCGCATGGACTGGTGATCTCGATAGTCTGCGCCGGTGGCGGAATAACATCCATATCGGTCATTGCAAATGACAGATCATCAAAATCAACCTCAATGGGAGTGTTTTTCATCATGTTGATGGTCACTTCACATGTGTCCACTCCAAATTGATTGGTGGCAATGATGGTATATGTTTTATATCCCCAAGAGGCCGGTGATACACAGAGGGTGTGCTCGCTCCAACTGCCCTCATTAACCTGAACTTCAGCAGCGTCCATAATTTGCAGGCTAATACAAACCTGTCCAAGTTCACAAATCTCAATGTCGTTAACTTCGCTTATGCAGTTGATATTCGGTGGACCACTAATCCAACCGCATGCCCCAGGTCCGCCATAAGCACCGATATCGTTTCTTGCAGTGCTCTTGGAAGGTGGAAAGCATAAGTCATTATATGCTACTTCAGAATTACCGGCATCGATACATGGTGATGTGGATCCGAGTGCATAATCTTGCACGTCACAGTTTTCACCAACAAATACTGGGTTTTGGCTTATATTGGTTGTTCCAGTCGTATCAAAATCTTGGATATTGCAAAATTCCTTGCTAACAGTGCCCCTGATTTGAGGACTTCTGCCATTGAAGTAGGCTATTGTATTTGTCAAAGAAACAGATCCACCACTATTCCAAAGAGCTTCGTGGGTATTCTTGACAAAAGAACAGTTTTCCGCATAAAGCGTCCCTGTGTAAACAAAGATTCCGCCACCATAAGCATGAAGATATCCGTAGTATGGATCACACCGATTACAGGATACAATTGAGTTGTACATTGAGAGAGAACCGGCATTCAAGTATATCCCACCTCCATAGGTATATGCATCAGCGCCGCTACAGGTGGCAACGTTTGACCTTATCTGGCTATTACTTATTGAGTGTACGCCTCTCGCAATGTATATACCCCCACCATATGATCGAGTGCGTTCAGTAGTGCCCCCCTGGCTGCCATGTTCAGCAGGTCGGCTGACGTTTCCATCAATAACGCAATTTTGGATAGTACAGTTGCCTGCAAGATATAGCCCACCCCCATAGCTATCACGGTCGCATTGATTGGTATAGCATTCAGATCTGACAATATTCTGAACAACGGAACAGTCGATCAATTCAAGGATCCCAACCTCGCTATTGTCGGAAAAATATATTCCGCCTCCAACGTAATTAGATCCGCCACGATCATAGTTGGCCACATTAGAAAATATGTTGCAATCCCTAAAAACGACTGCCCCCTTGGCTTCTATAACCTTAATGCCCCCGGCATGTGTGTCGGATGTATTCCCAACAATTTCACAACCCACAATTGTCAGGGTGTCAGTTAAACTAGTCCGACTTATAAATAGCCCTCCTCCCTGATTTGCATAACTGCTGAAAATATAACAATTTTGTACAGTAGGTGAGCAATCAAGAATTCTTATTCCGCTATTATTGGAATAACTAATCTGACAATATTCCATTACGCATTCAACCAAACTGGATTCGAAACGGATTCCCTGCCAACCTGAAGCGGTATCCTTACAAGAAAAGACTACTGAATCAACGGACGTTCCCAGTGCCTTCAAAAGGCCTGAAACATACATCTCACTATTATTAAAGAAGTATACTTCAACTCCCTCTTCAATTGTCAAATGTGCAATTGTAAGGCTACACATGACCGCAATGGGTGATTCATTGGTAGTCCAAATTTCCTGATCTATGAACCCGCATTTTTTTGTCACTCCGGGAAATTCAATGATAACTTCGCAGGAATCCGCTCCCGAAGCATTGGTGGCAATCACCGTGATCGTGTCGCTGACTGGCGTACTTGCTGTGAAACAAAGTGTGTCCAGATTCCAGCTTGCATTTTCAGCGACTACACTGTCTGCACCTGTGACTAATAATTCAATACAATTTTCGCCAATATCATCGAGCGTTAATTCGATTGTGGCAGGGCAAATAATTTCCGGTGCCTGCGCTCGGGCAATACTTGGCGTTACCAAAAGTGCTAACATACTTAATATGCATATGACAGCCCCGAGTTTTGCCCCCGCAAAGTTAGTGACTCGCATAGCGGTCCCTCCTTGTATATAAATTGTCTGTGTGCTCGTTCGTGATTTGAAACCACTACCCCTGAGTAATGGTGGTATACTCCAATATAACAAGGCTATCAACCTTGTCAATATGGTCGGGTAAGTTTTTTGAGTAGTAACCATCTTGCCATCCTCCTTTATTGTTATGAACCTTGACTCCCTAAATTATTGCCTTCACTATTATTGGTGCTGCTATTCTAAAAAGGTTGGCCGGAATTCATGTTTTTTTGATAAAAATTTCTCGACCGGCAAATCATGAAAACCCCAAAATAATGGAGGAGACATTGTCTCCTCCATATTTATGCCATCACTGGCTATGGCCTCAACGTTAAAAACTCAGGGCCACACCGACCTTTACTTCCATACCGCTTACGTCGGAGCTGGAGATATCCAAACCGGAACTGTGTGGCGTTTGCCCGAGATCGAAGTAGAGATTGAGTTTGGAACTTTCCGGTCTGAAGGTCGACATGGTTATTTTTTCTGAACTGTTCTCATCAACATCGGCCGGCTCATCCTGACCTGGGCTGATACCTTCCATTGAATCATCAGCTTGATCACTCTCGCCATCGGCCTTTTTGTCCTTACTACTATGCGATATCGCCATTGCGAGTACGGCGATGGCTACGCCGCCAATAACTCCAACTAAGACTATCGTACCCCAGGGGGGTGAATCGTTGCCGGGATAATCATCATATTCGCTGCGCCATGCGGCGTCGGCCGAAAGCGGCACTATAAATAACTGAATGACAAAGGCTGCGATGACAATCGCGGCGGACTGTTTGAGGGTTCCTTGCTTCATCGTACCATCCTCCTCGTTAAGTTCAATTATGCATTCATTATTATTGGTGCAGATTTTCGAAAAAGGTTGGCTTTTTTGGCGGAAATATTATATTCCATTATGCCCCAAACACATAACTTCGAGCAAATTATCGCAGGTTTCCTCCGAGGCGACCGCGAGGAAACGAAAACCATGCTTTCGTTTATCGACGCCGCCTTCTATTCATGGCGCCAGCGACTCGGGCATCATGAAGACGCGATAAAATCCGACGTCATGTACAAACTCCTTATAGAGTGCAGAAACGATGCAATCCTCGATAAATCGAAACTCAGAGGCTATATCGGTACCATGATGAAATATACCTGTCTGACATATAAACGCCTCGGAGATCGATTCACCAACGAGGAAATCGAAACCCTCGGCCTCCCGGATATGGCCCTGAACCCGGAGCAGAAATTGTTAAAAAGGGAAATGGGGATCGTTTTTCATCGAGTGCTGGAGCGTATATCCGAAAATTGCCTGGAATTGTGGAAGATGTATCTGGAGGATAGGCTTAAATATAAAGAGATCGCCAAAATAAAAAATGTGCCAGTCGGGACGATTAAGTACCAGTTCAGTCAATGCCGGGATGAGGCCAATGAAATTAGAGAAAATATTATAAAAAACGACCAACCATTTTAAATAAAGGCCGCCTATATTATAGATGAGCATAAAAGAGGAAAAGCAGATGGATAACGGAAATGACCATAATGGGCTGATTAATAAATACTTAGCTCGCGAAATGGCCCCCGAAGAGCAGGCGGATTTCGAAACCAGAATGCAGTCCGATCCCGAGTTAAGGAAAGAGGTCAACGACCTGGCCGGAATACGGCTGGGACTAAAAGCCCACGATGTAATTGAATCCGGACATATTAACGTCAAATTATTGGTCACATATCAGGAAAACCGATCCCAATTAGATAAACAAACCCGATTGAAAATAGAAACCCATTTAAAAGAATGTCCCTCTTGCTCCGAAGAACTGGAACTTTGCCGCCTGCAGGCCGATTCTGAATTTGATGAAGAGAGGGATAAGACTGAAAGTTTCCTGGGGAAAATTCAGGATTTCTTTATGAGACCAGTTTTCAATATCAGGCCGGTCTATGGTATGGCTGCCGCAGTTATAATACTGGCCGCGATTATTGGTATCCAAGGAATCTCTGACAGAACGCCTCAAATTGCTCACTTTGAAATCGTACCGGGGGAGAAGAGTATAGAGAATAAGAATAATTTTGTAATTGATGAAGCAACCGAAATTATAACCCTCTATTTCAGCCCAGGTGTAAGAGAAGATTGTGTCGATTGCCTTTATGATTTTGAGTTATACGACCCGTCAGGATCTCTTCGCCTAACCAGCCAACCCCATAAATATCAAAAAGATTTTGCTTTTGAGTTGGAAAGCAGTTACTTTTCAACCGAAGGTTACTATTCAATCAGGGTCTATGAAAAAGAGGATGACGGCATTAGGGATCTGATCGAAAACTACTGGTTAAGGGTACGGCTGAAGAACTGATCTTTCCCTGCTGTTGCCTATATTATCTTTCGAGCCGATATGCGAAAAATTCTGGCTGGCTTTATAGTTATAGTTCTATCCCTCAGTGTCATTTTATCCACATTCGTATCGAATATTGCCGCTCAGACAATCGAGGATAGTCATTTCAAGACGAGAAATACGATTCTGTCGAAACTAACGGAGTATATAAAGTGCCAGGCAGCCGAAAAATCGATAACATGCGATAGCCTATCCCGGGAACTGAAATGGTTGACGGACCTGTATACTGAGATGTATGGGGTGCGTGATTTATCTCTAAGGTTTATGACTTACAGTAATTGGAGCAGTAAGCAAGCTCGGAGGAAATTATCGCTTGATTGGATCCATAAATGGTTGTCTTCCTACCGGAACAACACCGATGCCAGCTTGTTTGCAGGGTTAGACAACCTGACCAAAGAGTATACTTCAATCAATGATTCGTTTCATCTGGCGGTGCTGTTGAAAGACAGGGGGCAATTGTACGTGGCCGGAGGTGAAATCGATTCGGCCGTTTATAATTATCGTCAATGCATAAAGATGTGCCGTTTGCTTGATTATTTTTCCCTGATCGGAAATTGCGAAATGCTTTTGGGACGGGTATATAATTATCGACTGGGAGACTATCTTCAATCTGAACTGGCCTACAGCGACGCCATAAGAAGTTTTCGCAGGGTCGATGAGCAATACTATATAACGTTCGCTCAATTGGGGAGAGTCTATGATCTCCTTCAACTTTATAAAACCGAAGCGGCCATCCGGTTGACCAATTCATTTCTGCCCGGCCTTAAAAAATCCAACGACCTTAGCAACCAAGCTCAATCCCATTACTTCCTTGCCGTGGCCTACAATAATCTGGGTATGCTCGATTCGGCGCTGTTTCATGGAAGTCAATCGTTGCGCCTCAGGGAAATGATTTCCGGCGCACAGGGTCTCTACTTGGAAGACCTTGGGTATTCAATGACCTATATGGGTCAGATACTCCAGGCGCTGGGAAATCGCGAACAGGCTCTGATCATGTATAAATCTGCAGATAGTGTTTTGCGCATAGCTCAGTCCTCAGATGCAATTTTCACAAACTTGATTGCATGGGGTAATTACCTGCTAGAAATGGAGGAGTACAATTCGGCCAAAGACAGGTTTGATCAGGTATCCCAATCGTGTCAATCATATGAAGTTATCCTCGCGGCTGAGTACGGATTAGCGGTATGTGATTACTATCTCGCTAACAGCCGGTCGGCAATGGAGCGGCTAAAGCACTGTATCTGGTTAATTGAAAATACCAATCGCAAGTTGCCTGTGCCGGAGATGAAAACCGGAATACTGTCCGATAAAATCGGTTACTTCAATCTTCTCGCTTGCATGTATATCGAAAAATTTACCGCAACGGGACAAAATATCTATGTTGATTCAGCTCTGCATTATCTGGAAAAAAGTAAAAGCCGTGCCTTTATCGATAATTTGATGAAAAGCGATAAACGAGAGATTGATAGTGTTGAAACCCGGATTTTACGCCAAATCTCAGAGATCTATAAGTCGGAACGCATGAGATCGATGCAGGAAGATGCCTTGAGGGAAATTCATAACCTCGAAGATTCTCTCTTGACTCGTTATTTGGAAAAATCCGGAAGCGGTGATGAAATATTTGCAGAACCTGAAGTCGGCGATATATCTATTGAAACATTACAAAATCATATGCTGGTCGATAATACCGTTCTAATGCAATATCTTTTGAGCCATTTTGGTAATTACCTATTTGTAATATCGAGAGGGGAATATGCGGTCGTAAAGATAGATGCCGATTATCATACCCTTCATGAGAAGATCGGGCGATATCTTGAACTGATAAATTCTTATCCTGCGAGTGATGATTCATTCAATAATTATAAGCACTTGAGCCATGAACTGTACTCCCTGCTCATTCCTGAATCGGAGTTATTAAAAGCACATAGGGATCACCTCCTGATTGTAGCATCCGGACCTCTCCATTATTTACCGCTGGAATCTTTGATGAATGATAGCGGTGACTACCTGGTCGAAAAATACTGTATATCATATGCTCCATCGATGTCAGCGTTCGACCTGATTTCGCACCGGGATTACACAGTCAACGGAACTCCAGGCATGGTGGTATTCGCCAACTCACCAACCTACAGCACGATTGATACCGAAGGTTCAAACAATGTGGATGCCGAGTCCAGAGATCGACCCTATTGGGACATGAATCAACTACCCCCCTTGGTCTCCTGTTCCCTTGAGGTTAAGGCAATTGAAAATTGTTTTGGGTCGGATAGATCCCTTATTTATGCACGGGGTCATGGGACCGAAGATAATTTCAAACAGGTAGGTTTCAAAAACGGCGACTATCTTCATATCTCCGCGCATGGGATGACTGACGAGCGCAACCCGGATCGTTCCGCCATATTGCTGGCGGCAGATGAGGGTAGTATTAATGACGGTTTTCTCCGGCCGAAAGAAATCATGCGGTTGCGTATTCCAGCGCGCTTGGTATTTCTCTCTTCATGCCGATCAGGGACCGGGAAGTCATTCCCAGGCGAGGGTGTCCTGAGTCTTGCTCGACCTTTTATTATCGCCGGTTGTCAGGCTGCCATTGCCACATATTGGAATATCAGCGATCTGAAATCGGCCGAGTTTGTGGAACAATTTTATAAAGGTGTCAGGGAAGGCGATAACCATGCCAAAGCATTGGCTGTAGCAAAGCGCAGCTTTATAAATTCAAAGCGTGCCAGGCATCGCCACCCCTACTTCTGGGCGCCATTCGTATTGATCGGACAATAATCCTTGTGCCAAATTAAAAGGAGCCGGTGTAATATTGTCAAGCCTGTGAGACACTTTTTATTTACTTCAGCAAACTGCGCAAGGCCTCATATGGGGTTTTTCCATTGTGCGCACCGTGCGGTCTGTTGAGGTTGTAAAACTCCTCCCAAACGGCCAATTTCTCATTGAGGTCGACGTCGTTCGTGTAGGTAAGCAATTGGTGGAATTCCTCTTGGTCTGACCGGTGGGACCGCTCGATCTTCCCATTCAGCTGTGGTGATCTGGGCTTAATATATACGTGGCGGATGCCTTTGTCTTCGACATGCCAATGAAATTGAGCCTGCCATTCGTGACCTCGATCGGTCCGGACTGTATGCAACCGAAAAGGGAACTTCTCGATGACGTAGTCGATGAAGTCAATGGCGTTTTTTTGCGTGTGATGCTGACCTCGCCCTTAAGTCCCTCCAGCACAATGCGAATCTTTTCCTCAGTGGAATACTTACGCCTCGTCTTCCGCCGAATCTCCCTAACCATCGATTCCGGACTATGGTTTCCTTTGGCATTCATACATGGCTCCTTTCTGACATGCCAAATCTACAAAACCACGTCTTAATTGTAAATCATCCGTGTCCGGATTATGCTGAAACGACACCCAATTTTCAAAAAATACAGGATCAATATAGCCCGATTTATCATTTTGTCAACAGGATAAAAATTATGGTAGTGCAAGTAATATTGTGTAAATTAGTTCATGGGCAATCCGCGAGTTTTTCGTTTAGTAGTTTTATTTGCGTATAAATTATTGTTTCACAACTTCGTTCATCTCTAAAAGAATCGATCAACCTGACTCGTCGTCTGAT
>DAOUTW010000125.1 GCA_030668485.1 Candidatus Zixiibacteriota bacterium
ATTGGCCAACCGATTACGATGATGAGGGAGTATATGACGTCACCTTTTATGCCATAGACGGCGAGGATACGACGCTGGTAGATAGTATTGATGTACAAATCACTATTCTCGATACGAACCGTACTCCATGGGTATTTGAGTGGCCTCCGGGCCAGAACAGGACTGTAAATGAAGGTGATACGCTTTTCTTCCAAATCTGGGGTTATGATGAGGACGGCCCAATTCCGATCCTGTCAGCTGGATGGGGATATTCCCCACATGGGGGTACTCTCAACTTCGATTTCACTGATTCACTCAACGGATTCGGCGTGTTGACGATAACACCCGACCATTCCCAGTCGGGATTTCATGCGTTTTACTTTGTAGCCCACGATTCCGACCCCAGATATCCGAATGATTCATCCTCCTGGATATACGTTTTTGCGGTTAATGATGTACCCGTATGCGGGGACGCCAATTATGACGGCATGATAAATGTCGCAGATGCCGTCTTCCTGTTTGCTTATTTATTTTACCTTGTCACGGAGCCTGTGGACATGTGGACAGCCGACTGCAACGGAGATGGTTTAGTCAATGCTTCTGACGCTACTTTGCTCATAAATTACGTTTTCCGAGCTGGCCCAGCGCCAACCTGTGCGGCAGTGAAATGATTGTGAATTGAATAAGACAGACAGGTCTTCAAAATCCTGAGAGGTTTACTCTTGACAGATGACGAAGTACGTAGCCGGGGAGCCCTGTGCTCCCCGGACTGACCCTGATTATTTATTGTTCCGCGGGGTCCTTCCCGATCGGGTCCGCCGATGGCGGATGATCCTGTGGCGGCGTTCGAGCGTGTTTCATGGCCTACCGAGTACCTCACCCAGAGGCCATTCTTATGGCCGCCGGGTGGGATTTCTTTCAAAAACAACATAGAATCAATGTAGAATCTGCCCACGGACCTTTATGTAGAAGAAGTAATTCAAAGTAGAGGACTGATTCGCATGATGTACCATCGCAAATCAAACAGCGCTTTAACCATAGAATCGCCATAAAAAATGTGCAGTTTCGATGTAAAAACTAATAACCGGATATTGAAATGTACAATTCAAACCCAGTTCCCAGTAACAAAAAGGAGGATAGTCCCTTATGGGAAATTTATACTAATCTCGGACTAAATATGGTAGAGGTGAGAAGCGCTGTCATACCATATATGGTGGAGTTAGTGAAGCGCGTGAATCAAAATCCGTCCGGCGTTAATTTGTGTGCCTATTCAAACAATGCTTCAACATAAGCAACCGGATCGAATGGTTTGAGGTCGTCGATCTGTTCACCCAGGCCGATGAAATCGATCGGGACCGACATCTCCTCGGCAATGGCAATAACCACGCCGCCCTTGGCCGTACCATCAAGCTTGGTTACCAATAAACCATCGACACCGCCAACCGAGTCGGTGAAAACCTTCACCTGAGATAAAGCATTCTGACCGGTAGTGCCATCGAGGACCAGCTTTGGCTTGATCGATTCCTCGGGAACGACTTTGGATATGACCCGCTTGATCTTCTTCAACTCTTCCATCAAATGAACTTTGGTATGGAGCCGTCCGGCGGTATCGACCAGAAGGATGTCTATTCCGCGCGATTTGGCGGCGTTAGCGGCATCGAATGCCACCGCGGCGGGGTCGGACCCCTCTTTGGCACGAACGAGCTCGACACCGGACCTGTCGGCCCAAATAGCCAGTTGATCGACCGCCGCGGCTCGGAAGGTATCGCAAGCGGCAATCATCGTTTTCTTGCCCTGCTGGCGGAAGAAGTGTGCCAGTTTGCCGACTGAAGTCGTCTTGCCAGTGCCGTTGACACCCATGATCAACCAGATTGTCGGGCCATTGGCGTCATCGAGCGCACTCGGATCGCGGTCACTGTGAACAATCGCGGCGATTTCGCTCTTGAGCGAAGTCAAAACTTCGTTAGGATCTTTAATATTTTCAAGAAGGACTTTTTCCTTGAGATTTTCGATGATTTTCATCGTAGCGGCGACGCCGACATCACCCTGGATCAGGATCTCTTCAATATTGTCGAGTAAATCATCGTCGACCTTGGCGGCGACACCAACCACCTTACGGACCTTGCCGACAAGGTTATCCTTGGTCTTGGCCAGACCCTTCTTGAAACTACTTAGAAAATTCCTCATCAGCCAGCCTGCGATGCGTCTTCCTTGGTGTAATGTAAATCGAGGAGGGTCTCCTGGTCTTCGTCATCTTTCTTGAACCGGACCGCAACAACTTTGCTGACTCCCGGCTCTTCCATCGTGACGCCATAGAGAGTGTCGGAGGCTTCCATAGTGATCTTGTTATGGGTGATGATGATAAACTGCGTTTGTTTGGAAAACTTCCGCACTATCTTCAGGAAGCGACCGATATTGATATCATCGAGCGGGGCATCGATTTCATCAAGGAAACAGAACGGCGATGGTTTGACCATATACAGTGCGAAGAGGAGAGAGATGGCTGTCAAGGCTCTCTCGCCGCCGGAAAGCTGAGCGATAGTAAGGGGCTTTTTGCCCTTCGGGCGAGAGATAATTTCGATCCGGGATTCGAGCGGATCGGATTCATCTTCGAGAATGACGTCGGCCTCACCGCCGGTGAACAGTTCAAGGTACATCTGCCGGAAGTTTTCCCTGGCCTTTTCCATCGTATCGAGGAACATCGATTTGGCGGTCTGATTGATTTTCTGGATGGTCGCCTTCAATGTCGCCTTGGCTGAGATTAGATCGTCCAACTGCCGCGCCAGAAATTCCTGACGCTCTTTTTGCTGTTCGTATTCTTCGAGGGCCAGCAGGTTGACGATACCCATTTTCTGCATCTTTTCCCTGAGCATCTCGATATGTTCTGTGATTTCCTCGGGGGAGAAGTCGGGATTGGGTGATTCGATCTCCAGTTCACGGATATCGATTTTATATTCGCCCTGGGTCCGTTCTTCAAGCTGCTCCAGTTTGGAAGAGATGGCGGTCAAAGAGACTTCGGCCTGATGCCGTTGATCGCTCAACTGCTCTTTATCTTTGCGAAGGTTTTTAACCTGTTCTTCGAATTCCTCGACTTTGACGGTAAACTCCTCACGACTCTGCCGCAGCTCCTGCTGTGAGGCGGTTTGCTGCTGGCGGGCATCGAAAAGTTCCTTGAGCTTGATTTCGGCTTCACTTATGCGTTCCACAAGGCCGGCGGCGGTTGTCTCCGCATCCTCGATTTGCTGTTGCTTCTGGGTGGTATTGGTAACGATATCATTGAGCAGTTCATCGTAATATTCGAGCTGTGACTGATGATGCGAGCGCTTACTATCGGCCTCGATTTTTGTCACCTGTAAGCGGTTTACGTTCTCGGCGGCTCCATGTGCGGACCTCTCCAAAGTCTCCCTCTGATTTTTCTTGTTTTCGGCCCTGGCCGAGATAGTTGCCTTCTCGCGATCAAGATGATTGAAATCGAGAGACAGCGTATACTGGCGATGTTTCAGTTTTTCCAGTTTCTGCGTGATCTGATCGATACTCTGATCGATACTGGTGATAACTTCATCGGCGGCGTTGATCTTGAACTGCTCTTCCTTCAGTTTTGAAACCATATCCGACTGATTGTCTTTATTGTCAGCCTGGGTTTGATTCAATTGTGCCAGCGATTGGCGCAGTTCGCCGATCAGCAGGGTAACGGCCGATTGATCTTCCTTGACTTTTTTAATCCGATCGTTGAGTTCGCTAAGCTTATTTTCCAGGGCTTCGATTTCATTCTTGCGCCCGATGAGAGAAATTTCTTCGGAAGCGCCGCCGGTGATCAGACCGTTGCCGGTGAACAGTTCGCCGTTCAAGGTTGTTACGCGATATCCGCCGGGTAGAAGTTGCAATACTTGCTGCGCCGTGTCGATATTTTCACAAACGACGGTTTGTCCCAGAAGCGCCCTGGGAACCCGCCGGTAGCGGTCATCGCATTCGACGAGATTATCACCCCATCCGATTACTCCCGGAATCTCCGGAAGATCCGGGCGAGTGATATTTTCAGCAAGGCGGTCGAGGATTAAAAATGATGCCCGACCCGCTTTCTTCTCGCTTAAATAGGATATCGCCTCGCGGGCCGTATCGTGATTACCGCAGATGATATACTGTGCCGTTTCGCCCAGGGCAGCCTCGATGGCTGTCTGATAATCATTCATTGGCCGAATGAAATCGGCTACCGTCCCGGTTATATCGACCCATCGTCCGGCGACGTCGAAGATCGCCACCACACCGCCGCCATATCCTTCATAATGTTCGACCATTTCTGTCAGAAGATTCTTGCGGGCCAGCGTTGCTTCGAAGCTGGCAGACAGCTCCGCCTGCTGGTCGCGCAGCCTGTCCGCGCGAGACAATCCCTCTTCAAGCGATTGTTCTTTCGCCGCAACGTTTGCGGCAGCGGTCTTGATTTCATTTTCAAGGGTTTCGATTTGATTTTGCAGAGCGCCGATATCCTCACGTCGCCGTGCTTTTTCGGCAATCAGGTTGGCCCGGCGTTCGTTTAGCCGTTCGATTTCCGTTTTCTGATCGGCCATCTGCTCTTCGATATTGGCCGAATCGGTGCGGCCGGAGGAAAGTTTACCTTCGAGGTCGAGAAGTTTGGCGTTTTCATCCTCGCTCAGATTGCGGAATTGGAGGTATTGATTGTCGGCAATTTTCTGAGCCTCAAGAGCCTCTTCCAGATCGGCTGTCAATCCCGCAATGTTCTCATCGAGTTTTTCTATTTCAATTTTGCAGGAAGCTTTTTCCTCACGGATAACTTCGGATCGTTTCGTCAGGGCTTCGATTTCCTCACGATTTTGTGAAGCCGATGATTTGAGATTTTCCTGCTTTTCACGGTTGACGGAGATATCGGTTTCGACTTGATGGGCCTGTTCGGACAAATCATAGACCTTGCCCGACAGATCATTAAGTTTGGTGTCCAGATCGGCGACAGAAGTACGCGCTTCTTCCAATGATGCGAAACGGCCGTCCATCTGAGAATCGAGCGCCACTTTTCGCTCTTCGTAATCTTTAATTGACACCATCAGGTTTTTGCGATTATCCTGCAGGTCGATGAAGCGAGTGCGGGCATTGAACAGGTCCCAGCTTTTCAATTCGTCAGAGACCTTTTTATACCGCTCCGCCTTCTTGAACTGTCGCCTGAGAGAATTGACGCGTGTGGTTACTTCCGATAGGATATCCTGCAACCTGGTCAGGTCATGCTCGGTCGCTTCCAGTTTCCGTTCGGCTGCCTTTTTACGATGTTTGTATTTGGTAATCCCGGCCGCTTCCTCAAAAAGGAAACGTCTTTCTTCGGTACGGTCCGATAGGATAGCGTCAACCATCTCCTGCTGAATGATAGCATAGGC
>DAOUTW010000112.1 GCA_030668485.1 Candidatus Zixiibacteriota bacterium
GCCGCTCGTGCCTTTTCCAATTTGCCATTGTCGATATCAAACCACAGGCGATCAGAGTAGCATGATAGCTCCCCGGCACCCTTCACCGATCCCGAATTATCAACCAGATCTTTATATTCCCGTCCAAATCGGAACATCCCGGCATAGCATTCAATTTCTGGATTGGGGAATTCAATCGTTTGGTATTCCTGGACATTATTGCGCCGCCTGACATCGCCCATTGCCGTGTCGGTCCAACAATATTCGGGAAATTCTCCGGTGATCAGATCATTTGTTCTGGTTTTAATATCATCAGGTATCATTTCATCTTTCCTGTCAGAGTTATTGCTTCAGCATTGCCTTGAGGTTCTTCACCTGGTCTAGGTAGGTCAGCGGTTCCACCACCGTCAGGCAGTTTGTTCGGACCTTTTTTGGAATATTTCATTTAGGTTGCTCCTGATGTTGATTAACGACTGCCAATTTTCCGTCACCGGCCCGATAGTCGTAAACTTGCTCCATGTCCTTTTCACCTCTGCCGTAGAACATCTCTATTATCATCATGAGGTTCCTCTGGCAATCATCATCCATCAGCACCAGATTTGAGTCACATGGTTCCTTTCGCGGATCGATAACACAGATTATCAGGTTGCCATTTCTTCGTTTGCCGCCGCATGCGACACAAATCGGTCCGCGTTGCTTGATCAGGCGCCTTTTGAGGCTGTCGATGCCCTTTTCCATGAGTTGCTGATATGTCCTCATTACACAGATACCCTTTTGTTGATTTTCAACGACTTACGCCGAAAAAGTGTATTCCAAGGTATATTCATACGGAATCGCCTTAACTCGACTCTTAAGTCGTTGTGGTTCAATGGTGAAAAGTAGCTGTTTGCGAAAAGCCGTGCTTTGAAATGGATTCGAGCGAGTTTGCTCTGATTTGAGCTATCTGCCATGATATGTTGCATAACACTATACATATTACTCAAAAAAACCTCTTTCTCTCTGGCTCCTCATTTTTATGCCGCTCTGGCTGTGGCAGGCTCAATCACCTTGAGGTCTTTGAGTCGAATAATGGCGGCGATTTTGGATACTTTAAATTTATTCTTTAATTCCCATACCAGTTCATCCAGGTAGCAGGGAAACCGGTTGAATGGATCGGGTACATTTTCGATCTTGTATATTCTCTTGTGATTGAGGATGAAAGGTACCAATATGGGCTTTGGCATGAGCAAGGCACTGGCAAATGCATTGGCTTGCCATTCTTGCCAGAGATTTTCATCTTTTTTTCGGCACACCACGATTGTGTGGTGCCCGTTACCTTCAAAAAGATTCTCCTGATTCTGGTTTCTTAATAGGTATGGAATGTGAAGCACATAGTGCCCAATCTCATGGGATATGGTGAATAAAAAGCGTCCCTCGAGTTTATTCTGTTCATTATCTACATAGACCGACTTGTCGTCATAATCCAGAGCTCCGATTGCATCACCAAACTCTTTAACGGGAAAGTCTTTTTTCAAGTCTCCGGGGACAATATCGAGTTGGAGAAATTTCTCGCAGATTTCTTCGACTGGGACAGGTGGCTCATTGATTGGCGTGTACTCCTTGCCAAATCCATTGAGCAAATTGACAACACTATTCTCGATTGTGTCCTTCGATAAAAAAGGAACTTCCATGTCACTTCTCCTTACGCTTTTTTTTGATGTCTTTGATTAAATTATCCCAGTCCTTTTCGGACAGATTGGCTTTACGAACTGTCCTGAAAAACTCCGGGACCTTTCTGTTTGTGACTTCATCCTTTTGATACCCCTCGATAATGTCCTCGGGGATGCGCTGGTGGCGCAGACCTTTTGGCATTAACTCGAATAAAACGCTATCATCTACTTCGAGTATCTGGGCAATCCTGCTGATATGCTCCGCCTTTGGCGGGTTTTCATGGCCATTCTCGATCCGACTTATATATGCCGGAGTGAGTTTTAGCATTTTGGCCAGCTGCCGAAGGGAAATCTTTTTTTCCTTTCGTAGCTCTTTCATTTTCTTCCCAAACCGTTCATCAGGCATATATGTGCTCCTGTTTAGTATCATGAAACCCAACATACAGTAGTGTTTAGCGTTTGTCAACAGAAAAATGATTAAAAAATAAAAAAAACGCCAAAAATCTTGAAAACAGTGATATCACGTTGAATTTAAGCGACTTAGGGGGATCCCTTTTTTGACAAAGAAATCGGTGCCTAACCTGACTCTGCCATATTGAGGCCTCGGATCCTTGTCCATCATATCCCCAAGCCATGGCAAACAATCCCCGATTTCACCCATTTCCCTGGTTTTGATCCAGAGTTCGGCAGTTGTGTGATGACATTTTAGGCGCCAAGGACATGGTCACCACAACTGACATGTTAGATCGCTATAGTGACCTCTTACACGCCTGACCGCAGGGCTGAGGAGGGGAGGTGAAATACCTTCAGGCCACTTACCGAAACCAAAAGTGTCTCTTAAACTATGACTGGAAATGTGCGAAAGGTTTTGACGATTTACACAATAATGTAGTTGCAAAATATTAAACATCTTTGTATGTATCTACCGAGGGAGGGAATAATCGTCGGTGGACAACCATACGTTTTTATACAATACGGCTGACTACTGGATATATAATCAGGCATTGGACTGTGTCCTAAGATTTATTTGACCGTGATAGTTTGCGATTCCCTGAATAAAGAATAGTTTAGGGGATCAATTCCCTCAAAAGCGGCATTAAAGTTACCATTGAATTTAGTGGTCCTTGACCATTTTACGTGATGCTTTACTGTGGAACTCTTTTAAGGAGGAGGGTCAATGCAAAAAGTAATGTCAGGATTATGGATTATTCTCATTCTGCTTGCCGGTACTACGTTGGCGAATGACAGCCAGCCGATACCGACGAAACAGAGCGGAGATGAAACGGAAGATCTCAAGTTGGCAAATCTTACCGTAAATTTCGAGAAGGCGACAACTTATGGCGGAGGCGACGGAGAGGGATTTGTCTTGATTTATGTCGAGGCAGGCCTGTACTCGAGGATCGGCACTTCTCTGGATACTTACATGAACGACAATTTGAATGAGAAACGGACTTCTCGTCTTTACACCGTCTCTAGTTTTTCGACTACGGATCTGAGTGATGCGACTGCTTTAAGAGCCGATATTATTACGGAATATCAAAATTTACTTGAGCCCAGTAAGTCCTATTTGGTTTTCGTCGGAGTATTGCCATTGGCCATGACGGAATGGGGTACTGCGGCTCCAGAGACGTTTCCATGCGATCTTTTTTTCATGGATTTGGATGGAGCCTGGTCCGACTCGGACGGAGACGGACTTCTTGATGTCTATCCCCAATATACAGGGGCCGCCAGCGACAATGATATAAAGCCCGAATGTCGGTTCGGTCGACTGCAAGCCCCGATGGCGGCGGGTACAAGTCAGGCGACGGAAACACAAATGTATGTCGATTACTTTTCCAGAAACCATACTAATCGAACCGGGGGGACTCAGTACAATAAACAGGCCTTGCTTTTTATCGATGAAGATCCGGGGATCTTGAGTTATCATTATGCCTCGGTCTATGGCAACAGCGAAAAGGCGATAGAATTTCCATATGGTACCTCGGGCTCAACAATTAACAAAGACCCGGCCCTTAATAATAAAAGCGACTTCATTACCGCCATGGGCGGGCCATACGATATCATCTATCTGAAAACTCACGGGCTTCCGGATTTGTTGCAATTTACCGAAGGGACAGGACATGGTAATTTGTACAACTATGAGGTAAACAATACAAACAAGAATCCACTCCTTTATTTCTTGTTTGCCTGCCTGACATGTGATTTTACAACTCCGGATTATCTGGCCGGATACCTTATCTTCAGCGATGCCGGTACCACTAAGGGGTTGGGGGTGGTTGGCTCCTCCAAAATCGGTTCCGCGGTGTATTCGGAGCAATTCTTCAAATATCTGACTTGCGGAAAAGAAATGGGACTTGCCTTTAAAATGTGGATCAAAAATACGTTTATCAAACTTCAAGAAATTGATCAAGGATCAAATGCCTATATGGGCAAGCATGGTGGGGTTACTCTATGTGGCGATCCGACAGCCAGAATAACGGCGCCTTGCACGACTCCCAAGAATCTGTTACTTGCCGGAAAGTCGGGAGATGATTCGGATGGGGATGGAATTCTGGATGAATGCGATAATTGTCCGTATACGGTCAACTACGATCAATGGGATTCAAACGGGGACGGTATCGGTGATGCCTGTCCGCTCGACTCTGACGGAGATGGAATATATGATGATGGTGACGGGAATGGAGTCTATTACGATAATCCATGCAGTGATGGCAATTGGATGCTTTGTGACGACAACTGCCCCGGTTGCGATAACCCTTTCCAGGGAGATATGGATGATGATGGGATCGGCGATGTCTGCGATATCGACAATGATAATGATGGAATCCTGGATGATGGCGATTTGTCAGGATCCCCGGGTGATAATCCTTGTGATCCCTTAATTCATCCGGATTTGGAAAACTGTGACGATAACTGTCAGACGGTTTATAATCCGGGGCAGGAGGACACCGATGCTGATGGAACTGGTGATGCTTGTGAACCGGTACCTCAGGGTTCCGATTTTGCCGCCGCGGTCAATTATGGCGTCGGACCAACGCCCCAATCATTGACTGTTGCTGATTATAATGATGACGGCAAAACCGATGTTGCCGTAGCATGCAAGGATCTGGATAGATGCATTGGAGTAATGTTTGGCAATGGCAGCGGTGGTTTGGGCTCCCCGGCGTATTACTCGACTTCACCTCGCCGAGAAGGCTATAAGATTGCATCAGGCAGGTTTTATGGTTCGTCGATGGATCTGGTCGCCTCTGACAGTAGTTACTCTACAGGCATAACAGTGTTTTATGACAATTCGCAAGGACAGTTTCCACAAACCAATCATGCATACCTGGATATAGACTGGCGCTCGCATGATGTGCTGCCGTTGGACCTCAATAATAATGGTTACGATGACATCGTAATGACTTATTACACCAGCGGAACCTCTTGGAATGGAGGGACATATATCTATGTCATTAAAAACTGCGGCAGCGCCTTCTGTTCTACCATAAATGATGCCCTTGCCATGGAAAGAACCTATGATCTGGCCGGCGCAGATTTTAACTGTGATGGATTTCAGGATGTGGTCGTAACGACTACCTCGGGATTCGCACGGTTTTTAAATCTTGGAGAAAGCAACTACAGCAATATGTTTGGCAACATGGCGCAAGGCTCCATTCCTACCGGGTTGCAGGAAGGAACCATTGCCGCCGCCGATTTCAACAGTGATGGATTTCCCGACGTGGCTGTCGCGGCGGGTTACGAAGTTTCGGTTCTTCTAAATAATGGGACCGCCGGATTTCCAAATTATACGAAATATTCCACTGGAGGAAATCTTTCTGAAATCACCGCGGCAGACATCAATCATGACGGCAAAGTGGATATCATTGTGTCCGACAGAAATCTTCATCGTGTTTATGTCCTCGTAAATTTCGGTGACGGTGTTTTTGGAGATATTTCAACCTACAATGTCGGTACCGCACCGGTCGGTGTCCGGGCCGCTTATATGAATGATGATGATGCCCTGGATCTGGTCGTTGTCAACGCCCAATCCAATAACGTATCGGTTCTCATCAATCAGATAACGGGAACCGATTCCGATGGCGACGGGGTCTTTGACGAGTATGACAATTGTCCCATCGTCAGCAACGACGACCAAGTGGATTCGGATGAGGACACTTACGGCAACGCCTGTGATAATTGCCTTGATACGCCTAACGATCAACACAACCAGGACGGCGATAATTTCGGGGATGTTTGCGATAATTGTCCCGATACTCCCAATAATGATCAGGTAAACAGTGACGGCGACGTCTATGGCGATCAATGTGATAATTGTCCCGGGATCAGCAATCCTGATCAGCAGGATGATGATGGCGATGGAATCGGATTGTTATGTGATCTGTGTGTCGATATGGATCAGGATGGATTCGGCAATCCGGATTACGTTCAGAATACCTGTCCCGACGATAATTGTCCCTATGTTGCCAACTCCGATCAACTAGATAATGATCTGGATGGTGATGGCGACGCCTGCGATCCCGATGATGATAACGACGGCGTCATGGATGAATTCGATAATTGTCCCTTCAATGCCAATGCCGATCAATTGGATAGCAACGGCGATGGCTGGGGCGACGCCTGCCGTCCTCCGGTGGTGACGATCATCGAACCCGCCAGGAACGCCATCGGCGTACCCCGATCAACCAATATTGTCTGTTCCTTCGATCTGGATATGGATGAGACCACCTTGATATCCTCCAATATTGTTGTTTCGGGAAGGTTCAGTGGTGTCCGCACCGGTCAGGTCTCTTACGATCCGGCGACCAAAACGGTCACTTTTAATCCCGACGAAGATTTCGCCTATGCTGAGGCGGTTACGGTAATGCTTTCGAGTGGCGTGTCGTCTTTGAATTTCGGACCTTTATATATCGGTTTCGGTTGGAGCTTTACCAGTGAAACCGCTTCCGGTCCGGGGCTATTCCTCGATCCGACACATCAGACAAAAACGATCGAAACAACCTCGTCAATCACCGTTGCCGATTATAATATGGACGGGTTTCTGGATGCCGGGGTGATGGGTGGTCGCACCTTTTTCAGCGACTATATCGCTATTTCTTTATACTTCGGAAATGGTGTCGGCGGATTTCCTTCTAATGAGTATCATTACGCCGGACACTACCAGGGTGCAAAAGCTCTGCACTGCGACGATGTGGATAATGATGATGAAATCGACCTAATTTCGGTTGGCGAGCAATCGGAGATGATCTCGGTTCGGCACCACTACAACGGCGCCGACAATTATCCTTTCCACACCGAGTATCCGATCGCTCATGATGCCTTGCACATTGCTACCGGAGATCTTAACGGTGATGGATATACCGACATCGTTACCTCCAATTACACCGACAACTGGCTATCCGTTCTCATCAACCAGGGTAATGGAACTTATGGTTCGTCGATAAACCTGACCGTGGGAACCGCTCCGAGAGCCGCTTGCGTGGCCGACCTAGACAATGATGGCGATATGGATATCGCGTCGGCTAATCGGGGTTCCGGAAATATCTCAGTCCTTGAAAACCTGGGCGGCGGCGTATTTGCCGATCAGGTAGCCTATTCTGCCGACAACGGACCCACATCGATCGTTGCCGGAGACTTTGATGCCGACGGAGACGCCGATCTTGCCTGCGCCAATAATTATTCCCATAACGTCACGATACTGATTAATAATGGAATCGGACAATTCACCGCCGCAGGTAATTATCCGGTCGGTCTGGATGTTGAGGATCTCCTGACCGCCGATTTGGACGGTGACGGCGATCTCGATTTGGCCACGGCCAATGAAGACAGCCGGTCCATAACTGTAATTCATGGGGCGGGCGACGGCACTTTTGCTGTCAGTCGCACCTATTCGGTCGGAATGGATGCTCCCATGGCAATCGCTTACGGTGATTTCACCGGCGATGGCCATTTGGATCTGATTACATCGAATCGCTGCACGCGCGTATTGTCTGATTGCCTATTGCACAACTCGAATGTTCTCTCGCTATTCCGAAACCTGGGTGATACCCGGAAACCCCCGTACGCAATTTGGCCCAAAAACAATAACCGTACCACCGATCATACGCCGACGCTGAGTTGGACCGATTATTGGTTCGCCGATGAGCATGAAGTGGAGATTGAAGGCGGCTATTATCAGTATAGTGAAACGGGATTACTAAACTCGCAATGGACAACGCCAAGCCTCGGTAACGGCGATTGGACCTGGCATGCTCGATCTTATATCGAAGGTGAATGGAGCGAATGGAGTGAGAGTCAGACTTTTGAGATCTACACCTACACGCCGCCGCCTTCGTGTCCGGTTTTGTACACCTATAATGGGAAGGGATTCGAGGAGGACAACACACTCTTAACCGCCTGTGAGAAGACGGACTATGTAAATTCAGTTACTGATTACTATCATGTTGTCAATGACGTCGCTTCTCAAGATGGGAAGGTTGTTCTCCAGCTTCGGGAACTTGAAGATGAAATCACTTATCTGGAGAGCTTTGAACTTCTCACGGTGGACC
>DAOUTW010000029.1 GCA_030668485.1 Candidatus Zixiibacteriota bacterium
GTCTGTTTCCGTCATATATACGGAAGGTTTTAGGAAATAGTTAATAATTTTTTGACCTCTGGTACCCCAGTCAATTCCGAGATGAGCCACATGGGGAATAAAGCCGAGATAAACAGCCCTCTTTTCCATCAGCCTGCAGGTTCCCCCCGGCTCCAAAGGAGCCATCATTATCACGGCGTCGGAGGGAGTATTCTCTTCCAGCCAGCGGCCGGCCTCGGCATATTCACTATCAATAATAGGTATGAAATTTCCCTGACGAGAATCGTATTTGTCGGTTGCACCGATAGCAAATCCTGCCAGCATCAGCGCAGCCAGGACAACCGATGCCAGGCTGAATTTTGGCCGTTTGGCTACGATCTCCGCCGCCGCCCATCCGGCCGCATAATATAGAATGAAAACCGGGAAAAACGGATTGTAGTGAAACAAGAAGCCAAAGATGAAGGCGATCAGATACAGGACATAGAGATGCCTTCGATTAGCGAGATTTACCAGGATTAAAGCCGGCAGGGCATGCATCCAGAGATTTGTCAAATCCGGCCCAAACCCCTCAACGAATGGAAAATAAAACGGCTTGTCTGCCACCCCGAGGGTGATCGCCGCCGCGGAAAGCAAACCGATCAGGCACAGGCCGGCATCGATGATCGATCGGCGCTTGAATTTTTCGGTGATTACAATCCCGGCAAAATACAAAAAGGCGAGCATCCCGGAGAATGAATGCAGCCAGCCCAAAGAGATGAGACAGGCGTATTTCAGCCAAACTTTGTCTCGCTCAAACAGCGCGACGGTGAGAGCGATAAAAAACGGAAAATGATTAAACCCACGGGCAATTAAGTCTATGCCCAGCGAGTTGATTAAACCGAAACCGACCGACCCGGTTGTGATCAGGGCCAGCCCGACGCCCCATCCTTTCGGGAAATAGCGGCGCAGGAGATAAGCCATCAGCAGCAGATAGATGACATTCATGATCCGCATCGCCTGATAAGGGTTGACAATCAGTGCCAGGGCGGCGGTGGGATAATACTGTACAAACGACTGGCTCAGCGGGACGCCGCCGAAAGCCGGATTCTGGGGCGGGAAGGAATGCTGCATCTGTTCGATGATGCCGGCATAATACAGAAAATCGATATCGGCCGGAGCATCGAAATGAAACGAATCATCAGACGGCAGGTAGCTGCCGATCAACCCCTGTCCGATGATATAAAACAGGAGTACAATAATAAAAAAGGCATAATCCAGACGGGTATGATATTTCAAGGTGCGCATAATTCAATATAGGTTTTTATGCTTACCGAGGTAAATCTAAAAATTAGGGACGGCATGAGTCGTATCGTTTGATCCGACTCGGCCGGGATCAGCCCCGTGATTCCTGAACAACCACTGGCGTGGCTTTTTTATTAAGCTCCATCTGGACAATTACCCAGACAACCGGACAAAAAACTATCCAGAGAATGAACAGAATCCAGCGGTTGAAATGCTCGTCAGAAATTTTCTCGAAAAGCTGACCATGTTTATAATAGGAATACAGGCCGGCAAAAGGAATAAACAGCAGGATAGTCCACAGGACCGGTTCCGCATCATGATCATCGGCCAGCGACGCCATCTCACGACATGTTTGATAGTACCAGTAGACGCTGTATAAACCCAGAGTCACAATAAAGATTAACACCTGAAGAAACATATTCCGGTACTTGACAGGACGATTCATGTTTACTCCTTTTCTTTTCCAGTCAAAATTCGATGACTGCTGTTAATCGTTGTCTGCTTTTTTAAATGTATGCTATAAGTTCGCCTTTTATTCAGTATTTCTTTCCGAAAGAACGTCGGCAATCGTGTCGTAATATCGTTACCTCGCCTTACGCCCATACCATATCTGGCGTGGAGCATCTATGGTCAGCGGGCTGCCGTCATAATCACCCAGAATTCCATCGGTGGTCAAACCCGCTTTCCTGACCAGATTTCCAAATTTCTCGGGCCGGTATAGTCGCACACTCTCCTCATATCTCCTGATCCCGGCCGAATCGGAAATAATCATTGTTTTTCTAACGCGGCCGCCATTGATTAGGCGTTTCTCGGCGATTTTGGCTTTTCCGTTGGGTCCGCGGCGGACTCGTTCCGAGAATGGCACCAGATGCGCTTCGAGGTAGACCGGGTTCGGCAGGTCAATCCACCACCAGCCCTCCGGTTTTAAGGCTGTCGCCAAGCCGTTTATAACCTTCTGATCTTCGGATACGGTGGGGAAATATCCGATCGATGTAAACCATATCGTGGCGCCGTCGAATTTAGCCCGATAGCTTAATTCCCGCATATCACCGCAACGTACAACCGCTTTCATCCCCTCATCCCGGAATCTCTGGCGCGCAATCGTCAACAGTGGTTTCGACAGATCGATCCCGGTCATCCGTGCTCCGGCATGGGCGAATGCCAGCATATGGCGTCCCGCTCCGCAGGCGATATCAATGATTTGCTGCCCCGGTTTAAAAGGTAATAGACTCCTGGCGACTTTTACCTGGCTTCTCGCCTCCTTTTCGCTGCGATGCGAATACAGCCAGAGGTAATCCTCGGCAAATGCCTTTCGATACCAGTCCTTATCCAATCCAAATCCCGCTTTATATTAGGTATATGTTAATTCATTGAAATCTGCGATCAATCACTACCCAATATATGACTCGAACCGATCCGGTCAATTATAAACTACCCGGCAATTATTGTATAATTTTTTCGTTTCGTCGGATATTTTGTTAGACTATTCTCGTATATACATTCAATAGTGATCCTTGAAGAAAAAACGCCAACCTCGAGGCCATGATGAAATCACTTACCGTTTTCATGCTATCCGTTGTCTTTTGTACCTTATTGATGTTCGCACCTCTGGCCGCGTCCGATCGCGATGCATCCGAAACGCAGTTGGGTTACTATCGCTATCCTGCTCTGCATGGCGATATTATAGTCTTCTCGGCCGAAGGCGATCTGTGGAAAGTCGGCCTCGATGGCGGTATCGCGCGGCGTTTGACCAGCCATCACGGACGCGAAATCAACCCGGCCATATCCCCCGACGGCTCAATGATAGCTTTCACAGCCCAGTACGAAGGGCCATATGAAGTCTATACCATGCCGATTGACGGGGGACTGCCGATCCGAAGAACCTTCGAGGGCGGCTGGACGAGAGTTGTCGGATGGTCCCCAGACGGCAAACCACTTTTTGCGGCCAGCCGCTACTCCACTCTGCCGAATGTGCAAATAGCAACGATTGACCTGACCGACAATCAAACCGAGATGATTCCCCTCAGTCAGGCATCCGAGGGAACCTATGATGGCGAGGGCCAAACGCTTTATTTCACTCGACAGCCTTTCCAGGGAAGTTACACCAAACGTTACAAGGGTGGTACGGCGCAGAATATCTGGAAATTCGCTCCCGGAGACCAGGAAGCTTCGCCGTTGACCTCCGATTATTCCGGCACCAGCAAAAACCCGATGTGGTGGAACAGCCGGATTTACATTATCAGTGACCGCGACGGAACCATGAATCTTTGGTCGATGGATGAAAGCGGCAGCGACCTCAAACAGCATACCAGGCACAGCGGCTGGGATATCAAATCGGCATCGTTATCACAGGAGAAAATCGCTTATCAAATGGGAGCCGATATTTATTTGTTCGATATCTCCACCGGCGAGGATAAAATAGTACCGATTCGGCTGGTCTCCGATTTTGACCAGATGCGGGAGAAATGGATAAAAAAACCCTTCGATTACCTGACTGCCGTGCACCTCTCCCCTGACGGTGATCGTATCGTGCTGACCGCCAGAGGACAGGTTTTCACAGCTCCATCCGGACAGGGCAGGATAGTCAGAAATACATGGAACGACGGCGTACGATATCGCCAGGCCCGATTTATGCCCGATGGTGAAAACCTCCTGGCCCTGTCGGATGAATCAGGTGAGGTTGAATTTTGGAAAATCCCGGCCAACGGTCTCGGCCAGCCGGAGCAGACAACTGATAATGGCGGCATCTTGCGCTTCGACGGTATCCCCTCGCCCGATGGAAAAATGATCGCCTATGTCGAAAAGGACAACCGTCTTTGGATTTATAACATTGACAAAAAATCCAATACGCAAATCGAGACAATCGGCGAAGGTCGTATTTCCGGATTGAGCTGGTCACCGGATAACCGCTGGCTGGCCTATACCGAACCGGCTGAAAACTGGTTTGGGGTAATGAAGGTTTATAATATCAAGAACAAAACCATAGACGATCTGACTACCGATCGTTATGAATGTCATTCACCGACGTGGAGTCCCGACGGCAAATCGATATACTTCCTTTCCGACCGCAACCTGGTACCCCAGCCGATTCACCCCTGGGTTCTCCGGCAGGCTGAACCTTACTTTGATCGTCAAACCAAAATTTATATGATCCCCCTCGTGAAAGACCACCGCTCGCCGTTCGCCCCGGAAAATGAATTGGTCAGGGAGAAAGATAAGAAAAAGGAAGCGGATAAGAAGAAAGACAAGGACAAAGACGAAGAGAAAGCCGCCGACTCGATCATTGTAGAAATTGATACCGATGGGATAAAGCAAAGATTGCTTGAGGTTCCTCTTCCGGCGGGCAACTATTCCAATCTTTCGGTTACCGACAAGCACCTCTACTGGATTTCACGAGCTTCATTGCCGGATAAAACCCGGACATTGATGGCCGCCAAAATCGCCGCCAAAGATGTCAAGCCCGATACTCTGATATCCAAAATCAAATCTTATGAATTCTCGCTGGACCGGAAAAAAATGCTGATCCGCAAGAAAGAGGCGGTGTATGTTCTCGCCACCGACGGCGCCAAACCATCCGATTTTGAAAAATCTCGTGTCAATCTCAGCGGCTGGACTTTCCCTCTCGATCCCCGACAGGAATGGCGGCAAATGTTTGTCGAGGCGTGGCGGCTGGAGCGCGATTATTTCTACGACCAAAACATGCATGGTGTCGACTGGCCGGCCATGCTCGAAAAATACCTGCCGCTGGTCGACCGGATCACCGATCGCAGCGAATTGAGCGACCTTCTCGGCGAACTTATCGGCGAACTGTCGGCCCTGCATATGTATGTCCAGGGTGGCGATATGCGAAAGGGGGACGATCAGATTTATCCCGCTTCTCTGGGAGCCGTTCTCGAGCGCGATGAAAAATCGGGCGGGTACCGGATTGAACATATCTATCGTTCCGATCCCGACGAACCTCATCTCCTCTCCCCGCTGGCACTTCCCGATCTGAAAATCAATGACGGCGATATTATCACCTCAATCAACGGCGTCGCGACTCTGTCGGTGGATCATCCCGGTTTGTTGCTGCGCAAACAGGAAGGCAAACAGGTCCTGCTCGAAATCAAACCGGGTTCATCCGGAGATGCCAGAAAAGTCATCGTAACGCCGATAACTCAGAGTCGCGAACGGGATCTGCGGTATTGCGAATGGGAGTACACTCGCCGGCTTATGGTCGAAGAGAATGGGGACGGAGATATCGGCTATGTCCATCTGCGGGCGATGAATGCCCGTGATTATGCGCAATGGGCCCGCGACTTCTACCCGGTTTACATGAAAAAGGGACTGATAATCGATGCCCGTCATAATTATGGCGGCAATATCGAAAGCTGGATTCTTGAAAAGCTGATGAGAAAAGCCTGGGCCTACTGGATATCGCGAACCGGCAAGCCATATTCCAACATGCAGTATGCTTTCAACGGCCATATGGTGGTCTTGTGTGATGAAAACACTTATTCCGATGGCGAACTGTTTGCCGAAGGTTTTCGGCGCCTTGGTCTCGGCAAAGTAATCGGAACCCGCACATGGGGCGGTGAGATCTGGCTTTCCTTCGGAAATACATTGGTCGACCGGGGTATTGCCAGTGCGGCGGAATCCGGGATTTTCGGACCTGAGGGAGAATGGCTGATCGAGGGTCATGGTGTCGAACCTGATATTGTCGTCGATAACCTGCCGCATGCCACCTTCAAAGGAGGCGACGCTCAGCTCGATGCCGCCATAGCACATCTCAAAGAGCAGATTCGACTGCACCCGATGGATACGCCGCCGGCGCCACCGTATCCGGATAAGTCATTCGATTATAAGTGATATGTGCCCTCGCCATTATTGCATAATTTCTTTTAAGGCCGCGGCTGACACAAATTGTTCGCGGCCTTTCCAATTACCGTCAACAGCCGTTTGACGGGATTTTCAAATGTCGATAGTTTTAGTCGCGTATTCAGAGAAGAAAAGAGATGGGAAGTTTTTTTGCTGTTCAGATGTGATACAGTCGATAAAAACTGCCGATAAGAAATACTATAGGCTGAGTTTAGTAAAAGGCTAACGAGGTTAATATGTCAAATGAAATCAAACGCAATAATTGGTCGCGTTTTTTGAAGAAATTCAATTCCGCCAACCAGTATCGCCACACCGCACTCAGTGTCCGGCACGACAAAAACAAAGCCGACAGCATCGAGATGGGACCTTTTATAGGTGTCACATTGAGTAAAAAGGGGCGATTTATCGACGGCATTCAGTTCCTCACCGGAGGCTGGGATATCAACGCCGTCGCCAAACCGGTCATAACGATCAAGGACCCGTCCCAAATCGTGCTCGAAAAAGACAAGGACGGGCGCGATTATCATCTGCGCGTCCGGTCCAACGATGGTACAGAGGCCAGGCTGCAATTGAATGGCGAACCGCAAATCGAACAGGGCCGCACGGTGGTTGAAAAGGTGGCTTATTCGATGTTTGAAAACCGCGGCTATGGTCATGGCGACGATATGAGTGACTGGTACGAGGCAGAACAGAAAGTCAGGCAGGTGGAAATTAGCCTGACCCGGTAATCATCTTGCATTGCATATCGACGAATTGAGCGAAAGTTACAGAGATAAATATCAAGGGGTGTTCCCAACCGCGGGCGCCCATTTCTCACCTTTTTTAAATATCTATTAAATATTTTATTTCACAAGTCTGGAGTTATCTTTCCGTACAGATATTAAAACAAGTTTGCGGAGAGATGTTTATGTCCCAAGAAAAATCCGAACTGAGAATACAAATTGAGCAGCTCGAAAAGGAAATCCTGGAAAAGAAGAAAGAACTGGTCGGACTAAAACAGAGCCTTCCCGCGCAGGAAGTGGAGAACTATGGTTTCACAGCCTGGAATGGCAGCGAAAAAACTCTGGTCGAACTGTTCGGCGATCGTGATGAATTGATTCTCGTCCATAACATGGGCAAGAGATGCCCATACTGCACCTTGTGGGCCGATGGTTTGAATGGCTTATTGGGTCATCTGGAAAACCGGGCCGCCTTTGTTGTCGTTTCGCCTGACGCGCCCGATGAACAAAAAAACTTCGCCGAAAGCCGGGGATGGCGATTTAAAATGGTCTCTTACGGTGATAATGATTTTGCGAAAGAAATGCAATTTCTCGGTGAGAAAAAAGAATGGTGGCCCGGCGTGTCAACCTTCACCAAAGCGGAAAACGGCAAGATATACCGCTCGGCCTGGTCGTATTTCGGACCGGGAGATGATTTCTGTAGCGTCTGGCACCTGTTCGATTTGCTGGCCAATGGCCCCGACGGCTGGGAACCTCAATTCAGCTACTAATCGGCATGGAATGTATTTGTTAATCGGAGACCTCCCTCCGCGTATGTCCCATATCGGGAAACCATTCCTACAAACAGGTTGATTCAATGGTCTGATCGACTTATCTTCCAATTCTCAGGGGTAAATGAATTGATGGAGGTTTCTCATGCAGTCTTCGCAAATACAAGACTTTATTAAAGAGATAGAGCTGTTCAAAGGTTTGAATGATTCGGAACTGAGCCTTATCGCCGATAACATCGAGACCCGAGAATACGAACCGAATACTCCTCTCTTTTCCGAAAACAGCCCGCGCAAACATGTCTATATCATCTACAAGGGAGAGGTCGAATTATACAAGACCTCGCCCTATGGTGAGGAAAAGAGATTGTCGTTTTTCAGAAAACAGGATTTCCTCAGCGAAGGCGCCCTGATGGACGACTACCCTCACTCCACTTCCGCTCGGGCTCTGATCGCTTCGACAGTCTTTCTGATCAACCGGGATCGATTCGAAGCGTTGTTCGAGAAAGATCCCCATCTGGCATCGAAGATACTGGTCCATGTGGCCCGGGTTATTTCCCGCAGGATGCGCCAGGCTTCCACTCGCGTAGTCGATGCGGCCGCCCAGTATATTTCGGGAAGCACTCGCAAAGAGCATGATCTTCTCGGCGACCGTGAGGTCCCGGACGAATATTATTATGGTGTCCAGACTCTTCGTGCCCTGGAAAATTTCAATATAAGCGGCATCTCGCTGACTCATTTCCCGGAACTGATCGAGGCTCTGGCAATGGTGAAAATGGCGGCGGCTCGCGCTAACCAGGAATTGGGTCTCATCTCCAAACCTATATGCGATGCCATTTGTCAGGCATGCCGGGAAATAATTAACGGCAAGATGCATACCCATTTCGTTGTCGATCTCATCCAGGGCGGCGCCGGAACCTCGACCAACATGAATGCCAACGAAGTTATCGCCAATCGCGCTCTGGAAATTCTCGGTTTTGAAAAGGGTCAATATACCAATTGTCATCCTCTGGATCATGTCAACCGATCGCAATCGACCAATGATGTTTACCCCACTTCGTTGAGTATCGCTATTATCAATTCAAATAAAAAACTGATCGACATCTTGCAGGGATTGATCGATTCATTTCAAAGCAAAGCAAGAGAATTTAAAAAAGTCATAAAAATGGGTCGGACCCAGCTTCAGGATGCCGTTCCGATGACCCTGGGCCAGACTTTTGAGGCTTTCGCCTCTACCCTCGGCGAAGAAATCGACCGGCTTGGACAAAACGCCGAACTGTTCAAGGAAATCAATATGGGCGGCACAGCCATCGGCACCGGCATTAATGCCGATCCCGGTTTCCGCAAAAAAGTTGTCAAACATCTCTGCGATATTTCCGGCCTCAATCTCAGCCCGTCACCTGATCTTGTCGAAGCATCATCCGATACCGGGGCTTTCGTAATGTACTCTTCGGCCATGAAACGACTGGCGGTGAAGCTGTCAAAGATATGCAACGACCTCCGCCTTCTGTCGTCGGGACCGCGGACCGGATTGAACGAAATAAATCTGCCTCAGATGCAGCCCGGATCTTCGATTATGCCGGGAAAGGTCAACCCGGTTATTCCCGAGGTTGTCAATCAGATCGCCTTCAAAGTGATCGGCAACGACCTGACCGTAACCCTTGCCGCCGAAGCTGGTCAATTGGAACTTAATGTCATGGAACCGATCATCGCTCAGTCAATTTTCGAGTCGACCGAAATGCTTAAAAACGGCATGGCAACCCTGAAGCATCGCTGTATCGAGGGCATCACCGCCAATGTCGACCATTGTCGGAATCAGATTTTTAACAGTATCGGCCTGGTTACCGCATTGGTTCCTACCCTGGGGTATGATATTTGTTCGAAACTGGCCAAGAGGGCGCTTGCCGAAAATGCCAGCGTTTATGATCTTGTCCTCGAAGAAAAGCTTTTATCTCAGGAGGAACTCGACCGCCTGCTCGATCCCGAAAATATGATCAATCCGGATCGCTGTTGAGACTATCGAAAATAATTATGATTTAAAAGTCGAGCAGCCGCATCCTTACTAGAAAGAAACGGCTACTCTGGGTGGGGTCTTGCAAAGTTTAACAAGGCGTTCCGGGAAATCTGCTGTCCCGGTGCACTAAAGGTGGTCCGGGAACGCCTCAATCGTTTTCGGCCTCGATCTTCTGAGTTTCAAAGCTGTCATCAAGTATCGGACCTGAATTTGATTCCGATGAAATCCATTTCCTTACGGTTCCGTCTGTCGGAATCTCAGTCGAATCTCCTATTCGTCAGGCTCGATATCTTTCCTTAGTTGTCTCTCCAAAAATCGGGGCCATAAATTTTCAAGGCGCTCCGGCCCAAACCGTTGTCCGTTCCCGAAGCCTCTCTGGGAACGCCTTGAGATTATCGGCTGACGATTTTGGAATCCCGTTGCTGTCCATGGTATATGGTCACTTTCGTGATCCTGTTGAAATTTCCAAAACCGGTCGCCGATTAATATTTACCCGATGTAACACCTCCGGATCGGTTATGTTCCCTAAAAAACCGTGTCCCCGCCCGAAAAAGTACGATTCCGCTGAAATCATTATTTCATGGCATTGGCGAAATGTTCGTCGACTTTCTTCCAGTCGATAACATTGAAGAAAGCGTCGATATAGTCCGGGCGTCGATTTTGATATTTCAGGTAATAAGCATGTTCCCAGACGTCGATTCCCAGAATCGGGGTCTTGCCCTCGGTCAATGGGGAATCCTGATTCGCGGTTGACATTATTTCCAGCTCGCCATTATTGACTACCAGCCATGCCCAGCCGCTTCCAAAACGAGTAGCGCCAGCGGCGGCAAACTGTTTCTTGAATTCGTCAAGAGTTCCGAATTTGGAGGTAATCGCGTCGGCTGCTTTACCCTCGAACGGAACGTCCTTCTTGAGAATCTGCCAGAAAAAGGAATGGTTGGCATGTCCTCCACCATTATTGCGAACAGCCATCCTGATTTTTTCCGGAACATTGCCCAGATCGGCAATGACATCTTCAATATTTTTGCCCTGCCAGTCGGAATGGCCTTCCAGCGCGGCATTGACGTTGTTGATATAAGCCTGATGATGCTTGCCGTGATGGATTTCCATCGTCTGAGAGTCTATGTACGGTTCCAGCGCATCGTAATCGTATTGCAGTTTAGGTAATGTATAAGCCATTTTTATCTCCAATCCTGTTAATGCCGGTTTTGTATTAAATTGATCACTACGGGAGTTTCTCATGACCCGGCATATTCATTATGGATGTAACCAGTCCATTATAAATTTTGTTCCAAATACCTATCAGAAATTGGGAGTTTTCATGACATTCGATCTCTCCGACGAAAAAAATACAAACTTCGGTGTAACCAACCTTGACGGGAACCTTCTGAGGTATTATCTCAGGTTATAGACAAGAGCCAGGCCGCCGAAAATAAAAATTTTTTGAGTAGAGATGACTTATATGCTAAGCAATCAAGAATTTGAAAAAATACGACAGTATCTCGAAGATCTGACCGGGCAGAAAATCAGCGACAAAAAAATCAGAGCCCTGGGAGTTAATCCCCCCTACCATGGTCAGCCAAAGAGGCTGATCGAAGTCGGTAAATATTACGCCGATCTCGAACCGGAAGCTCCTTCCGAGCAGGTGGTTGCTATATATGAGTCAAAATCATTCTGTGTTTGTACACCCAATCGCGGCGCCGGCAAGGGCCTTCCGTATTTCTTCACCCGGGACACCGTCTACGTCGTTGATGAGATGGATTAAATTTTTTTACGGGTATTTTTTGCAAAAAAAAGGCCCGCCGTGTTGCGACAGCGGGCCGAGGGGGATAATCATGCAAAACTCAATTGACATCGAGTCGTTTAGGATCAATATTTTACTGTTTAAGCTTGAGGCGCAGAGTAGATTCGGGAATATTCAATGAATCGGCCGCCCGTTTCTTGATTCCGCGCTGTTCTTTCAGAGCTTTGATGATAAACCGTTTTTCATATTCGCCCAGATATTCGTAAAGAGAGAATCCTTCCTTACTGAACATGGCATTTTCGTCGGGGTTGTCCTCGAAATCAACCTGATCTTCACCGAGGATACGAGACGAAACCAATGACGGGACAATCACCCCTTCATTATTGGTCAACAAAATCAGTTTCTTAACTTCATTTTCCAGTTCACGGACATTTCCCGGCCAGTCGTAATCGATTAGATATTTCATAGCATCGGGCGAAATCTGGCATTTGCTCCCTTCCAGGAAATGATCTACAAGAAGAGGAATATCCTCCCGGCGGTCGCGTAGCGGTGGGATATTGAAATTCAGGGCACACAGGCGATAATAGAGATCGCTTCGGAAGTTCTTTTCCTGCATCTCCATCTTGAGATCCTTGTTCGTCGCCGAAATCACCCGGACATCAACTTTTCTCGGTTTGGTATCGCCCAATCGGGTGATTTCCTGATTTTCAAGAACCCGAAGAATTTTGGCTTGAATTAAAAGCGGCATATCGGCGATCTCATCCAGGAAAAAAGTCCCTAAATCAGCTTCTTCGAATAAACCCGGTTTGTCACGATCGGCGCCTGTGAAAGCCCCTCTTTTGTAACCGAAGAGTTCCGATTCAAGCAGGGATTCCGGAAGAGCGGCGCAATTAACCGACACGAAACGCTTGTCGCGCCGGTTCGAATTGTAATGAATCGCTTTGGCCAGAAGATCTTTTCCGGTTCCGGTCTCGCCGGTAATAGAAATCGCCATATTAGAATTGGCCACCTGGCGCACACGCGCCATCGTTTCCATAAACTGCCGCGATTGCGTGATGATGTTGGGGAAAACACATTTTTCAAGAAGCTGCGCCTTAAGACGGACATTATCCTCGAGTAGTTTCTCTTTCTGGTAATCGGCGGTCTTAAAGGCCGCCAGATCGGCAAAACCGACGGCAAAATCGACTTCTTTCTGCGTGAACGGATTGATACCTTTGCCATTATTATTGGAAAGGCGATCGATATAGATGTAGCCGACGACATCGGCGCCAAGAATGAGAGGAAGCACGATCAAAGATGTCAGCGTACCTTCATCACTCTGCACCAGATCGGCAAAATCGGCCTCATTGGTGCAATCTAGAATCAATGTCGGCGAATCGGCTATGATCCTATCACTCAAAAGGTCCATAAACCCTTCGGTTATCGAATCGAATGAATCATCAGTCATGCCGATGGCGGTTGTGATTTCAGGCTGCTCTCCCTTAACGACATTGATGATAAAAGCACGATCCGATCCGGTCCTCTTGACGAGTATTTCCAGAAGTCTGTCCAGCGGTCCGCTTTTAAGATTCCTGTATTCTGAATCGGAAATAAGATTTCCGAAAATCTTAAATTCGTTTTCGTCCGATAACGCCCTTTCAATGGCGCTTCGGGATAGAGATTGCAAAAACTCATTGATCTGGGTGACTCCGTCTTTTTCACCGATGGAACGGAACCCCTTGAGTGCTTCTTTGAGATGTTCCAGCGATTCACCGTTTTTACCGATTCGATGCAGAAAACGCCCTATTTCAAAATGACATTTGGCGAGATAGTAATCGTCACCCAAGAGAGTAAATATTTTCTCCGCCTCTTGAAGAAGCGGGAAAGTACGTCGATCGCTGAGGTTCATACCGGTCGGCGGGATCGCGCCGTAAGCTGCGATGGAACGGCCCAGCTCATAATTATCACCGATTTCCCGGAGGATTTCGATCCCTTCCAGACCGTGCCGGCGGGCATCAGCGATTTCATTGCGGGCCAGGAAGATCGCTGAAATAACCCGATGTGACAGGCCAATCTCGACTCGTTCGCCGATTTTTTGCGCCAATTCCAGCGATTTCTGAGCCATATGCATCGCCTTGTCCTGATGCTCAAGCGCGAGCTCGGCCTCGGCCAGGCGTCGCAAGGGCTGAAGTACCATTGCCGACTCGGGAGCCAGTTCAGTACCAATGTCAACGGCTTCTTCCAGATGTTCTTTGGCCGCGACGAAATCCTGCTTTTCAAGACATAATTCGCCGACATATTCCATGTAAATGGCGCGCATACGGCGATAATTATGCTCTTCGATTATTTCGTAGGCAATTTCGAATTCCGATTCGGCCAGGTGGAACTGACGGCGACGGAGATGAAGATAACCGAGCGACAGATGCTCATTCACCAAGAAGCTTGGAAGATTCTGGTCGTTTTCGATCTCAAGGGCGAGCCGCAGATTTTCCTCGGCCTTTTCCATATCGCCCGTGATCAAATAAATACGGCCCAGGTTGCCAAGCAACTGGGCCTTCTTGATCTGGTTTTCACCAGCGTGCTGGATCGCTTCATTGAGGTATTCGGCTGAGAGCGGATAATCGGATCTCAAGTAGTAAATGCGGGCCAAACCGTTATAGGCATTGACGATTCCATTGGTATCCTTGACCCGACGGAAGGACGCCAAAGAATCACGGACGGACAATTCCGCCGCTTTAAAATCACCCATGGTGACATAGGCTCTAAACATCAGATATTGTAAACGACCGATGCGGTAATTCAGACTGGTAGTACCGATCTCAGAAAAAGCATCCTGACACAACTCGATCGTTTTCTGATACAAGCTGTCGGCGAAAGCCCTCCTGGCCGATAACAGAAGATAAAGGCCTCTATTGACTCCTACAGGCGAGTAACCTTCCTTCTCCAGCTTTTCCAGAGCCGCAATTGCCTGATTGAACTCCCGCTGCTGGAATAAATCTTCTATCTCCAGCAGCCTCTGGTTCAATTCCTGCGATTTATGTGAGGTAAAGCTCATTTTTATCCCGTCTGGAAGTTAGTCACTCGTTAATCAGTGTGTTGATTCTCCTGCTGAATCCATACTAACGTCAGTACCGGTATCTGGCGTCGGGCTATCTGTCGTATTAGTCGCGCCATCATCATCGGTTATTTCATCCCAAATAAGATCCAACCACCATAAAGACGTACCAAAGAATTCATCGGTCTCGTCAGGGTTTATGATATTAGGATCATCAGGATTTGATCCACCGGTGTTGGGAACTCCACCTCCGTCTGGATTCTCGTCTTCGTTCCAAGGATGATCGCCAGCCATAACCGGCGTCAAAGCGAAACAAAGGGCCGCAAATACTGCTAAACTCCAAATCATTAATCTTGATACCTGCATGGTATCCGCCTCCTGTATAATACCAAACCTGGTAGGTATGTTGACGAACGTCACATAGCAAACTACCTTAAAAAACGTTATCGCAGATTATGCTCTACCTTAAGTTACTAGTTATCAATGCAGTTGTCAAGTATTATTTCCCAATTCGCAAAATCTGCGAATTGTTCTCCGGGGTCCTTCGCATGCTGGAAAACGCTCAAATCCGGCCTCACATTCTATAATTAATAACGATATTTAATGCCTTCAGGTTCCGGGATTTCCGGTTGCGATTGCGAGCCAAATTGATTACTTTGCATTAATCTTAAAAAAAACCGAAAAATGAGGGATTTTATGGACTGGGGACTACAACATCGCCTTTCGCGTATCTTCAAGCCGGACACCGGGAAAACGGTAATGCTGGCGATCGATCACGGCTATTTTCTGGGCCCGACCGGAGGATTGGAAGTTCCGGGGAAAACCATCGAACCACTCCTGCCATTTGCCGATTCTCTGATGCTCACTCGCGGCATCCTCCGATCGTCAGTCCCGCCTGAGACCAATATTCCGATCGTTTTACGCATGTCAGGCGGCAACAGCATTCTGACCGATGATCTTTCGAATGAGGAAATCACGGTCGGAATCGAGGACGCGATTCGATTGAATGCCAGCGCGATTACTTCATCGATCTTTGTCGGCACACCGCACGAGCATGAAACGATCATGGGGCTGGCCGATCTGGTTGACCACGGACAGGCGTTCGGCCTGCCGGTTCTGGCGGTTACGGCTGTTGGCCGCGAGATGAAACGCGACGCCAAATACCTTTCGCTGTGCTGCCGCATCGCCGCCGAGATGGGCGCTCATTTCGTCAAAACCTATTTTGTCGAAGACTTCGAGAAGATTGTCGGAAGCTGCCCGGTGCCGATTGTCATCGCCGGCGGCAAAAAATTGCCGGAAAAAGATGCCCTGCAAATGGCCTATGACGCTATATCGCGCGGCGCCTCCGGTGTCGATATGGGCCGTAATATCTTCCAATCGGACAATCCGGTCGGGATGATTCAAGCGGTCCGCGCCGTGGTTCACAAGGGCGCATCGGTTGATGATGCTTACGACATTTACAAAACGGTGAAATAGACAGCAGGCGAAAATTTGAAAGCAGCCGTTTATTACAACAATCATGACGTCCGTCTCGAAGAGGTTCCCCACCCTGAGATCGGAGCGGGTGAACTTCTGGTCAAGGTCATCGCCAGCGGAATTTGCGGCAGCGATGTCATGGAATGGTATCGGATCAAGAAGGCCCCTCGGATACTGGGGCATGAAATCGCCGGTGAGGTAGTCGAGGTCGGCGGGGGCGTCAGCGAATATAAACCGGGCGACCGGGTTTTTGTGACCCATCATGTTCCCTGCAATGAATGTGACTATTGCAAAGCGGGCAACCATACCGCCTGCGACACTCTCCATTCGACCAATTTCGATCCCGGCGGTTTCGCCGAGTATCTTCGTGTCCCGGCCATCAATGTCCGAAACGGAACTATCAAACTGCCCGATGAGGTGTCGTTCGACGAAGGAACTTTTGTCGAGCCGCTCGGGTGTGTCATCCGTGGGCAGAGGATTGCCGGTATCGTGCCAGGTGATAACGTTCTGGTGATCGGTTCCGGGATTTCCGGCCTGATGCATATCAGGCTGGCCAAAGCCAAAGGCGCGGCAAAAGTATTTGCCACCGATATCAATCCGTATCGGCTCGATTTCGCCCGGCGGTCGGGCGCCGATGCTGTCATCGATGCCACAGACGACGTGGCGGCCAAGGTCAAAGAGGCCAACGGCGGTCAATTGGTCAATAAGGTTATCGTTTGCACGACCGCTTTGCAGGCGTTTGAGCAGGCGTTTGCATCGGTGGAGCGAACCGGGACGCTGCTGCTGTTTGCGCCGACCGATCCTGAAGTGCGGATTCCTCTCCCCCTGTTTGATCTTTATTTCAAGCTGGTCAATATCATTTTCTCCTATGCCGCGGTCAGTGAGGATTTGGTGGAAGCGATCGAGTTGATCAAAACCAAACAGGTTGAGGTCACCGACATGATCACACATCGTTTCGGCCTCGCCGAAACGCAGCAGGGTTTTGACCTCGTTGCCCGCGCCGAACAGTCGATGAAAGTCATTATCGAACCGCATCGGTAGTCAGATATGCCTTTTTGGGGCTGAATCCCGTATGTTGCATCGACTTACACCGAATTGGGTTCGTTTGCTCACTTTTTAACATAATTGGCGAATCCTCCTGCCCAACGGCCACATACCGGCCCTTTGCAATAGCTGGCAAATCCGCATTTAACAGCAAAGTTGTGATGAAATTGTCGGTGGGGGGTGTTGCACTTCGTTTGTGAATTTAGCGCATCCAGTAAATTGTTGCCAAGACTGGATTCCCGCCTGCGCGAGAATGACATCGCGCGTAGCCGCACGAGTTGGGGGGTGATATTTTCGACTTTTTCAACATGCCCTAAAGACGCAGGTCACCCACCTACTCTGTGACATCGGCCATTCATCTATCGTAATAACTATTGACAATTTGCGCGGCAGCCCTATATTATTGATATAATACATCGTCTTGCATTGGCCCTTTTTGAAGCAACCAAACTAAATCGTATCTGACCCGGGGAGGGTTAATATGAATAATTTGATCAGGCGCATCGTCATCGCCGCAATCATCATTGCTCTGGCGTTTCCGGGCATTGCGGCCGGAAGGAATCTCGTCGAAGTGGATATCATATCACCCCTGGACACTCTGTGGGGAGGTGTACCGGCGGCATTCGCCATCCTTGTAGAAAACGATGTTATTGCGGTGGGGCTCCAGTATGGTTTTGAAATCTATAGCCCCGATGGGGCCGTATGGACCTGGGATGCTCAACCGAGCGGCATTGGAAATTCTCAGGCGGTAACCATCGTACCGGGAAGCCGGATGGACACCAACTGGGACCTGGTTAATACTACGACTGAATACAGCCTGGATGGAATATCACCGGACAGTCTGCAAATAGGCGCCGCTGTCATGATGGCTGAGGGAATGTTGCCCGGACCTCTGGAGCATCACTTATCCTGCCACTTTACTCCCGATGAAGGGAATCCAGGCGAAATACTAACTATTTGTATCGATTCCGCTATGATTCCACCTTCAGGTGATTTCATTTTTTACGATGGTATGCAGGCTCACCAGATCGACTTCTATGGTCCCTTTTGCTTTCCCGTAAAGTTGTGCGACCTTGATGATGATGGCGACGGCAGGTGTGATTACATCGACAATTGCCCCGGTCTTTATAATCCCGGACAAGAGGATGCCGACGACGACGGCATCGGCGATCTCTGTGATAATTGCCCCGATAATTTCAATCCGGATCAGACCGATTCGGATGATGACGGCGCCGGCGAAGATTGCGATAATTGCCCCAATACTCAAAATGCTGATCAGAGTGATTCTGACGGCGATGGTTATGGCGATCTGTGCGATTATTGCCCCGATGTGCCTAACCTGGGTCAGGATGACACCGACGGCGACGGTCTCGGCGATTTATGCGACAATTGCCCGGATCTTCCGAACCCGGATCAACTGGATGCCGACCATGACGACATCGGCAATATCTGCGACAACTGCCCGACCATTCCCAACGCCAGTCAGGAGGATTCTGATTTGGATGGAATCGGCGATGCCTGCGAGGGAATCAATCCGTTTCAATGCGGCGACAACAATGCCGATGGCTGGATTAATGTTGGCGACGTGGTATATCTGATTAACTTCATATTTAAAGGGGGTGCGCCGCCCTGCGAGCCGGAATGATGGATTGACGTAGGGCACAACAGGGCGAGGTTGCCCTATAAGTTATACCACACAGGCGATGCTTTTCATCGAAACGGGGAATATGACCGTAACACATTGTATGACAACCAACCACATCTCAACCGAGCAAGCTCGGATGGGGCACCCTGACTGAATTACTTGAAAATCGCCGCTTTTGAGACAATCTCGGGACGTACATCAATCACGGGAATAGTTTCTGGCGGTCGATTTTTAGACAATCGCTTCATTTTTATGAGTGATTTTTTGATCCTAACCATATTTGGACTTGACCGCACGGACAAATTCTCCTAATCTACTAATGGACATTGCCCATTTGGATAGCATCCCATAACTACTCTTTAAAAATAGTCTTGTATAAATCAAGGAGGAATTTATGCGTCGCACTTCCAAGATATTCCCAGTCTTTGTCTTATTGTTTTTTTCCCTGATCGCGACCTCACAAATCCTCGGCGCCAAAGATTCAGACATACCGCGGCAGGATCGAGGATTCACACCGGCTTACCTTGCCCCGGTATATAACTTTGGCATTCCGACCGGACAAAGCCAGGCCTTCCTCAAGGCCAAAGACCACATATCGCTCGGCCTTGTAAAATCGAGAGCTGAGGGCGACCAGGTTAGTTCCACCAATTACGATCGGCAGCATATCTGTACAATGGGACGGCAGGTAGAACATCGTAGCTATTCACAGGTACATTTCGTATGGACCGGAGTCGATGATAATCAGGCAATTTATTATCAGGCATACGAAACGGGTATGGCAAGTAATTTCGTGTATGTGGAGCCCCAAAGAGTAACACAGGCATCTAATATTGGCCTTTTTGCTTCCCTTGATGTCGATGGCGATAACGCATCCATACCGGCGGCGAACGAAGATATTAATTATCCATCTGATGAATGGCAGCCTCTTTCTTACTGGGACGAGCTTGGCACGGGCATATTTTTCGCTGATTTACGCCTCACTGATACCGAGGGGGGATATCAAAACGGGATCAACCTCTGGCCCAAGATCGACTGGCATATCGGAACTGAGACGGTTCTTCATATGGTTACTACCGAATACGGCGACAATGCCAGCGAGCCGATAACCTGTTCTTATTATCGCCGCGTTGGAGGATACGGTTCAACCAATGGGAATTGGGAAGGTCAGCGATTCATTGACTCCGTTACCAATATTAATGTCACGGTGGCGTCATCACCGGCATCAGACAATGTTGCCATCGTTTGGAACGCTCCATGCGATTATCTTGGGAATAATGATGACGATGACTGGAACCATTATGAAAACGATCTCTGGTATGCCATTTCCACCGATCAAGGCGCAAGTTTCATTAATGCTGCCGCCGGTTCAATCGGAGAGCATTTGGGTCAGAATATCACCATCTATACCCCGGATAGCGAATGGAAGGCATATTGTGATATATCGGCCCTTATTTCAACCGACGACAATTTGCATATTGCCTGGGGCTGTCGTCGCTGGAATGGTTCCAGCGTCCACCGGCGTCATTCGATGATCTTTCACTGGTCGGAGGACCAGCCTAACATCCGTCCTGTCGTCGAAGCCAAATGGGATTCGGGCGGCAATTGTTACGGGCATCCCTGGGGCAGTGATGTCGGAAAAATGTCCATTTCCGAGTGCGACAACAAATTGTATATCCTTTACACGCAATTCGGAAACAAGACCGATCCGTGTGCCGACACATGTAATGCTAACAGACTGATTAACGGCGAACTTTACCTGACAACCTCCGCTGATTACGGGTATTGGTGGGACCTGCCCCAAAATCTCACCAACTCGGTTACGGATAATTGCGATCCCGGATTCTGCGAAAGCGATTATTGGGCCTCGATAGCTCGCTATGGACGAATGGAAACGTGCGGCCCCCTGACGGGTCAGAACGTTCTGGATATTCTTTACATTAACGACGTTTACCCCGGCGTACAAACCGACTACGCCAATCCTGTCATGTGGCTGCGGACGGTATGCCGTGAGACGGCTGACGAACCCCTATATGCCGATGATGCCGAATGGGGTTACGGGAGAAATTATAGTGAAGAGAAATTATTGGTTAATAAGGTTAGTGACACAACCATTGAATTGCGGATATATAATCCCGGGTCCCTGGTCAATAATTTCACTATTGACTTTATATACGTCGATGGCTCAGACTGGGCAGAGGCCAATCCTCAGGATGGCAGTATCAATCAATTTTGGGACGATACCGTAAATGTTCAACTCACCTTCAGCGCGCCCCCGGGGGCCGGTTATGGAGAGGCTTTCGAATGCACTGTCCAGGTAAATAATGATGCTTTTAATTCTCCCCGCAAAATTCCGATCGGGATGGAAATCAGTAAATCCAATCTTATGATCCGTGATTGCAGTTCGGATACGGGAGACATTCCTGATACACAATGTTATCGCCGATGGTGGAAAAGCCCCGATATCTGGATCGACAATAACGACGATGGCACTGCTGACGCCCCCGTATACGGCGAAATCAACCACCTTTATGTGCGCGGCTGGAATATCGGTGATACCGCCCTCGAAAACTCTACCATCAGGTGTTGGTACCGTAATCCATCAACCGGCTTGCGCTTTCCATACGAAGGGGCGGATTTGATTATTGATGAGGTTAACGACGACTCGGTCAAAACTATTCCCGAAATCCTTATTGATGAAGAAGAGAGAGTCTATTTCAACTGGTTAATCCCGGATAGCCTAAAAAGCCGACACTTCTGCCTGGGATGCCTGATACTGCATGAGCGCGATCCCCAGATTTCGATCAATCCCTATCATGAAAACAACTGCGGGGTCATCAATAGCGGCCATCTGGCGAGCAAGAAGGGTTCCACACCCAAGGGTTCGGCAGATTCCAAGCAACCAATAACCACTTGGTTTGAGCAAACGATTTGGGTTGTTAATCCTTATGGGGATTACTGCGATTTCATCATGCGCGTCGAGGATTTGTTGCCGGACTGGAATATCTTCCCCGATTCCGAGTTGGGTCTCGCCGACATGGAAGTCCACTTCTCGCTGGCTCCGGAAGAGGATACTTTCTTTGTCTATCGCATATTTAACGATGTCGGCAATCACCTCGATACCTCGCCGGTGAATTTCAACCTCTACAAATTCCCCCCGGATACTTCGGCCGGCGGGGTTCACTTCGACCTTATCATCGATGACTATCCGCCGGATTCGGTTACCGGATTTTCAGTAACTTATAACTCGCAGATCTACACGATAACCTGGTACGAGCCAACCCAAGACATCCTTGGTGCTGATGAGACGATACGGTATTTCAAGATTCTTATTGCCGACGATCCCAGCGATCTGGTACCTCCTTTGATGTCACCATTAGATTCGATAAAGACTCGGCTGGACGCCAACTCCGATCCCGGAGACGGCTATCAATACGAGTACACTGAGCCGGAAGGTCAGCCCTATTACTTCACTATCGTCCCGGTCGATCTGGCTTACAATGAGGGAACGCCGGTATCTCCTCAGAGCGGAAGCCCGATAATCTGTGGCGATGCGAATTCTGACGGAGCGGTTAATGTCGGCGACGCGGTTTTCCTGATCGGCTATGTATTCCAAGGCGGGGATGCCCCTAATCCGTATTGCATTGGTGACGCCAACGGCGATGACGCAACCAATGTCGGTGATGCTGTATATCTCATCGGTTATATTTTTAAGGGCGGGCCTCCGCCGGTGGAGGATTGCTGTAATTGAGAAAAACCGAGACTCGTGTACCCATAGGGCAAATCATATAAATGCGCGGGTTTCTATTAAGGCAGGACAATCGGATAGACTTGCCGGTAGCCGCTTGGCCGTGCTCTTGCCGGACAGTTGCTGATCACTGTATCTGCTCCTGGATTGATTATGGCTGGTGATGTGTAGAAGGTTATTGACAGGAGTTATTTACCCGTCGGGAGTTTGTCCGCCGGCACGGATAAGACCCGACGGTACCAAAAGTTGATAAATAGAAAAAGAGGCAGGAGTCGGAAACTACTGCCTCTTTTATTCAGTGCATATCTCACTCAGGTTAACGCGCGGCGTTCGCCTTAAACGAACATCCTGAGGGATAAAAAACTATGGGTTAACCAAAAGCCCTTTGGCTTCAATTTCTTCTAGTAATTCCGGAGGTAACTCAGAAGTTAGCTTTAGCTCATTATTTTCGCTATAAACTAAAATCGGTTTATTATCTATATCCAAACTCGCATGACCACCGACTTTTTTCCATCCCGTGCCGCGTACTTCCATAGCCAAATAAAGACCAAAAAGCAATGAAATTCTAGTATCCTTTATTTCAGCATCTGTGAGAAATTCATATCCACCTTTCTCCAAGGCAAGATCAATTACTTCCATCGGATGAAGAATGTCGGTAGAGATAGGAAATATTAAGAACCAAACGAACTCATTTTTGACCTGAGTAAGATCACTCCTCTCATATGAGGCGGAATAGTCAATATTTCTGGTTCCAATTATTCCAAACTTCGCGGTTCGGGTGCATCCAGCGATTAGAAGAATTGATGATACCAGGATTAGTATTATTATTGACTTTTTCATTATATCTTACCTCCATTGTCATCAAGACTGAATCCCAACTGCAACAATTCGTCTTGTAATTCACCCGAGGCTTTCTTTGTCCAGCCTTCCCCAACTATAGTAACTTTAACTCTACCATACAAATACGGAATCCCCCACATATTAAAATACACCTTTACATTTGTCATAAAATCGTAGTTGTTCTCTTCACATACTTTTTTGACAGCATTATCAATCATACCATAAACCAATTTCTGGTTATTTCCCGCCAGCGGTAAAAATGGGAACAAGAGTATTGAAAAAGCATCGTCGCTTTTTACTTCAGGTTCAACCATAGTATAGTCGGAGACAGAAAAAGTCGATCCCTGTATCGACTTGCCAGCTATATTCAGCTTGGGAATATGCTGCATTCTAGTCGTACAGCCGACCAGCAGAATCGCTGATATAGCAATAACCAATATTGTAATTTTTCTCACTGTACCATCCCTTCTCTAAAGATTAAAATTCGAAGATTCAATTAATCACTTAGACCCAAGAAGTGACTAACTTCCCTGCAATTATTACTCAGTTCTGGTGAATATTGGCTTTATAGAGAATAGTCAGAAGATACCGCATTGTCAAGTAATATTAGGTAAACTTATGTATCGTTCCAAACTACAACTACAATAGGCGAATATTATATTAAAGAATAATAACTTCCAGCATGAGCGGCTGCAATCAAAGATTGCGGCCTGTAAATACGCATTATCCCTTAGCAACGGGAGTAGAGCTCTTGCCCGACAAATGCAGATCCCGGTATACCGGGGATCAATTTAGACTGTCTGTGGGTATAATTTATCTAGAGAAGTTTTTATACCCGTCGGGTCTTTGTCCGCCGTCACGGATAAAACCCGACGGTACCGAAAACGGAGTTTTTCAAACAACGTCTAGAAATACATCGACAACCCGAACCTGATATACGACGCATCGAGATGAAAACCATTATCGAATGTTTCCGTCTCGGTGATTATCCGGCCATGGTGGTCGTAATAGTCGAATTCCAGGAGGTACCATTCTTTCTGAAGGGCCAGGCCGTATTCGGCCACCATACTCATGTTCTGACCCAGAAACCATTCGAATCCCAGCGATCCCTCGATCCCGAAAGAAACAAAGGTGCCGTCGTCATAATCAAGGATATAGAGATCATCCGGAGGATCGCCATAGTAATTGACCAACACTCTGGGATTGGCATCTCTGATTCCCAACCGGGGACCGAATCCCCAGTATAGCCGCGGCTCCTTTTTGGGCGAACTGTAAAACATCCCCTGGAGTGACATCGTCACCCCGGTAATGTCGAACTCGTTATATTCTTCAAAAATGTAATCGGCGTCGCCGCGACGGAATATTTTCTCATCGTCAAATCCGGTATTGCGGTCAGAGATTCCCAGATTAAACCTCAGAGCATTTTTCCCCGACAAAAAATGATTCACTGAAAACTGAATACCGCTGTAATCATCGTCATCGTCAGTGATCCGTTCATCGAGGAATATCTGGAACGACCAGGGCGAGACATAATCCCTGGCGTCTGTGGTAGTGGTGGTTTTGCCCTTATGCTTGATACGGACTGCCTTGACCGGCGAAGCTACGCAAAAAACCAACGTCATAAATGAAAGGATCAGAAGGGTGACAGAAGGTTTGATTTTGCTGTTTAAGTTTCTCATTTTCTTCCCGCCTCCGTTTTTTTGTTTTGGCAGTTGTCTATTTTGTATAACAAGAACCGTGCCCGTATCGGCAACGTGTTGTATTGTATTAATATAAGGCTAAGTTAGCGAGTCTGATCGACATGGCGGGCGCACAAAATATGTGCGACGACCGCTTGAAGGTCATGAGAGTTGTGCATGGATTCTAAAAAGAGAGCGATGTCGAGATATGACCCCTGCCGGGATTCGATTCAAAAACAGCCGGCTGGCTATTGACTTGTTTGAGCGAAAACGGTTTATTTGGGGTGGAGTAGAGTGCCTCGAAAACCGGGTTCCCCGATGATTGCCAATAAGATATCCCCAATCGGCAGACGCAGGCAAAAGCCTGTTTGAGGCAAGACATGTGAAATGTGATGAACGAACGAAACGGTCATACGTAGAAACAACGGGAGTTATGCGATAATGGTAAAAAAGCTGGTTTTGGAGAAAGCGGACAGACTCTATCATTTGCCCCCGGTGCTGGATGATTTTCTGCCTAGGAGAAAAGGGAGCAAAAAAATGCTCGGGCGTGAAATTCTCGATCTGGCCCGTTTCGGATGGCCGTCTATCCCGGACGGCGAGGTATCCGAGGAGATTATCCGCAAAGCTACCGAAGCTGAAATCGGCGAACTATGTGAGAAAACCGCCGCCTGGTATCGGAATCGCTATGGCGGCAAAATCAATCCGGCCAAGGAGATATTTATCGGCGGCAGTATCCGCCAGATTCTGAACCTGCTTTCCATGGCGTATTTCAATCCCGGTGAAATGATCTTAACCCCGGACCCGGGGGTATGGCATTATCGCGCTGCAGCCGTACTGGCCTCGGCCGAGACTATCCCCTATCATCTGAGCGAACGGAATAATTTCAAACCGGCCTTAAGCGCCATTTCCAGCAGTGTCGCTCGCACGGCGCGAGGCATGATTCTCAACACGCCGCATAACCCATCCGGAGCTGTCCTGAACAAGGATGATTTGGAAGAGATCCTCCATGTAGCCGGGCGAGAGAATACGCTTTTGATATTGGATCAGGCTTTTGATGCTTTTATAGATGGTGACCATCCGGCTTCTCTCTTTGCTCTGCCGGGCGGCAGAAAAACTTCGATTGAACTTTATTCCTACGCGTATAATTTTGGGCGTCCACAACCGGCCTGCGCTTTTGCCGTGGCTCAACCTGCGATAATCATCGCCCTGAAACGCTTATCCCGCATTTTCGGTTATGACCTCGGCGGCTATCAGGTCAAAACAGCCGGTGAGGCCTGCGAAGGCTCCCGGTCCGAGATAGAAAAGTTGAAAAGCAAATACGCCCAAAATCGCATGCTGGTCGATCAGCTATGCGCCAAGTTACGCCTGGTGCCGACGGAAAATCGTGTCGGGCCGTTCTACTGGGCAAAATTACCGGGGCGGAAACAGTCACGCCGTTTCTGCCGGCTGATGTATCTCAAGGGCGGCATACTGGCGGTACCCGGTTTAGCCTTCGGGGAAAACGGCGAGGGGTATATCCGATTCTCACTCACCGGCAAACCGGAAGTGTACAAGCAGGCGATTGAAGAAACCCGTAAGCTGTTCCAACCGCCCACATCAAGGAAGAGATCAGATGGATAGAATTCGGCTTGTCAATATGACCTTTTATGGTTATCATGGTGTCTCGGCGGCCGAGAAAGAAACCGGCCGCCGTTTTGAGGTTGATTGCGAACTGACCACCGATCTGGCCGAACCGGGAAAAACCGACCGTCTGACTGACACCATCGACTATGCCGCAATCTATGATCTCATCGCCGATATTGTACAGAATCGGTCGTTTTCTCTGCTGGAGGGCCTGGCGGTTAACCTGGCTACGGAGATTCTGGACGCCTTTGCCGTAATCGAGGTTACCATCAGGGTGCGCAAACTGGTTCCGCCGATAAACGGGAATATCGACTTTATAGAAGTAGAAGTCACACGACGCCAGACCGCGCCGGAAAAACTTTTGGTCTCGGAGGATACTGATGGGTGAAGTCGTTTATCTCTCGCTCGGCTCGAACCTGGGAAACCGTGAATCTTATCTTACTCGCGCCACCGAACGTCTGTCGCAGATGGTCGGTTTGAAGCTGCTGGCTGAATCATCCCTGTATCACTCCCGACCACTCGATTGCCCCGAGGATTGCCCCGATTTTTTGAATAAGATTCTCAAACTCGATTGTTCCCTCAAGCCGGTACAGCTTTTGGATAATACCGAACGACTGGAAATAGAATTCGGGCGTACTGAAAAAAACGCGCGAGCCAACCGCGTCATCGATATCGATATCGTCCTTTTCGGAGATCGTATTTTCAAGAATGAACGTCTCGAAATCCCTCATCCGAGGATGGCCGAACGAGCCTTTGTGCTGATTCCGATGTATGAAATAGATCCTGAAATCGTCGATCCGAGAACGAAAAAGAAATTTTCCGATATGTTCGCCGCCGTCGGCGATCAGGGTGTGAAAATCGTTAAGGAAACCAACGTTGAGTAACGAACTGCCCCAGTATATAGCGATTGAGGGTGTTATCGGGGTCGGTAAAACCAGCCTGGCAAGACTTCTGGCCAATCGTCTGGAGGCAGGTTTACTTTTGGAGGAAACATCCAACAACCCCTTCCTGACCGATTTCTACAAAAATCAAAAGCGATTCGCCTTTTCGACTCAGATGTTTTTCCTGATGTCCCGTTATCAGCATCAGCAACGGCTTCTGGAGCGGGACCTTTTCATCAACCGGATCATCACCGATTATCTTTTCGAGAAGGACGCCCTGTTCGCTTCGGTGACATTATCCGACCGTGAACTGGAATTGTACAATAAGTTGTCCGCGGTTCTCAAGCATGATATCCCCAAGCCGGATATGGTCATCTACCTGCAAGCCTCGACGCCGATCATAATGAAGCGAATCCGGATGCGCAGCAAGGCAATCGAAAAACCGATCGACACCGATTACATCGATGCCCTCAACGATGCGTACAATTCCTTCTTTTTCAATTACAGTGAGGCGCCGCTTCTGGTCGTCAAAACCGATGAAATAGATTTTGTAAATAATCAGAAACATCTCGATGATTTGGTGGAACAGATAAAAAGGCCGCAGCCGCATACCATGTATTATTCGCCGGCCGGCGATCTCGACAACCGCGTTTTATAGGGTGCCGATATGTCGACAACTCCGAAAATGAAAAAGATAACGACCCGCACTTTTCTGAAGAAGAAACAGAAGGGCGATAGAATCGTGGTGTTGACCGCGTACGATTATTATACCGCCCAGATTCTGGAAAAGAGCGGAGTCGACGCACTATTAGTAGGCGATTCTCTCAACATGGTTGTCTACGGTCATAATAATACGCTTTCGGCTGAGATGGACAAAATGTTGTTTCATACTCGGGCCGTGGCCGACGCCGCCGCGCGGTCACTGGTGATAGCCGATATGCCTTTTATGTCGTATCAGTCTTCCACGGAAACGGCGATTGTCAATGCCGGAAAGTTTTTAAAAGAATCCGGGGCCGAGGCGGTAAAACTTGAAGGTGGTATCGAGATGGCCCCGACTATCAAGCGCCTGATCGAACTCGGCATTCCGGTTATGGGGCACATCGGCCTGACACCACAGTCGGTGCATCGTTTCGGCGGCGCGCGAGTGCAGGGCCGTACCGAGGTGGGACGTAATTATGTTATCGAATCGGCTCATGCCCTGGATGAGGCGGGATGCTTTTCATGTGTGCTGGAATTGATGACTGCGCCATTGGCCGAAAAAATAACCAAAGCGGTCAAGATGGCCACGATCGGAATCGGGGCCGGCACTCATTGCGACGGGCAAGTCTTGGTTATCAACGATATCATCGGTATGTATGATCAGATAACCCCGCGCTTTGTTCGAAGATATGCTAACGTCGCCGCTGAGATCGAGAAGGCGGCAAAACAGTTTTCAGAAGATGTCCGATCCGGAAGTTATCCCTCGGACGAGGAATCATTTTTGGAATAATGAAATTTACCGTAAACAAAACCATTTCCGCCCAGCAGAAACTGTCGCGCAAACTGGTCGCCTCCAAAAAGACGATCGCGATTGTGCCGACTATGGGTTCTCTGCATGACGGACACCGGTCGTTGATCAAACGCGCCCTGAAACTGGCCGACGTGGTCGTCACGACGATCTTTGTGAATCCGACCCAGTTCGGGCCGGGTGAGGATTTCAAGCGTTACCCCCGCAGCGCCAAAAGCGATCTGGAACTGATTCAAAAAGCCGGCAGTAAGGTTGTTTTCATTCCCAAAGTTCAGGATATGTACACCGATGATTACCGGACTTATGTCTCGGTTCACAAACTGACCGATGATCTCGAAGGCGCATCACGCCCGAATCATCTCCGAGGGGTGACAACTGTCGTCACTAAATTATTTAATATCGTCCGGCCCGATTTCGCTGTTTTCGGAATGAAGGATTATCAGCAGGCGATGGTGCTCAAAAGAATGGTGGCCGATCTAAACTGGCCGATCAAGATGGTGATCTGCCCCACCGTGCGGGAAAAAGATGGTCTGGCGCTGTCCACACGCAACGGTTACCTCTCCCCTATGCATCGGGAACAGGCGACCGCTTTGTATCAGGCGTTGCGGATTGCTCGAAAGTTGTGCATGGAGGGCGAAGAACGGATATCGGTTATCCTCCGCGACATGCGGCGCGAACTTCATGATCTGGCTCCGGCCGGAAAGGTCGATTATATCGCTTTCACCGATATGGAGACCCTCCGTCCCGTCACCCGGATCGAAAAGGACACGGTAGTTTCCCTGGCCGTTCGGCTCGGCTCGATCCGCCTGATCGACAACATGAAGATTGGGTGAACTGACCGGTCAATTGTCTCTAAACAAACCTGCGCCATTGCAATATCGGCATTCAACACCGGGCAAGCCAAAATCTATGATCCATCACTTCACGCGATGATCACTGTGCTCTAAGGTTCGGACTTGCCGATTATATTCTATAGCAAACTTGCTTGTTTCTTAATTCCCATGCCCGGCTATGCTGCAAAGCGGATCAAGATAATAAACAATTCGTGCGCCGATGAAGTTGATACCTTGCCTTTACTAATTCAATTTAGTCATATTGAATTATTTTGTCAAGTAAATAATTTTAAATTTTATTTTATTATCACCAGTTTTCCGATCTGGTCGCCCATCTCCGAGCGGACATGCCAGATATATATCCCGGTCACAATCGCCTGGGTGTTGCGGCTGACCATATTCCACTCTTCATGCTGCGCATCGGGATCACCTTCGGGACAATAATGCTTGATCTCACGCACCAAATCACCGGCCACGGTGTAAATGCGGATCGTGCAGATTTTTGGCAGGTTGGCGAAATGGATACGACGCGACCATGCCGCCGCTTTGGTCCGGTCGCGGTTTTCATAGCCGGCGCGAGCATAACGATCGGTGATGCGATACGGATTGGGGTAAACGGTTACCTCGAGACCACGATGCTCCACCGTGTCGACCGCTGGCAGGGCGTAAGCCTTGACCATGTTGGTCAGTGGCGATGTCTCCAACTGGCCAATCCCATACTGAAACGATCCATAGTCAAAGGCGGTCACCGCGAACCAGTACGGAATCGATGGCTCCAGATTGTCGATAATATATTCATACTCATAGCAACGACGCCATCCCTCCTCCGTGATATCGGTTAAATCATCTGGCGAGGCGTTGGGATACACTTTGTGAATGCCGAGCTGGTTCGACAGATCCGATTGATTCCAGTCCTGCCGCGTAAAATAATATATCTCGCCGGTTTTATAATCGTGGAAATAGTGAAATTGATCGTAGTACTCATCAGCATCGAAATCATTGCCATGAACCTGCTTCAAGCTGTCATGCCTGGCCGAATTTGAGATTTTTCGCCACAACCGCAGATCGGTGTCGAAATGATACACGATATAATCATCGATATCATACGAGGCGAGCAGGACAAAGTCGGACAGCCGATCACCCTGACCGTAGTAGACCCGGTAGCCCTCAAAATCGACCACCCCCGAAAAGAAATCGGGCGTGGTCTCCGATTCCTGACCGTTCCATCGTAGGGTGATTTTGCCATAATCGGGATAGACGCGAACTTCCGGCGGCGGTGGCGGCATCATTGCTTTGAAATCGGGAATACTGTCGCCGGTGTAGTACTGCCTGATCGAATCGACGACAAAGCTGTCGGATGGATCGTAATCGGTAGTGTCTCGCCAGGTGTATATCCAGCAGAATTCGCCGCTGTAGCCATCGTCATCAGTGTCGATACCGGGGTTGTCGTAGACCGCGCGGGCCCATTGTGAATTCCTCGCCAGGTCGGAGAAATCGAGCTTGTCGTAATATAGCTGGGGATGATAGGGGTCAAAGTAGTTTCTATAATCCCAGGGATTGACATGGAAATTCTCGCCGGCAATAAAGGCGAAGGTGAAGGGAATACTGTCGCCGGGATCAAGCGAATAGGGGCCTATCGACAATAAATAGGTTGTATTGAATCCGCCAGCCAATTCGGCGGCAAATCGCGGTTCGGGGGGCGGCAGGAATCCCTCATCGGTGTGGCCGATAGCCGTGAACATCTGGTCGTAGTCGACTTCGGGATGCGACATCATATAATACATATCCTTATCGGTCAGCGGAGTTCCCATGTAGTGATATGCGAATTCACGGAAAGGGTCATCATCGGTTGGGGCTCGGCGGGGTCCCCAGTTATATTTCGGGTCAATCTGACCGGAAAACCAATTGAAATTACAGCGTTTTCCACGACCCAGGGGGGATAGAATCTGAACCGCTATTACTGACCGCGGGGAGGTATATTCCCACTCCTGATATATATTGGACTTGCCATCGTTATCGGCGAACCATGCCATAATAACCGAATCCACCGGCTGGCAGGATCCGGGGGGCGATTCGAGGGTTGACAGAAAACCGGTATTAATTAATCCGGTCGGGACGGAAACTGAAGTATGACGAGGAAGACCACCGACCCAGAGAGCGATGTACATATCTTTGATCGGCATCGAACCGATATTGCTAATTTGGCAGTCGACAATAATGAAATCCTCAGCATAAGGGATGCCCCAGGCATAGCTATTCTGATGAACGCTCAGATGCAAGGGAATATGAGGCCTGTTTTCAAATTGATTCTCATGGATAATTGCCGCATCGGTTAAGGTGTCGGTAAAGGTGCATATAAAATCCTGTTCGGATATGGCATCTTTATGATAATCATCACTGTGCCGAAGTAACGATCGACGAATTATGGCCCCGGACTCACCTTGATCGGGAGAAAATTCAAGAACAGACGCGAACCCCCGAGCGGAAACAAGAGTATCCCGACCTCTTATACCCCCGATCCATAATTGGCAACCGCTCAGGTATTGAAATTCCGAATTTCGAGGGAACTCGGCAGTGGTATACCTGCCGGAATTACTAACCTGCATTCCCAGGTTGTTTACATCGTGTAGCATACTCTCAAAGTAAGGGAATCCATCGGCATTTTTTTCATTCCGTTCCGGATCAGATATACTGACCGAATCGAGTGGTTTCCCAAACCCCGGTTTTAATAATTCTGCGATACAAATGCCATTGCTGGCGATTAGCATCAGAAAGACGACCAAAAAACAGATTCCTATACATGGAAATGTTTTCGAAAAAAGACCGGATGCCCGACGCCTGCCTGAAATCATCACGCTCAACCTCCATATACAATATAAAAGAAACCGTATCAAATGCGATAATAAATTAATTCTTCTGGCATAATTATCATAAGCCGGTGCGCCACGGTTGAGTGTACATTCACAGGGATATTAATTCATGACATTGCTAGTTTGGTATACGCTTATTTCATTATCACCAGTTTGCCCATCTGGTCGCCCATGTCCGAGCGGACATGCCAATGATGTCTGCCGGATGCAGTAACTCTGAGACAGTCCTGAGGAATGAAGGGTCTGCCTGGCGTTTACGCAAGCACTGGTTATGGTCATCCGCGCGACAGCCGAAAAGCGGCCCCGGCTAATCGGCTCGCTTGTCCAGACGATAATTCATGCAGTAGTTATGGTCATCCGCGCGACAGCCCAAAAGTGGCTTCTGCCACCGGTTATATTTTTATGTAGGGGGTGGGATTGGTGATCAGCCCGGTAAGGGCCGAGGCTGCAGCAGTGGCGGGCGAAACCTGATACATCTCGCCGTTGCCGCTCTCGAAATTGGTATCGAAATGAGTTGTCAGCCCCTTCTCCTCCTGAGCCAGAAGTGGCATCCTGCCGCCTAACAGAGGACTTCCAGGATTGACAATGATCGCTCCGGCCTCGATGAAAACGCGGATCAACCCTTTTTTAAGGGCCTCCAGGTAAACCGCTCGCGAGGCGGGCTGGAGAATAAACCGGACCTCGGGGTTGACTCGTTTGCCCTTGAGGATATCGGCGACGATTTTCAAATCGTCGAAGCGGCCGTTGGTGATGCCGCCGATAAATACCTGTCTTATTGGAAAACCGTCGATTTCCTCGATCGGCGTTACCGCCTCGATTTTCTCCGGTCCGGCCGCCACCGGCCTCATGGTGTTGATTTCAAATGAAAACTCGGCGGCATAATCAGCGTTACGGTCGGCCATCACCGGTGTGAACGGCCGGCGCGCTCGCGGATTGACATATCGGCGGGTGGTCGCATCAAAGGGGCATACGGCTGCTTTGGCGCCGGTCGCCGAAGACATATTGCACAGCGTAATTCTTTCCGAGATCGACATCTGGTCAATCCCGGTACCGTAATATTCGATCACTCTCCCGTCGGCTTCGGAATCGGTCAAATGGGCGATGATATAGTGAATAACATCGCGGGCGAAGACTCCTCGCGGCAGGCGTCCGGAAATATTGACGCGGATAGCCTCGGGAACTTCGATTTCCGCCTTGGCGGTGGCCCAGATATTCGACATCTCTTCGGGATCGACATCGAGCGACAGCGCCCCCATGCATCCCAGGGTGGTCGATCCATTGATATTGCCGAGGCTGAGCTGTCCCGGAAGAAGGAGGCCTTTTTCGATAACTATTTGCTGAGGATTACCCTCGCCGATATCGAAGAAATTTTTAATTTGCTGCCGCCGGACGAAATCCCTGACCGATTTATGGACTTCGGCCAGATCGGGGCTGTCGGACGTAGAAACGTTGTCGAGGGGGATGACAATACGGTTCGGATTGCGGACATAGGTCATGCCGGTTTCATTGAAAAGCTGCAACACCTTTCCGCTGCCGCCGGGGACCAGCATCATATCCGGCTCAACTTCGACCTTCTCCCCCGGCTCGTTGCCATCGACACCAGCTCTCTGGGCCAGAAGTTTCTGGGCGAAAGTCTGACGACCGGTACCGGATAAACGCTGGCGCTTCCTGTCGCGAGTATGCAGTTCGAGGCTGAGTTGCTCAAGCTTGAGGGCATCCGGTTTTTTGATGATTTTATAACGCCGCCGCCAATTATAGAAGGCGGCCTTGGAAATACCAAGTTCCATTCCGGCGTGGAAGTCGTCGCCGAACCGGTCCCAGACCTCGCGGATGTCATTTTCGGAAAACTTGGGGAATGAGTATTTGGGTATCCCTTTTTTACGACGCCAGTAGGCGACCAGATGTTCGGTGACACCATTGCCGAGAACTTCCGCAATCCGTTTATCGGTGCGATACAGCTTCTGCAGGCGCAACAGGTCGCCTTTGGTCGGTATCCGGCGAAGACTCATACTTTGGCAAATCCCTCGGCCAGGGTTTTATAGATCAGTTCCATCGGAATCGAATGGACTCTGGTTTTGCCGACGATCGGCATAAAGTTGGAATCGCCGGTCCAGCGAGGCACAATATGCATGTGCAAATGGCGGGGGATTCCGGCTCCGGCCGGACGGCCGAGATTCATGCCGAGGTTAAAGGCATTCGGTCTCAGACAGGATTTCATAACTTTAACCGCCAATTGGGATAATTTGATCAACTCAATCGATTCCTGTTCGGTCAGACGTTCCAGCACCCCGATATGACGGTTGGGCACAATAAGCAGATGCCCTCCGTTGTAGGGGAATTTATTCAAGACAATATACGACTTCTCGGTGCGATACAGGATCAGATTTTTAAGGCTTTTTTTCTTCGCCTTAACCAGTTTGCAAAAGACGCACCCCTTCTCCTTTTTGCCCAGAATAAACTCGGAGCGCCAGGGCGCGCGAATATTTTGTTCAGCCATAGGCTTATAATATAATGATTGGAAGAAGGAAATAAAGAGAAATTTTAGACTATGCCCGATGAGCTCGCAACCGCCTCGCTCTGTCCTAACTCAATCACACGGGAGTCGGCAACCAATTCTGCCTTCCTAACGCCGATAAAGATAATCTGGCGTTTCGCGACGATTTTTTGAAGCAGGTCGAAGAATCCTCTTTGCCGCTCCCGATCCATGCGGGTTTCGGCCTGATCGAGGATTATCGGCGGAGCGAATTCGGCCGATAGCAGCGCAACTCCGGCCATACGTAAAGCCAGATAAATACAATCGCGGGTCGATGATGAGAAAGTATCGGTAACTTCGAGCCATTGATCGGTGGAGGAAATTTTCACCTCGAATCGATCCGGATCGCGGCGAAAGCGGAGCTGGTCGTACCGACCGTTCGTGAGGGAATCGAGAAATGCTGATGATGAGGCACTGAACGCTTCGAAGGTATCTTCGATCAACTGGTCGGCAGCACGATTGAGGGCCAGCCGGGTGATTCTCAGGACTTCCAGCCGTTCGGTGAGACCATTGTGTTTACTTTTCAGAATATCAATCTGGCCTTCAACTTTGGACAGGCTTTCCTTCAGGGAGTCAAGAGCCGTACATCGTTCGGTGAGATGGGCCATGCGCTCACGGAGAGCGTTGGCGCGAACGCGCCGTGAAATCATTTCTTCTTTACAGTCGGGCAAATTAGCCGAAGAGGAAGCGAAAGCTGACAGGGGCGCCAGTTCCTCGTTGATTTGGGCTACCTCGCCTTCGATTTGCTCTCTTATCCTGGTAAGATGATCCAGTCCTTTGTTTTCGGACAAGGCATCAATGGTATTTCGAAGATTTTCGGCGCTGATTTCCAACGCCTGCCTTCTCTGTACGATCTCTTGCAATGTCCTGATCGGATCGGCCGCCTGCTGACCATATTTCTGGTTGAGTTCGGCATAAAACTGATCCATTTCGGTAACGCTGTCCCGGAATACTGCGGTTGCCTTTTTCTTGTTGAAATACTGAGACAGGTATACTCCCATCTGTGACAACCAGACAAGAGCCATGACCGGAATGGAATACGGGAAAATATCGGCCACCGGCCCAATCTGGATATATCCGTTTTGCTCGATAACATAAGTCAGGCAGAGAAGCACGAGCACCAGAGTGGCCGCTATGAATCCGCGATTGGCCTTCTTGCGTCGAGTAATCAGGTTATCCATCGCCTGTTTCGACTCATTCACCCGGTTGTTAAGTTCGTCGCTTTTATCGGAAATCCGGTCCATCTCCTCCGGATCGGGGGGGGCCAGACGATTCAATTCGGTTTCAACTCTGACCAGATCCTCAGCAACCTGAACGGCACGGGAATAACTGCCAAGATGAACCTGCAGACGGTCTTCGAGATTAATCATCCTGCCATTGATTTCCTGATAAGCGACGGCTCCCTCGATTTCCTTTTCGAGATACTCTATCCGCTGTTCATGTTCATCTACCTGGCCTCGGATTCCTTCAAGTTCCTGGCGATCTTTTTCGAGCGCCTCCCATCGCTTTTCAATATCCGACTTTTCCTGAAGACGGGCCGATATCTGATCGGCAACTTCGTCTAACTCGCGCTGACCATGAGCGCGGGGATTATCCAGCTTTTTTATTTCATCATCAAGGTAGCGGTCGGCCCGGCCTCGGTCAAATCCATAGAAAACCGGAATCTCTATCGCCGACTGCAATTTATTCCGGCTCAATTCCGGTGCGGCCGGATTATCAGATGAAAAACAGAAAGTCGATTCAAAAAGGGTGCGATCGGCGACACCGAAATATTTTGAAAGTTTTTCTCCGATAACCTTGCCTTCGAAAATAATCCCATCGGAATCGGTCATAATATCCCGGTCGGCCTGATAATCCCTCAACAGGGTGAAAATCTTGTCACCGACTGAAAATTCCAGGGTCAGGCGAAAAGAACGATCTGAGGACCAGTTACTATTAGACGCGACTGCTTTTTTCTTGGTGGAACCATCTTCGAAAAGAATGGTGAACAAAGCTTTGATGATAGTCGATTTGCCGCTTTCATTTGGGCCGATAATCTGGTTGAATCCGGAGTCGAATTCAATTTTCCGGTCCCGGAAACACCCAAAGTTTTCGATGCGGAGGGACTTTATGATCGTTCTGCTATCCATTTACTCCTCACCGGTAATAATTCGGGTTCCCAGGCTGGCGGCTTTTTCATACAATTCAGCATGTTCCGGGCTGTCAGCCTCTTTGAGATGATTCAATTCAGCTTTAAACGCCTTAATCAACAGCTCGTGGCCCTCTTCGGGAACACCTAACAAAGCCGGCTTTTCATCCGGTTTTTGATTATCGGATTGCATCAGTAAAAACCTCGGTGACCACTTTTTTATAATTTTCTCGACTTCGAGCTTATCATTAAAATTATCGGAATATTGAAGCTTTAGCTTTACAATGGAGTTCGGATTGGCCGTTTTTTCCAGCAGTTGAGAAACCTCCAGAGGATGGTAAATAGTGGCTTCTATCTTCTTCAAAGTTATCCCCGAAGTGGTCACCGGGAGAGCTTCTACCGAACCACTATCTTCAAGTCTGACAACAAGTACCGATCCCGCCTCGGGGTCCGACCAGGAGATCGGTTGACTGGTGCCGGGGTAGGCGACGGTGGTCGGGCCATGCTTTTCTAATCGGCCATTGTGCCAGTGCCCCAGGGCAAGGTAGTCTAATCCGGTTTTCTTTATATCTTCTGGATAAATCGGGTAATCGTTTTTGAAGTCGAGCCCGCCGATTTGGAGGGATCCATGAGCTAATCCGATATGATATCCCGATTCGTTTTGCCGGATCATTCCGGTGATAGGCGAGGTTGACGAGCGATTAGATTGATTGGGGCAAAAATAAAGATGGCAGTCGACGCCAGGGACCCGATGCGGCGAGGTTATGGTATTATCCAAAATGATGATATTATCACCGGTCCATCTTTCCTTCCCCGGCCCGAATACTGAATTATCGCTCAAAAAGTCATGGGTGCCGGGAAGAATATAGACAGGCATATGGGAACAGGTTGAAAATATTTCAGATGTTCTCCGGACAATTCCAGGTGATGGGTTTCTCTGATCGAACAGATCGCCGCAAATTAGGACAAAGGCCGCCCGGTTATCGACGGCCTGCTGGAGCGTTATTTCAAGTGCCCGAAACTGTGCATCCTGCAGTCGCTCACGAGCAGTTCCGAAGCGATGCAGGTTGGCGCCAAGGTGAAAATCGGCGGCATGGATAAAAGTCAGAGGCATTTATCTAAGCATCTTTTCCCGGATCAAAGATACCGGAATGGAGCCCTCGGCCAGCAGCCGGTCATGGAACGATTTTAGACTGAAGTTCTCTCCCTCACGGGCTTTAATGATTTCGCGCAATTCCATAATCGCCCGTTTACCCATCAGATAACTCATCGGCTGTCCCGGATCGACGGTATATCTCAAAACTTCCCGCTTGATCCAACTGGTATCGGCATCCAGAGTCTCACTCATCCAGGTTACAGCCTGATCGTAGTCGAATTGTCCCGTTTGCAGTTTGACATCGACCACAATCCTCGCCGCCCGGAACCGGACGCCTCCGAGGACTCGTCGATAAAAAGTCGGATTATCTTCATAAAGACCGGCCTCATAGATCATCTCTTCGCAATAAAGAGCCCAACCCTCGATCAGGGCGTTGTTCATCTGCCATTTCCGGACATCGGAACCACCCCGCCCGGCCAGTTGCAACTGAAGATGATGACCGGGGTATGCCTCATGAGCCACCGAACCCCGGAAGCTGCGATTGTGCATCTTCAGATAATATTCTTTTTTCTGCTCGTCAGTCAGGTTTTCCGGAACCGGTCGGACATAAAAATAGCCGGTTTGGGCCGAATCAAACGGCCCCGGCGGCTCATAGGCAATGCTTCCGATAACGCCACGGAGGAAGATCGGTGTCTCAACCGCTACGCAGTTGCCGACATCCTCGGGAACGGTCAGCAGATCGCGGTCGATAATAAATTCCTTTACCGCGTTTATTTCCCAGTTGTAATAATCGAGAACATCCTGCCTGGTAATCGAGGCAGGAATGAAAATCGGAGCATCATCTCGACGGCCCTCTTCATTCATCTTCTCGACGTATTCATCATATGCTTTTTGTGATTCGGCCAGTAATTTTTCACCGATCTTCAGAAGCGAGTCGGCATCAAAATCAAAGAAATACTGATGCCTGAGCATGTAATCGAAATATTCTTTCCCGATGGCGAAAGAACCGGGGTCACCCGGCGTCAGTCCGGCAAGGAACTGCTTGAAATGATTCAAGGCCGCAATCGCCTTCTTCGATGCCTCCTCCAGTTCGGCGGATCGATCGGGAAATTGGCTCGTCAACTGAGTGGTCACCGTATTATAGAATTCGATAACGTTATTGATGTTTTCACCGGCGTACTCAAGCCAGATCGGTGGCGGGGCGTTCAGATTTCTCTCTCCCCGTTGCAAAAATTGAGGCAAGGCATGCATACGCGCGATGATGTTATCGAGCCGATCCCTGAGCGGAATATAATCGCTGATCAGGATATAATAGATTCCATCGGCAGCATCGCCGATATAAAGGTTGGGATTTTTATTGTGATAACCAACCTCTATCAGACGAAGGTTGGCGATTTCACAATTGCCTCGCAGCAACCGGCGGTCGATATCCATATCATGTGGCAAGCGCACCGATTTGTATTTATAGAGTCGGGCCAGGAATTTCCGCAACTCTTTCCGTTTATTCTCGACATTGCGCGGTGAGTAGTCGGCAAAGTGGTTATCATAGTCATGAATCCCCATCATGGTAGCCCGAACAGGCCAGAATTCCTGGAGATTCTGCATAATTTCCGCCGATAGTTTCGCGAAATTTTTCTCAGCCTTGCTTTCGGCCGACAGGGGAGCGGCTGCAAGTACCAAGATTATCAACCCCCAGGCGAAATACGCCCGCATTTTTCACTCCTCCTTATTTATTGCCGAAAAGAGATTATAATTCCGGTTTTACAAGGCATCAACCATTTTTTTCAAAACGGGATACCAGTTCGATATGCATTGTATGAGGAAACATATCGAACGGAGTCACCTTATGAAGCGTGTATCCCGCCTCGACCAGTTCTTTGGCGTCACGGGCAAAGGTGGCCGGATTGCATGATATATATATCAACCTCCGTGGATCAATTTCCAATAATCTTTTCATCGCCTTGGGGTGCATCCCGACTCGGGGGGGATCGATAATAACCGGGTTGAAATTCATACCTTGCAGTTCGTCGAGCATCATCACCTTGCGGGCCGGGCCGGCATAAAAATGGCAGTTTTCGAGATTGTTAATCCGGGCATTGACTCGGGCCGATTCTATAGCCTCCTCCTCGATATCAATGCCGACCACCGCCCTGGCCCGAGAAGCGGCACAAATCCCGATAGTTCCTGCTCCGCAGTATAGATCAAGAACGGTGTCGTCTTCGCCAATTTCGGCCAGATCAAGGGCGGCCCGGTAAAGGTTTTCGGTCTGACGGCTATTGGTCTGGAAAAACGATCCGGGGGTGATCCGAAATTTGAGCCCGAGGATATCCTCCTCGATATGCCCGGGGCCGTGCAGAATTTCTCGGATTTCACCCTTGGCGATATTGGTGATGGTGGCGTTGACTACCCAGATGATTGTGGTCAACTGCGGGAATTCTTCTTTGAGGGCTGTGACCAGCTTGTCTTTGCCGACGAATTCGCCCTCGCCCGATACCAGGGTCAGCATCGATTGCCCGGAGTTCTTCCCTTCTCGGATGATAACAAATCTGAGGAAACCGTGGTGAGCGACCAGATCGTAAACAGGGATTGAGTATTCGACAACTTTTTCACGGATAAAATTGACCAATCGATTCGATTGCTCCGATTCGAGGTGGCATTCGACGACATCGAAAATTCGGTCAAAACGGCCCCGCTCGTGGAGGCCGAGAACAAATCCTCGGGTCGAAATATCGGGTGGACAGACATGAAAAGAAAATTCCATTTTGTTGCGATAGAAGAATTGATCCGGGGACGGTACTATCTCATCGACCACAACATCATCCAATCCCCCAATATGTTGCAGTGAAGCGATCACCTGGTTTCGCTTGTAGAACAGTTGGCGGTCGTGAGTGAGATCCTGCCAGGTGCAGCCGCCGCATAATTCGTAGTGTCGGCAGACCGGATCGATCCGTTCATCCGAGCGAGTCAGGACCCGGATCAGCTTGGCCTGATTATAGCTTCTTTTCGATTTGACTATCCGGGCCTGGACCTTCTCGCCGGGCAATCCGCCATTGACGAAAGTTACCTTGCCATCCAGATATGCCACCGACTTGCCATTATAGGCAAGATTATCAATATCGAGTTCGACGATAGGCTTCATTGGTTGTCACCGTTTTTCAAGGGTAGATCGGGCTGGACCTGTTGCTCCGGGCAGAAATCGGTCTCCGGCTGGATGGTGGCATGGCCGATTTCATGCTTTTCCAGCAACATGCTATTTATGGCGTTGATAATTTCCGGGATATGCGTGGTGTCAGCCTTGGCCACTCTGATATGACATGAAAGAGCCACCTGAGTGCTCGATATCGACCATATATGGATATGATGTGCCTCGCAAACACGGTCGACTTCTTCAATCGATCGCCGGACCTTTTCCACATCTATTCCGCGGGGAACCGCCTCCATGAAAATCCCGGTCGCCTCCTTTAGTATATCCAGGCTGGACCACAGAATCATCATCGCGATCAGGACCGACAGGATGAGGTCGAGGAGATACCAGCCGGAAAAAATGATAATGATTCCGCCGATTATCACCGCCACGGAAGAAACGGCGTCATATAACATATGCAGGAAGGCGGCACGGTTGTTGATGGTTTTATTACGGTCGCGGTGGAGAATCCAGACTGAAAAGAGATTTCCCAGCAATCCGATAAACGCCACCGACAACATCACCGAGCCGTTGATTTCCTGGGGCTCGGAATATCGATGGAAAGCTTCGATAGTGATAAAGACCGATATGGCCACCAGTGTCAGGGCATTGATCAGCGCGGTGACGACCTCAAGTCGTTTGAAACCATAGGTCGAACGCGCCGTCGGCTTCATGGCCGACCCTTTGGCGCCAAAATAGGCCAGCACCAGAGCGATCACATCGGACAAATTATGGCCGGCATCGGAAAGCAGCGCCAGCGACCCGGACAGAAGTCCGCCGATCACCTCGGCGACGGTGATAACTACATTGAGTAGTATCGTCCAGCCAAGCTTTTTGGCATCGCTGCCTTGCTGGTGAGGATGATGGTGCGCCATTAATTCCAATCTTCGTCTAAACCATAGCTGCCGGAAACCGCGAAGGCCCGGATTTACTTCAACCATAGTATACGATTCCGGCACTTCTGACAACAGTAATAAACATATAATTGTAAATTGACAATTTCACACAGTATTTCGATATTTATTATAGACTGTGGGAAATATCTCCAGCCAGGCATTTTTCTGGTTTGAAATAGTCAATCGGGATTGATGATTTATGAAAAGCCGACTCTGTTGTGCGGTTGTTTTGCTTGCCGGCGGTTTATTTATATATTTACAACCATGTTTTGCAGATAACCTTCCCCCGGTCATCGAGGCTAAAGGTTTCGATATCAACACGGCAAACGCGGAACGAGCCGATTCGTTTATGTTTCTTCCCAGCCGCGGGCTGGTTGACCCCATTTATGAAGACAGCTCGCGACAACTTCATCCCTCGATTCTTGTTATCCCGGAAGGTTGGCCGATCGGTGATAAGACTGTCTTGCCGTGGAAACAATGGCTGGCGGTGACGCCGATGGCGACCTGCGATGCCGACGAAAATCCGCATCTGCTGGTTCGCAATAAACCTGACGATGAGTGGACTTACATTATCGGGAAAGATTCGGCCGATTCGATTATTAATCCTCTGTTCAATAAAGCGCAATTCATTCTAGATACCGCCTATTGGTATTGTTGCGAGAGCGATACTTCATTTTATGACACCACCGATGGGAATCATGATTCGGTGACGGTCAATCATCGTTCGCATCATTTGTCCGACCCTGACTTGTTCATGGGTGATGACGATTATTTGTGGATAGCATTCAGGGTGTCCTGGTGTATTTCGGGAATCGATATGCATGCAATTTATGCCGCTCGCTCTCCGAATGGAAAAGACTGGTCGGAGGCTTTTCGGATAACACACCTGGGCCGATTCATGTGTCCGGCGGTAATCGGCAACAATGACTCGTCTTTCACCATGTTCTGCACCGCTCAAAGCGACCGGGTGTCCGGGATAGCCGATGAAAAATGCGGCTATCGTTTCGAGGCTGTCAAACCAAATACTATTTGGGATTATGAAGGAGTCTGTACCTTTGCCAACTCTCCTCGCCGCTTCGGTACCCCCTGGCATATCGATGTATTGGATGGATGCGCCGGTGAACTGGTGGGCATTATACAAACCTTAAGGAGATCCGCCCTGTGGCTGGCGATCAGCTATGACGATGGGCATGAATGGATCATCGCCGATAGGCCGTTGTTGAAATCAATCGGCAACGACAGCACTATCTGGGACAATATACTTTATCGAGCCAGTGGATACTGGATGGATGAAGATTGCCATGAGATGGGGTTGTATTATTCGGCCTACTCTGTCCGCGACACCAACGGCACCTCTCCCGGCGGTGAAGTGACGGTCTGGCATACCGGATTTACGATTGTGGAATTTACGCAGAAATGATTTATAAGAAACGGCTCCCTGATAGGGAGCCGTTATATTCGAATGCGCAGCAGAGATGTTTACAAAAATCTCTTCCTTACAGCACCGAAGCTCATCAGCCCTAAAAAAACCAGAACCGCCGTCCCGGGTTCAGGAATGCTGTCGAGTGGTATCGAGAAATTTCCGCTGTGGAATTCTTTTTCATCGACAAAGAAATCGCGATACGATCCGGTACCGTCGGGAAGAAAATAATGACCATTCCAATTGGCCCTGGCGAAATACGAAAAATCAAATGTTGCATCCGGTGCTCCGGTATAGGTGAAATCCCAGCCGAATTCCGACCCTATAAGAGTCTCCGCCGGCCCGCCTGCGGGGTAGTAACCGCCATACCAGTCGCCGGGCAATGAGTGGCCAGGCCAGTCTACTCCCGGAAGATGATTCACCGTAGGATTAAAGGCGGTGTACTCGCCGGGGCCGGGTGATATGGTTAGGCTGATGCTGAGACTATCGAGCACTCCGGGCGCATACATTGGAGGTGCAGGCAAGAGCGGAATGGATGGATCCATCTGGTGCTCCCACCAGTTGGCCGGATAATCGTATCCATATAGAAAAGGATCGACATTCCAGGCCACATCAACCCGAAATCGGTAAAGGTTTACGTCAAGTTGGCTGATACGCGGATTAGAGATTTGAAACCACGACAGGCTGCCCCACGCCGTACCGGAATCGACTAAGACAATTAACACAACGGAAATCATAAGAAGACAATTACGACTTTTCATAATACCCTCCTGGTTGATTCCATATTTAAGATAGTGGTTAGATCGCCGACAATGACATAAGCAATATTCGTGCCATTATATATATACCTAAATAACAACAACTTACGATTACCTTGCAATGGAATAAATTCAATTGTGTCGCGAAAATTTACAAATAGCCTCCTTGCTATTATCTGAAAATCCCTTAACTTTTTACCAGCCTTATGTTTATATATTTCCCGAGAGGTGTTCATATTTTGCACACTCCGACTTTCCGGTGATTCCCCCGGAGAAGAATAGCCACACGATTCTGGCCCCCACAAAAAAAAAACGGCTCCTCGATAAGAAAAGCCGTCTCTTGAATAAGTAATTATCGGTCCGAAATCAGATCATGTCAACTCCTGTTTGCTTCTGCTCTTGACAAAAGAATCGATCAAATCAATCGGCACCGGCAAAACAATCGTCGAATTCTTCTCGGTGGCAATCTCGGTTAACGTCTGCAAGAATCGCAATTGCATGGCCGACGGTTGTTTGGCGATTTCGTCAGCCGCCTGACGGAGTTTGCTCGCCGCCTGCATTTCACCCTCGGCATGGATGATCTTGGCCCGTCGCTCACGTTCGGCCTCGGCCTGTTTTGCTATAGCTCGCTGCATTTCTTGCGGCAGATCTACATTTTTCACTTCGACCTTGGTCACTTTAATACCCCATGGCTCGGTATCTTCATCGATTATTATCTGAAGCTGTTCGTTGACCTTGTCGCGCTCGGAAAGCAGAGTATCCAGTTCTTCCTGGCCCAGCACCGCTCGCAGAGTCGTCTGTGAAATCATCGAGGTGGCATAAAGGAAATCCTCGACCGCCACCACCGCCTTGACCGGGTCCATGACCCGGAAATAAACGACGGCGTTGACCCGTACGGTGACATTGTCGCGGGTGATAACATCCTGTTCCGGAACGTCCATAGTAACTACTCGCAAGGAGACCTTGACCATTTTATCGATGATAGGAATGAGCAAAATCAGTCCCGGTCCTTTGGCGCCGACCAGTCGGCCGAGCCGGAAAATAACACCCCGTTCATATTCCCGCAGAACCCGTACCGCATAAGCGATCAGGATGACCGCAAAAAATATTAATGTCAGCACACCCGATCCGAAAATATTCATAATCCTCCTCCTGTTTTTTCAACTTTGAGGCGCATGCCATCGACAGCCTTTACCCGGACCTTATCTCCGGTTTGCAGAGGCTGTTGGCATTCGACGCGCCACAGTTCACCTTCTACGAAGACCATACCGCCCTCGCGGACTTCGCCTTCGGCCCCGATTATCCCTTCTCGACCGGTACTTACCTTGCGCCGGTGCGCCCGTATGGCGAAACCGAGTATAAAGAGAAAAAAGGCCGAGATTACAGCCACCGTGGTTATGATCACCACCAGTGAAATCTGGAGATAAGGGGCCGGGGAATCTATCAAGAGAAATGATCCTAAAAGCATTGAGATAACTCCTCCCACAGCCAGAACGCCATAGCTTTGTACTTTCACTTCAAATATAAATAAAATTACAGCGAATAAGATCAGGGCCAGTCCGGCATAGTTTATCGGCAATTGCTGGAAGGCGAAAAAGGCCAGAATCAAACTGATTCCTCCCACCACGCCGGGGAAAATGAGGCCGGGATTATACAGTTCGATCATCAATCCGAGCCAGCCGATATTGAACAGAATAAAGGCAACCGTCGGATCGGTGATAATATTGAGGAAACGATCCTTGAAACCGATCGGGTATTCCTCGGTCGTTTCTCCGGCCACAAAGATAGTATCCGGTCCCGATGGCAAGTCGACCACTCGGCCGTCAATCTGTTCCAGCAATTCCTCAATATCTTTGGCGAGAAAATCGATGATATTGGAATCAAGTGCCGCTTCGGCATCAATCGAAGCGCTTTCCAGCACCGCCAGTTTGGCCCATTCGATATTACGGCCACGTTTTTTTGCGATTGATGTAATATAGGCGACCGCGTCGTTTTGTACTTTTTCCTGCATTACCGAATCTATCTCACCACCCATATTAACCACATGGGCGGCCCCGATATTGGTTCCCGGCGCCATGGCGGCAATATGCGCCGCATAAGCGATAAAAAGGCCGGCAGAGGCGGCTCGTGCTCCGGACGGAGCGACATAGACAGCAACCGGGACGTCGGCATTGAGGAGCTTACGGCAGATCAGGCGCATCGATTTATCCAGCCCCCCGGGCGTATCTATTTCTATAATCAATAGCTCGCGGTCTTCCTCGAAAGCGCGATCGACAGCTTCATCGATAACCTTGAGTGCGATCGGACCGATAGCCATCTGGACTTTTACCCGGGCGACATCTCCGCCGGACACCGTGGATGCAAAAGCCATAGTTAAAACGGCAATAAGACCGAGGATAATAATCCCCAATTTATAATTGGTAGATTTGTCAGGGTGTGCTGATCTGGACAACGGGATACTGGATAACATGACCATTCCTCCCGGATACGACCGGATCGATTATCAGGTCTAATTTATATACGTTCCGATGATTAATCGGTTTAAACATACGGTATTCCAAAACCGGGTGCAACAAAGATTTGACCGAAATTGTTGGCAATAGAAGGCTCTTTTGAGTATATAATGAGAAGGTTATTTTACTATTTTCACCGCGGAGTTCTCATGATCAAAGAATGCCGAACCGATGAAGATTTTCGCCAACTTCTAATCGAAAGCCATGAAAAGGCGGTCTTTCTTTTCAAACATTCGACTGCCTGCCCGGTATCACGAGGCGCCTGCAATAGAATGGAAGAATATGCCGAGTCCGAATCGCAAGCCGAATTCTGGCAAATACTCGTTCGTGAGAACAAAGAACTTGCTCACGGGATTGCCGACGAAACCGGTGTCAATCACAAGTCGCCGCAGGTGATCCTGTTCCGGAACGGCAAGGCTGTCTGGGATTGCTCCCACCACGCCATCAACGAGCGAAATCTCAGCCGGCAATTGAAAGCCGGCGGCTCTTGACCTGATTTACCGGATAATATCCGGCTCCTGCCCGAAGGCAGTCCAGAGGGCAATTTCTTCAACCTATTTTGTAATTGATTATATTCCAACAATATAGCCACAGTCCTTAAGTTTGACAGCATCCTCACATCTTGTATATGTGATTGATTATCATATGCTTATCGGTATCGAATCCCTGTCTCCATCACGGACAACACGGTTCCGACCCACCGCTGAATACATAGGCTATAAGATATACGGCGTCGCCGACATTCACTTGACCATCGCAGTTGGCATCACCGGCTTCCACGGGATTGGGAGCTGGCCCGCCTTTGAAGATGTAGTTTATGAGGAAAACGGCATCACCGACATTTAGCTGATTATCGCCATTGGCATCGCCGCAACTGTTGAAGGGATCGCAAGCATCACCTATTCCGTCGATGTCTTCATCGCTTTGATCTTCATTATCAATATCAGGACAATTATCACACTGATCGCCTACCCCATCGCCATCTGTATCTAAAGTCTGGTCAGAATTGTAAACTGTTGGACAATTGTCACATCCATCAGGATAGCCATCTTCATCAATGTCTAAATTATCATCATAACCGGGACAGATATCACAAACATCTCCGTTGCCATCGCCGTCGCTGTCGGTTTGGTCAATATTATAAACAGATGGACAATTATCGAGTTGGCAAAGGTTTTCGGGGTGATTGGGATCGCCATAGAGATCACCATCGGAATCGATACAGGTATAGGAAACACCGGTGTGTACTAAAGAAGGATCTCCAAATAGACAGAAATCAAACAGATTTGCATATGTGTGCCAAGACGACCAGGATAAGTTATTCCAATAATATAGCTTCGAATCAAAAAGGGCTTGCCCAACCGATTCACCCTGGGTGATTAGATAATAAAAGAAATAGTAATCTAATGATGCATTCCCTCCCCATGATTCATCAGCCCAACCAACTCTATAGAGGGAACTCCTTGTGGATGCAACAATACTTACTGAACCACGTTTCAACAGTGCCTTAGCCAGGCAATTATATTCGGGCCATCCATTAATGCACGCACAGGAGAATATGATTGATGGGTGACCATTGTCGAAACTGACGGTGTCTGTATCAACGATGAAATCCGGCGACTGCATCTCATCGGGAGATGCGGATTCCGGAACACCGTCACCATCATCCCATTCCCAGAATTTTCTACTAGAATTCGTTATTCCACCATGTGCACTCCAGTTAACGATGCCATAACTATTCAGAGCCCAGTCACTTGAGACATTAGCGTGCGACAGAGGCAGATCGCAGGCGTAATCACTGATATGCAAGCCGGATTTCTCATACATCTTCTTATAACTATATCCGGGAATTATTTCCGATATCATACGTTCCATCAAAACGGCATTGTCGGTTTCGGCCCAGCCGGAATTGTCTTCGTTGGCAAAATTATAGAAACCACCCAGAAGAAGCATGTTGTTTTTCCACAATGATTCATCTTTTTCGAAATCACATATTTTTCGGCAAATGGATGAGACGCTGGCTGAATCGCTGAAGGGTATGCGGCCTACATATACTTCCGGAATAATGTCGACATTATCCTGACCATACTCGCCAAAAAATCCATCACCGTCGGAATCCCAGTCACCTGTTAGATCGGCATAGTAATGGTCAGTAGGGGGACAAAAGAATTCACTTGTACCATGATTAGAGGGATCAGGATAACAATACCGCATCGGTATAACATCAATATCGCCGACCAGAAGTAAGTCAATGATCCCCCAAGATAAGTATTTGTCTATGAGAAAGCTGCGAATTTTTTCCGGCAAATCGATGCCGTCGTAATTGGTGTTAATCCATGAAGTAGTAACGATTTTTACTTTAAATCCAATTGCTTGCTTCCAGTGTACCAGGTGCGTTATGGCATTCAATAAACCATCGGTAGTAACTATCAGATAATCATATGCTTCATCGGGGACCTTTTCCTCAGCCCGAGGCTGATACCATTGGGCAGCCTGAGAATAATTGACAAATAACTGAGATGCCAACTCGTCATTTTTCCTATCCTGCATGGCAATTTCGACTTTCTGAGGATCAGGGACAGTCAGGGAATATTCAATCGAAATATTCACTGAAGATGTAAAAACCAATTTCCCGGACAGGGGACGATAGGAAAATGGGCAATAACCTATTCTAATAAAATCGTATTTTCGGAGTGCTCCCGTTCCCATATCCCGGCCCGGTTCTCTGGGGTATATTTGGTCTGAAGAATATATATAATCATAATTATTCTGCCATTCGTCCTGCATGCTCTTGGCAATCTCTTCATTATTATCTACGGGAAGAATCAGAGGTGTCGGGATTATTTTATATTGGCCTTCGAGCTCGGTGACGATAAGGGGCGTGAAATGGACGCCGGAGACCCGAGCACCGGGCGGTAGTGCCACCATAAAACCTTTTGAAGGTAACATCGGTTTCCCTGGTATCAAAAGGTTACCGAAGCCCTCCAGCTTTATAAACTGTTGCCCATCTTGCAGGTTAATAATCCGATAGGGGTCAAAATTAAGTGTTATAGAAAGGTTTTCCGCCTTAAGAACGGGCATTATGTTCAACAAAATAATCAGAGCAAACGCTGCTCTATTACAAAGCGAACATATCTTGTTCTTCTTTACCTTCAAGTTCTACCCAATATGACCTTTCCCCAGTTTTTGCGCGCACCTTTTAACCAAGATGCCTCACATAGGGGTTTCAAGAGTATAATTCACCCTTTTCACCATTTGAATAATACCAAAATTCCCCCAAATGGTCAAGAATTTCCTCGTTTCCCTCAGTGATCGCTCCATTGAGTACAAGAATGACGGCCTTTTGGTGTTCCCAGCCTTCCGGAAACCGTTTTTGGGCATATCCCTCCCCGTTTACCCCCTCAGAACAACATGTCTTGCTGTCTCTTCGTCCTTGACACTTCTGCTCAGGAAAATGGATAGTTCACAGCCTCGAGTATTATGGTGATAGGGTTGCAGGGGGTAAGTGTCAGCATGGTAAAAAATTAGCGAAATCTGGCATCACGCCGCCACTATCCCGAAAGTTCGAAGATCATCAATAACCATCCCTGGAGGAGATCGCCCTTGAAGACGGTGATAAGAAAACGGATGTACAATGAAATAACAAAATAGGACATTTCTATTTTGCTAAGAATAGGACATTTCTATTTTGCCTTGACATTATATGAACGTTGGTATGTTCCCGCAAAGTGATAATGTCCTAAAAGAGCAAAGTAGAAATGTCCTGTTGAGAGGCTATAATAATCCTCAAA
>DAOUTW010000046.1 GCA_030668485.1 Candidatus Zixiibacteriota bacterium
CCTGTTGATCGGCAACAGGTTAGCCTATTTTAAGAAAAATTGCGGTCGGCAATGAGCCGAATCCCCTCCAGAGTGAGGGTCGGCAGCACTTCCTTGACATATTTCGACTCGCCGCAGTAAGTGTCAGCCTCGCCGCCAGTTGCCAGAACGTCCACCTCATGCCCTAATTCCTCGAAAATTAACTCCAGAATATGGTCGATAACGCCCAAAGTGCCATAAAAAAGGCCCGATTTTATCGCCTCGGCGGTCGATTGTCCGATAACCCGGTCGGGTTTTTCGCTGCGAACCTCAAAAAGTCGAGCCGCTTTGCGAGCCAGGTTGGCGCCGGCAGTCTGAGTTCCCGGAGCTATAATACCACCGATATATTCGCCTTTTTCCGATACGGCATCAAAGGTAATAGCGGTCCCCAGATCGACGACAATGACCGATTTTTTCACTCGGTCGTATCCGGCGGCGGCATTGGCCAGCCGGTCGGCCCCGATTTCTTCGGGGTTGGGGTAGTTGATTGAAATTGGCAGTTTTATATGAGAACTGATCGTCAACGGTTCGACCTTAAAATACTCCCTGGTCATTTTTTCATAAATCTTGGTCAAATGCGGCACTACTGAGCAGATGGCTACCTGAGAAACCTGCGCCGCCTCGGCCTCCATATGATGATTGAACAACGATGAAACAAACAGCCCAGCCTCATCGACGGTCATATTCACATTCGACGTTACCCGGAAATTGGCGAGCAGCTTATCGCCGTCAAAAACACCCACAACGGTGTCGGTATTACCGATATCAATAGCCAGTAGCATAGCGGCAATATAGAACAATAGCGGTTATCGGTCAAACGGATTCTGGTCGGAGTATGGCTGTGTGTGTCATAATTGACACAGGCAGAGCCTGGGAGATTTAGGGGAATCATGGTAGTCTATTGCCATTCAACAGATTAAAATCTATGGCACAGCGGTTGCTATTTCATCGGGCAGCACTTAACAAGGAGGATGGTATGAAAATCAGATTTAACTTATTGACCCCAGTGCTCGCCCTGATCGGCCTGCTTCTGCTGTCCGGTTCACAGAGCTGCGCAAAGGCGGAAAACCTGCCGACCGTTGAGGAAGTCCTCAATCGCTATATTGAAGTCATCGGGGGACGGGAGGCGATTGAAAAGCTTACTACCCGCAAGTGTATCGCCACAGAAATAACCGATCTCACCTCCCGGCAGCAGCCGATTTTCGAATCGCTCTACTTCGAGGCATCGGCGGAATCCACCGGCCGGGTTTATATGGCCACCTGGTCCGATACCGAAATCTATCGCCGGGGATACGACGGCGAAACCGGTTGGATCAAGGACAAATGCGGTGTGCAGCATAAAGAATATGTCGGAAAAGACCGGCTCGCATGGCTTCTCAATCCGCACAATGCCTTGGTGATCGAAGAATACTTTCCCGATCTCGAAATCAAAGGCACCGCCCGGGTGCGAGGAATGATCGTCTATGTCCTCAAATCGCCGGAATTTCATCGCCCATTGTTTTTCGATTCGGCCACCGGGCTGCTGATCGGTTTCGGCCACAATTGGGAAATACATGATTACCGCGAAATCGACGGGGTGTTGTTCCCGCACAGAATACTCATGAGCCGCAAGGGAGGATCGACGGTGTATGAATTTTCCGAAGTCATTCATAACGAGAAAATTGACGATTCGATATTCACGATGCCGGATAATTAGAAGTAAGAAGTTGGAGCATATTGCGCCGTCAATCGGCCTGCCGCAAAAGCTGGACTGTATGTATCAAGACAGGTATCGCTTTACAAAACGGAGATTAGCGGCTATATTTCCGGCATGTTGAAAAGAATTATACTTCCGGCAGTGGCTATTATGATCTGTGCCACGATTCTCTCGTCGGCTGCGGAAATCACTATCGCGACAGCCGATCTGGATCATTTTATCGGTACATATGACGCCGAAAAAAACAGTCTCACCGATTTTGCCATCGCCCAATGGGACACCGCCGACCCGATGGCATATCATAATGCCATAAGTCAATTCCCCAATGAAAAAGGGATTTATTTCGGTCTTGCGCCCTGGTATACCAACCTGGCCAAAGCGATTTTGCCCTTTCCCGAAAAAAATATAACTCTGGTCTCGTTCGTAGATATAAAACTGTCCTATGCGGCCAGAGCGATTGTCACCAAATGGAAAAACATTGGCGACAGCCTCGAATTTGTCTGTGTCACCGAAAACTTCCCCGAACTCGGGGGAGCTCCCAATCTCGACGGTCTGTTCCTGTTGCCGGACTCATCCAGCTTACTGGTCACCCGTTCAGCCGGCGGGGATATGGAGTCGATATGGTATCGTTACAGCTTTCTCGTGGAAGAGCCGGAATGCGGCTGGATGGAAGTGTATCGGCTTGAATCGGAAAGACTTATGTTCAAAGAGGAATTCACCGAAGGATGGTGCCGCCTGGTCGATTCGCTGGCCCCGGTCTATTATCTGCAAGTGGTCCAGCAGCATCATAAGTCCTACGGGGGCAAAAATACGGACGGCTCGTATAATCATTTCAAAATCTCCGAAGATACCAGCATGATCAACCTCTGGGAAATGGTTCAGGAGGCCCGAAAAGACTCAAAATAAGCCGATCAACTCCATAAATAATTTTCTTATCCCTGCATTTGAATAAACCATCGGGGCCTTTGGTATGTCTTATATATACTGGAGGATAAATTATCAAATGGAAGTAGGATCGATCACCGGGTGGATTGCCCTCGTTGCTGTAGCTGTCTTTATCATCGCGCCGCTGATATGGTTCGGCGTAGTCAGAAAAAGCCGGGAGTAATCCTGATAAAACAGAATCTCTCTGTCAGCCATAAATAAACCTCTCCTTTCCCCTCATAGCGTTTATCCTATTTAAATTAATCCTAATATCGCCCCATGATAGGCCAAATCATTATCACGGCCTTCATTGATGATCTTCGAAATTATTTGAGACTGGCGGCGTGAGACAGTTTGCCCTGTGCATGAACCAGTCATGAACCCCTGACCTTCGGGTTATGAGCCTGTACATTAGTCCAAACAGTAGAAAGCACCAGACACTAAGAGGCAATAATAGCAACAACTTAGCTTGAGCCTTTTGTCTGGTGTTTTCTCTTATTATCTGTTGTTTTGGCTGGTTATGTTAGAAAAATGTTAGAAAGAGGTGTATGTATGAGTCGAAGCACCTTCCCTCAAAATCGGTTTATATTTTCTTTGAATGTTGCCCATACTTCTATAAATTGGAATGAATTAATCTCTAATGGAAGGGATTTTCATTGTAGCCATCAAATTTAATCAAAGTATTTTTGAATAGGGGTGTTAAAATGAGTGATAAAGAATCAAAAGATGTAGAACATGTTACTCAGACAGATAATGTTTTGCTTAAACAATACGAAATGATGGGGGCTTTCTACGATAATGAATCACAAAGATATTGGGTTCGTTTCAATATATTCATTGGTATTCAATTAGCAGCATTGATTGCCATTATAACTCAAATTCAACTTTTGGTCTTAAATCCAGGTATATTTCGAGGCATTCTTGTATTTTTTGGAATTCTGTCTATCTTGATATTAATAATAGTGCATAGAGGCCTTATTTCAATAAAGCTAATTTATACATTGGCCAAGGAGATTGAGTCGCTTTCAGAGGGTAAACTAAAATTGATGTCGATGTTAGGAGAACACACAAAGGTCACACCTTTGGTTAATCAGTTTATTTCATCCGTTATTGCGCTACTATTTACAGTTATGTGGTGGTCAGTATTCATTTATCTGGAAACTATCTCTTACAAGATAAAAATACCCACACCTTAGTCAGAAGAAGTGTCTAAAAGTGAAATCAAAAATAAAGTGTTGCAATTTTCTACTTGGAGGAATATATTTTGGAATCAAGTAGGTATCTGACTAAGAATTTAAGCGAAGGCGTGATTAACATATTTGTGGAATTTTACATTCAACTTTAAATGAGCAGGAATTGTAATGCTGGAAATAAGAAAATGTGAATCGAATAATAATCGCATAGGAATATGTTTTTCCAATCCCAGAAGAGGAAAAGAAATATATATGGAACCTTGGAAAGAATTCCTTGCCCTCTATCCAGAGGATGAAATATACATTAAGACTAGCAATTATCAGGATGGCCAATTGTATGCTGAGTTAATTCCGCGTGCAATTACTTATAGCAATATAACAGTGAATTACTTCACGGCTAATCAAATTACCCTGATAATTTCTCAAATGGGTTACATCTTGGGTGGTATGGCAATAAGTGATCCTGGATTTCTTGACCTTCCATCAACTATGATAGAGCAATATAAGCAGAAGCTATTGGACGGTGAAGTATATTTTGCTCGATTTAATATAAAATTTAAAAAGAAATTCTATTTATCTAAAAACGCTCAAGCTTTTATGAAAATAGATAAGGTAAAGTTTTTTAAAAATTCAGTTATAACAAATCTCTCCTTTCGAAGCCAACAAAAGGAAACCATTGCGGAAGTAATAACGATATTTTCGTTGGAATAAGTATGTTCAGAGAAATTAAGCTATACAATAAAGAATTAGATAAAAATGAGGCAATAAAACTAGGAAATGCTGTATATGCTATTTTATTTTCGACCTTAATGGGTGTTTTAATTTTATCTAAGAACTTTTTGGAAGGTGTCCCTGAGGTAAAAGGCTCATTAGACATATGGATATATGCTATAGCCTATTTCCCCTATTTTCTAATAATTAACTATTTTTTTATTGACTGGATTGACCTAAATAAGGCTCCACATTTTGATCCCAAAGTGACAGTGCTAGATGTTTTGTTATGGCTTACCTCCGGCATTTTTCAAGTCTTCATAGGCGTTTGGATTTATTATGGAAATTTTATGGAGGCCGGCCTTTTAACTGGGGGGTATCATGTGTTGGTTTCTTGCTTTAGAAATAAAAGACTTTCTCACGATTTGAGGGATATTAAAAATAAGTCTCAACAACAAACCGCAGGAAGTCTAAAAAAATCAATTAACTATACATGGGCTACAAGAATATTCAGTGTTTTTGTATTAGTTTTCTTTATAGGTTTGAAAATATTTTGTCTAGAAATTGACCAAAACGGACATTCGATCTGGTTTATAGGTAGCAAGGAAATAGATGAACTTACTATATGGAAATGTTTTTCATACACTCTAATACTATTCTGGTTTATCTTTACATTATTGAAAATTGAACGTAGTCATAATTATATATTCGTGAGGTACGCCAAATCAATGGAAGAAATGGAAATCAAAATAAAAAATCTAAAGAAATTGGAAATGAAACAACTTTATGAATATATGTACAGAAGGTTTTCAAATCACCTTAAGAAAAAGGGAAACAATCAGGACAAATCAAAGGACTTATAATCGTGTATACGACAATAGCATGTTTGTAAACAATGGATTGTATTACCTTATAAAGGGGTAATGTAAAGGTACCTATGATAGCAATATTGGCATTAACGACTATATTTTTCATTACGATAAATACAGTAATCGGTATTTATCGTAAGGCAGGAACGGATTTTTCTACCTTTGTTTCTTTTAAGGGGCAGTCTTCGAATCTTTCCATAATGTTGAGTATTGTTGGTACTGTAATTGGTGGGGGAATGTTTTTTAGTATTGGAGAGATGGGATTTCAGGCTGGAGTTGCCCCACTCTCTATAGCTCTTAGCTATATCATCGGATTTGGATTGTTGAGTCTGATCATCCCGAAAATAAGAATGATTGCCGAAAAAGATGGTGTTGATACTTTTTATGATGTTATGATGGAAAAATTAGGCAAAGGTAATCATTCCACACATTATCAAATTGGTTTAGCTGTCATAACATGTTTAATGTATTTTTTTATGCTTTCGGGACAGTTTTTAATATTGGGTTCGTTTTATGCTTATTTTTTAAATATCGAATTAAGATATATTATTCTAATAACTGTAGTAGTTGTAGCAATAGCAACATTAACTTATTCCGTGTTGGGTGGTCTTAAGAAAGATATAGCAACTGATATCTTTCAGACCATAACAATATTTTTGGCAATTGTAATTACTATAGTATTTATTGTTGTAGAGAGCTCTTGGGAAAGCCTAAATTCTTTACCAGATCAATATTTCGATGGAACGGGGTACGGGATTATATTTCCCATAGGAGTTTTAGTATTTTTCAGCCCAGCGTTTGTCGGGCGTTATGATTTCTGGCAAAGAATTATATCAGCAAAAGATTCTAATGCAGCAAAAAGATCTCTTTGGTTTTCAATAATCCCAATCATAATTGCATACTGCGTATTTGTATTTCTGGGAATGTATGCTAAGGCTAATTCAGCGGGGGATGACATTGCTAATATATCGGTTTTATGGTCCGTAGAAAATATTTTGCCTACATGGGCTTTTGCGGTCGTGGGTATAGGCCTTTATGGTGCCGTTATGTCAACAGCTGATACTTTGCTTAATGTGTCTAGTGTATCGCTATGGAAGCTTGTTGATATCATAAGACCTGATGAAGATACACCCAAAAGAAAGTTGCTCTCTATACGGCTAATGTCTTTTTTCGTTGGAATAATAGCCTGCTTGCTGATATTAGTTGTTCCGGAAATTGTTTTACTTATAGTTGGAGCATTTTCGAGTTTGGCAATAATAACACCAACTGTGCTTTATATCATATTTTCTAAAAAACCATCCGGTTTTATAGCGACCTGGAGCCTAATTATTCCATATGCGATATTTATTACGATATTTATTTTCTTGCCGCATTTAAGGCTTTATGCTTTCATCTTTGGCGTTGTATTATCTCTTATACTATTATCACTGTTTAGTCTAATACGAAGATTCAAAATCTAGTTCTTGTTTTAGAGTTCACCCAAATTAAGCCATTTACTAAGTAGTTACTTTGCGCAATCCGGCAATTGATATTCTCTATTTTTGATCTAAAATTTACTCAAATCACCTTCACAATCCAAAATAGGAGGTTATCATGCCTACAAATCTGTATGATGCAAACCGGCATTGGGCTTCGCGTCCGCCGGATGAACGATTCGTATCGGTGAAGCAGATAGAACCCGAAGGTCACAATACAGAAATTTCCCAAATTAGATACATCAATAGAAAATAGTAGATAGTATCATCTTGACCTTCGGGCTGGAACCTTGACAGATTATTTTCCCGTGAGAATGCATAACTAATTGTGATGTAATTAATTTTGGTAGCGGGGACAGGATTTGAACCTGCGACCTTCGGGTTATGAGCCCGACGCTGATATGGACAATAAAATTAACCTCACTCCCAATATGATTTAGTGAGATTTGTAGCCTCTTGGAAATAAAGTAGTCAAAATAAGCTGGCCTTTCTCCGTTTGAAAATTTCAAAATTTAGTTGAATCGTTCCGCCGAGAGATAGTATCTTATTTAGTTAACCTTAGGAGGAATATGTGAAAGCGCCATTGATGAAGTCAACTTCGGGAATCAGAGGTATCGTCGGTCAAACAATCGACCCGCCGACAATAATGCAATATGCAGCCGCTTTTGGGCAATTTGCCCGAAAAGGCAAGGTTATCGTCGGCCGCGACAGCCGCCCGTCGGGAGAACATATTTCCCGCCTGGTGACATCGGTTCTGGCGATGGCCGGATGCGATGTGATAGACCTGGGTATTGTACCGACCCCAACCGTAGAGCTGGAGATCGTGCATCATAAAGCGGCCGCCGGGATTGCCATCACCGCCAGCCATAATCCGGCGGAATGGAATGCCCTCAAATTCTTCAATTCCTCGGGTGAGTTCATAACCCGCCAGCAATATGCCCGGCTGGAGAAAATCGTTGCCCGGATGAAATCGGATTATGTCACATATGAAAAACTGGGGAAGGTTTCATCCGACAGCGACTCCATCGAACGACATATCAAAAGCGTTCTCAAAATAAAAGCGGTAACTCCGGCCAAAATAAAGAAAAGGAAATACAAAGTCGTGGTCGATGCCATCAATGGCGCCGGTTCAATCGCCTTGCCGGAATTCCTGGAACGGCTCGGTATCGAAGTTGTCCGCCTCAATTGCAAAAACGATGGCGACTTTTTCCGCAAACCGGAACCGATTGCCGAAAACCTGACTCAACTGGGACGGATGGTCAAACGGCACAAGGCCGATCTGGGTATGGCCTGCGACCCCGATGCCGACCGCCTGGCATTAGTCGATGAAAAAGGCCGGCCTATAGGCGAAGAACTGACCCTGACCCTGTCGGTTGCCTATTATCTCCTCAAAAAGAAAGGGCCGGTAGCGATAAATCTATCGACCTCGCGGATTACCGCCGATGTCGCCCGGATGATCGGCAGCCGCGTTTATCTCAGCCCGGTCGGCGAGGCCAATGTCATTGCCGAGATGAGAAAGCGAAAAGCTGTTATCGGCGGAGAGGGAAACGGAGGCGTCATCCTGCCCGAATGTCACTACGGTCGTGATGCCCTCGTCGGCGCGGGGTTGGTCATGTCCTACCTGGCGCAAACGGGCAAGAACCTGTCGCAACTGGTCGGAACCTTGCCTGCCTATTTCAATATAAAGATGAAAGCCGCCCTGCCGGATAAGTTCGAACTGAAAATAGCGCAGGTGGAGCGACAAATAAAATCGGTTTATGGACGTATTAAGATTGATCGGCGCGATGGTCTTCGTTTTGATCTTGCTGAGGGTTGGATTCAAGTACGAAAATCAAATACCGAACCAATATATAGGCTGATTGTCGAAGCCCGGTCGGAAAAAAGCGCGCGGTCAATGGTCAAATCGGTCCGGAAAATACTTAAATAAGGAATATATTAAATGTGTGGAATTGTCGGGTATATCGGTCACCAGAAAGCGACCCCGATTCTTATCGAAGGGCTCAAGCGACTCGAATATAGAGGTTATGATTCAGCCGGTATCGCCCTGGTTGAAAAAGAGGGCCTGATTCATGAAAAAGCCGCCGGTAAGGTGAAAACCCTGGAAGAGCTTCTGATCAATAAAACCTTTGCCAGCCATATCGGAATCGCCCATACCCGATGGGCCACGCACGGTGTCCCGTCCGATCTGAATGCTCATCCCCAGGTCGATCACACCGGCAATATCGCCGTCGTCCATAACGGCATCATCGAAAATTACCGTACTCTGAAAGAGGTCCTCGAACGGAAGGGATATAATGTCATTTCCGATACCGATACCGAAATTATCGCCCACCTGATCAGCATGTACTATGAAGGCTGCCTGACCGAGGCGGTGCGGATGGCCTTGTCGCAGGTGGAGGGGACCTATGCGATCGCAGTGATAGATTCGCGCTCTCCGGAAAAGGTCGTTGCCGCCCGCAACGGCGCGCCGCTTTTGATCGGACAGGGCGAGGGGGAGAATTTTGTCGCCAGCGATGTGGCGGCGATTCTGCGGTATACCAATAAGGTGGTCTATATCGAGGATAAGGAAATAGCCACCATTACAGCCAATGATTTCCGAATTTCAACCATCGAAAAGATCGATATTACTCATAAGGTAGAAGAGGTCGGATGGACGCTGGAGATGATCGAAAAGGCCGGGCATGAATATTTCATGCACAAAGAAATTCATGAACAGCCGGAGACATTACGCAATGCCATGCGTGGAAGACTTAATCTCGAAGAAGGTACCGTGCGACTCAACGGTCTGACCGACCATCTCGACGACCTGTCCAAAATCAAACGGATTATAATCATCGCCTGCGGTACCTCGTGGCATGCGGCCCTGATCGGCGAATATCTGCTGGAGGAATACGCCAAAATTCCGGTGGAAGTCGAATATGCGTCCGAATTCCGTTATCGCAGCCCGATCATCGACGAGGGAACATTGGTATTGGTAATATCCCAGTCCGGAGAAACCGCTGACACTCTGGCAGCGATGCGCGAAGCGCAAAGGCGCGGCGCCAAGGGTTTGGGAATTGTCAATGTTGTCGGATCGACTATCGCTCGCGAATCGGATGGCGGTGTCTATATCCATGCCGGTCCCGAAATCGGAGTCGCCTCGACCAAAGCGTTCACCTCTCAGATCATGGTCTTGTCATTGATCACTATCCTACTCGGTCGGATGCGCAATATTTCCTATAACATGGGCAAGGAAATGATCGAGGCGCTGCAGTCGCTCCCGGAAAAGATTCAGACCATTCTCGATAACGAGGAACAGATCAAAGGCATTGCCGAGACTTATTACAAGCATAACAACTTCCTCTATCTTGGGCGGGGAGTCAATTTCCCGGTGGCGCTGGAAGGCGCCCTGAAGCTGAAGGAAATTTCATATATCCATGCCGAGGGATATCCGGCGGCGGAAATGAAACACGGTCCGATCGCCCTGATCTACGAAAACATGCCGGTGGTGGTTATCGCCACGCGCGATTCGATTTATGACAAAGTGATGTCTAATATCGCTCAGGTGAAGGCTCGCAACGGAAATGTGATCGCCATCGCTACCGAGGGTGACACCGAGATTGCCGAGAGGGTCAACCATGTCATCTATATCCCGAAAATCAAACAATGCTTCACGCCGCTTCTGGCAGTGATTCCATTGCAGTTGATGGCGTATCATATGGCAGTCTTGCGCGAGTGCAACGTCGACCAACCCCGCAACCTCGCCAAATCGGTAACGGTGGAATAGGCTTTTTTGTTATACCTGCGAATGCCCCGTCGCTTAAGGATCGTGCCGCATAATCTTATTCTTCGTAGGTCAGGAGTCCGCCGCGGCGGGTGCTAAGGTATGCTGGGGAGATTACACCTCAGGGAGATAGGGGAGTTATGAAACGCTTTATCATTTTGGCAATGCTCATGCCTACCTTGTTGATGGCTCAAGAATTTGGGCATACGGAAACTCAAATCAATATAGCTGCCGATTTTGCTAAATCAGGACTTGCGGAGAAGGCGAAGACAATATTAATTCCATTACTTCACGATATGGAAGATTCCCTACTCAATCCGCGGATAAGATTTTTGCTTGGAGCTATTTGTTTCGAGGAACAAAATTATAATTGTTGGTCGTATCATTGGACCATTATTGTCGCTAAATACCCCTTGTCTGATGAAGCGTCAATAGTCAAAGAAGTACATGCGATATTCTCGTTCACTCATCAGGAACTGATTGAGTATGGAAATGAGCTCCTGGAATTTGATATTGCCTTGAAAATATCAAGGAAATTCTGGACACACAAACCACCCGATTGGAAGATGAATTGGAGGGATGTGAAGGATGTAAGGCTGGCTATGCAATACATTGATATTTTGCTTGAGAGATATGATGATCCGGCCAAAAGAGTAATACTACTATATGACAAATTCCTTATGCTGATTGGATGCTGCGAAGAGGATTACGGAATGATGAACGTCCCTGATCGATATGGCCAAATGGATGGTAGTAGATATTTAAAAAGATCCAAAGCCGTAAGCGACAGCCTTGCAGATATTCAGGGGGGCGAGTTGTATTATATCAAAAGTCAATTTCTGCTTGGTATTATCCATTCAGGAACCAAATTTCTGAGTTCCAAGATTAAGCTTAAAGAGGGAGCGACAATATATTTTAAAAATGTACTTGCGGCAACAGAGGGAGATATTACCAATCCGTATAGACTTTTTGCATCTATTTGGCTTGGAGATTATTATAAAAACGACAAGTCCTTCATTGATGGGGATGGTAAATAAAAGCTCCGTTTCAACGAGTTAATCGAATTATTTTTTAAAAATTAGAATTAGATGTCAATAAGATACCATTCGCAAATGGGCAATATAAGGGCGGGGTATACGGGTATCTTAGTTTCGTGCCCGGCAGATGTCCACATCTGCCGAGCAATTCCCTGTTCCGGCAGGTCTTGGCGCGCCTTTGGCGGGGTGTGACCTGCCGGAATCCTTAATATCTTAAATGAAGATTATTCTTGGCCCTTCGGGGCCAAATTTTCGTATATTATAAGACCATCCCATTTGCAGGAGAGCATGTAATGGATAAGCCTATATTCTATATCCTCGATGTTTTCGCCGAGGAAAAATATGCCGGCAACCAACTGGCCGTAGTCAGAAACGCCGAAAATTGGTCGACCGAAAAGATGCAGCAACTGACGCAGGAAATGAACTACTCCGAAACGACCTTCATTATTTCGGAAAAAATCAGCAATGGCGGCTATGATGTCCGCATTTTTACCCCCGGCGCCGAACTTCCCTTTGCCGGTCACCCGACCCTGGGGACCGCCTATATCATCGGCAAAGAAGTGATCGACCGCCCGGTTAGAAAGGTTGTCCTCAATCTGAAAGTGGGCCAGATCCCGGTTACCTTCGAAAGAGATGATATCCTCTGGATGAGGCAGGTCCCTCCGGTCTTTGGCGAGACCTTCGATGCCGGAGAAGTCGCCGTGGCGCTGAGCCTGAATCCTGAAGATATTGACGACCGTTTCCCGATTCAGGGGGTCTCCACCGGTATCCCGGCGATCATAGTTCCACTGAAATCGCTGGATGCGCTCAAGCGGGCCTACGTCAGGCGGACTCAATATAATGCCCTGATCGAAAAGCATGACGCCAAAGAAATCCTGATCTTCGCTCCAGAACCACATAAGCCGGAAAATGATCTCAGCGTCCGCTTTTTCGCCCCGAGTCTGGGCGTTCCTGAAGATCCGGCCACCGGTTCAGGCAACGGTTGTCTGGCCGGATACCTCGTCAAACACCGCTATTTCGGTAACGACAGTATCGATATCCGCGTCGGGCAGGGCTACGAAATGGGCCGACCGTCACTGCTGCTTCTGAGAGCGGAAGATAACGGCAAGAGAATCGAGGTCAAAGTCGGCGGCAAGGTGATTATGACAGCAAAAGGGGAGTTGGTGTAGCCAGCTACTTTTTCGTAGGGGCCGCTCGTGAGCGGTCCGGATGCGAACCGCAATCATAGATTGCGGATACACAACTGATGGGAATTTTTTGAACGTGACAATAGATCGAGAGAAAGTCGAAGAGGCAGTAGATGCTCAGCATGAGATGCAGCCTTTTTCCGGAGTTGTCCTTATCAGGGAAAAGGGAAACACCATCTTCGAATACGCTTACGGAGATGCCAACCGCTCGGAATCGATTCATAATACCATGCATACCCGTTTTGCGATGGCATCCGGTTCAAAAATCTTCACCGCCGTCGCTATCGCACAGTTGGTCGAAAAGAATGTCATCACCTTCGATACACTTCTGAAAGACTGCCTCGATATCAAGTTCCCTCATTTTGATCCCCGGGTCACCGTCCGGCACCTTTTGACCCACAGTTCCGGGATTCCGGATTATTTCGACGAGGAGGGGGAAGCCGATTATGAAGAACTATGGCAGAACCGGCCGATGTACAATATGCGCGAGCCGAAAGATTTTCTCCCGATGTTTCAAAACGAGCCAATGAAATTCCCTCCCGGCGAGAAATTCTCATACAATGATGCCGGGTTCATCGTCCTTGGACTGATTATCGAGCAGCAGACCGGAATGAGTTTTATCGACTATGTCGAAAAAAACGTCCTGGCTCGGGCCGACATGAGCGATTCCGGCTATTTCGCCGTAGACCGACTTCCGGATCGAGCCGCTTACAGCTATATCGAGGATGAAGCCGACGGTAGTTGGCGCACCAATACCTTTGCCGTTCCGGTTGTCGGCGCCCCCGACGGCGGTGCCTATACGACCGCCCCCGATATGGCATATTTCTGGTCGGCCCTGTTTGATCATAGTCTCTTGAGCCGCGAGATCACCGAGGAATTGCTGCGTCCTCACATCGAGGCCAAAAGCGAAGGTGACAATCTCTGGTATGGCCTCGGGATATGGATGAAGAAGAAGGATGATAAAATCTCATCATACTATGTCACCGGCTGGGACCCCGGCGTGGCGATGATTTCTGAAATTATACCCGACCGGGGGTTGCTTATAACCGTTCTTGGAAATTCCAACAAACCAACCTTCCCCATGTACAACGCAATATGCCAGGTACTTGATACATGATGTATTTGTCGGCAAGACAAAGCCGCAGGGTCATCCGCCGTTGGCGGACCCTGTCGGGAAGGACCCAGCGGAACGGGAACGCAGTTTTGAATTGGCATTAGAGTTTGCAAATTTGTAAATTGGGGCATGGATTCCGGGTCGGAAAATATATATCTCTTATCAATCCAGCGCCGAGGCATGCTGTTTTTGCTCACCTTCTCCAATGATTTCGAGGTCAAGGCGACCAGTGGGGTGGTCAAGCGTCTCAGTCTGGCTGAGGGGGCGGAGTTCAATCAGGCGACATTCGATGAACTGAAGGCTATTCTCGAAGAAAGGTTTGCTCATTACACCGCCGAATCGTTTCTGGCCCGACGGCCGTATTCAGTCGGCGAACTGAAACAACGCCTGCGAAATAAGAAAATCTCAGACAACCATATCAAAGAGATTATCAGAGAATTCTGCGATCGGAAGATCCTCGATGACTATGAATATTCTCGCACCAGGACCCGGTCGTTGATTGAGCGTAAACCTGCCGGCCGGGGATACCTGATTGCCTGGCTGCAGAAACGGCTGGTCCCGCGTGAAATAGCTGAAAGCGCGGTGGCCGAACTACTAACCGGCGTCGATGAAGTCGACACCGCGGTCGAATTATTGAAAAGGCGTCGGGGATCATTTGAAAAGTTTGACCTTGAAACGGCACGCAAGAAAGCATATACTTATCTTTCACGCCGAGCGATTTCGTATGGCGCGGCTCGTGAGGCTTTTGAGAAAGTGTATGGAAAGACAACCGATTAGACGAGGTGGACAGCCATTAAATCAGCAGATATCAGACAGTCGTTTATAGATTTTTTCAAGGATCGGGACCATTCCCATCAACCGTCATCGCCGGTTATCCCGCTCGATGACCCGACCCTGCTGTTTATCAATGCCGGGATGAATCAGTTCAAAGACGTCTTCACCGGCAGCCGCAAAGTGTCGTACAAGCGGGCGGTGTCGTCGCAGAAATGTATCCGCGCCGGCGGAAAACATAACGACCTCGAAAATGTCGGCGTAACCGGTCGTCACCAGACTTTCTTTGAAATGCTGGGAAATTTTTCTTTCGGCGATTATTTCAAGGAAGAAGCGATAATATTCGCATGGGACTGGGTGACCAAAGGACTTGGCCTGCCGAAAGATAAACTCTACGCCACGGTTTACAACGACGATGACGAAGCTTTCGATTTATGGAGTAAGATAGCTCCGGAATTGAAAAACGGTCGGATCCTGCGTTTCGGTAAAAAGGATAATTACTGGTCGATGGGTGATACCGGGCCATGCGGGCCGTGTTCGGAAATTCATATCGACCGTGGTGAACATTTATCCAGAAATGACCCAACGGCCGCAGTTAATACCGAAAATGAGCGTTTTGTCGAATTCTGGAACCTGGTTTTTATGCAATACGAGCGCACAGTTGCCGGCGGTGAATTGAATCCGCTGCCGAAGCCGTCGGTCGATACCGGAGCCGGGCTGGAACGAATCACGGCAATCATGCAAAACGCCGATTCCAACTATGAAACCGACCTGTTTATCCCGCTGACTTCGCATGTCGCTGATATTACCGGTGTCAAATATGATCCCGGCCCTGTGGGATTATCGCATCGGGTAATTGCCGACCATGTCCGGGCGTTGTCATTCGCCCTTGCTGATGGCGGTGGGCTTTCGAACGAGGGGCGCGGGTATGTTCTACGGCGTATATTGCGGCGCGGTGCGCGTCATGGGCGTCTGTTGGGATACAAAGAGCCGATTATCTTCCAGTTGGTGCCGACCCTGATCGATATTATGGCCGGGCATTTCACCGAATTGCGCGAGAAGCAAAATCATATTGAGAACGTGATCAAATCGGAAGAGGAACGATTCAGCGAACTTCTCGATACCGGGCTGGAACTGTTTACGACTCTTGAAAAGAAAATCAAAGCCTCCGGTTCGGATACTATTCCGGGCGAGGATATATTCAAGCTGTATGATACTTATGGATTTCCGCCAGACATGACGGCCATTATGGCTCGCGAGGCGGGCCTTGAGGTAGATACAGCCGGCTTTGAGAAATCGATGGCGGCTCAGCAGGAATTATCGCGGGCGGGGTCGAATTTTGCAGGGATAAAAGCTACTCTGGAGATTTTAAAGAAGGGTGACATCGATGAATCTCATACTGAATTTCTATACGGTGATAATGAACCTCTGTTAGAAGTTGAAACTCGAGTGGTCCCCGGTTTGCTGGAAGTTAATACAACAGTAGAAACATCAGGTTATGTCGGCAGACCAATGAAGACAGATAAGAATGTATTTGTTGAAGTCGTCCTTGAGCAAACACCTTTTTACGCCAGCGCGGGCGGTCAGGTTGGTGATGTTGGAACCATTAGTAATGAACGATTCATTCTTTCTGTTGAAAGAGTGGAAAAGCATAGGGATGCGTATATTCATGTAGGTTTTCTTGAAAAAGGTACAGAGAATGATGTCCTTGAAGCCAATAAGGTTGTAGCCCGAGTCAAAAAACCCCGCCGTTGGGATATTATGCGGAATCATACCGCGACTCATCTTCTCCATGCGGCCCTCAGGCAAGTGGTTGGCGATCATGTCAAGCAGTCGGGATCGATGGTTGATGATGAACGCCTCCGGTTTGACTTCGCCCATTTCAAAGCTCTGACGTCCGATGAAATCGCCGAAATAGAAAAAATCGTCAATGAGAAAATTCGCGAAAACCTCCTGGTTCAAACCGACGTGATGCCGGTCGATGAAGCGATGAAATTACCGGGACTTATGGCCCTGTTCGATGAGAAATACGGCGATGAAGTCAGAGTCGTATCGGTCGGCGCGGAAGAAAATAAATTTTCAAGAGAACTGTGCGGTGGCACACATGTGACCAATACCGCCCAGATCGGATCATGTTATATCACTGAAGAATCGGCGATAGCATCAGGTATTCGCCGATTGGAAGCAGTCACCGGACGCGGAGCGACTGAACTGAGCCAGATGAACAAACAAGCGGTCGGCAGTGTCGGAAGTTTGCTCAATGTCCCGGGTGATGATGTTATTGAAGCGGTCAAGAAGATGGCTTCCGCCATTTCTGATCTGCAAAAAGAAAACAAAAAGCTGAAGGCTGAAAGATTCTCCGCCGCCGACACCGTCGGTCAGAGAGAAAATATCGGTGATATAGAATTTTCCCATAACGATTTCGGCGAGGTCGATCAGGAATCGGCATCAGGATGGGCTGATGGATTTAAGAGCGCAAAAGATCAAGCAATAGCAGTCGCGGTCGGAATCATCAATGGTAAGCGGACGTTTATCGCCTCGGCTTCCAAGGCGGCCAATGACGCCGGTATCGACTGTGGAAAATTGTTTGGCGAAATAGTGCGCGCTATGGGAGGTCGCGGGGGAGGCAAAGCAGGTTTTGCCCGGGGAGGTTTGCCCGATGATGTCGCGTATGATGATTTTGTCGCCAAAGTCAGGGAAAAGATAAACGAAGCACAAGGATAGATGGCAGGGAATATGCCGTTATTTGAACATTTGCTTAAAATAAAAGAGGAGAAGGGAGCCGGGTTTTTCCTACTTCTTGATCCCGACCGTGTCGATGGCAAACGACTCGCGGAAATGGCCGAGGCGGCTGCTATGTGCGGCGTCGATGCTATTCTGGCCGGGAGTTCCTTTGTCGGCTGCCATGATTTCGACGCTCGCATGGCCGATCTAAAAAAGGCGTCGACCCTGCCGGTAATTCTTTTTCCCGGAAATTCTCGACAAATTTCCCGTCATGTCGATGGCCTGCTGTTTTTATCCCTGATATCGGGACGCAATCCGACCTATCTGATCGAAGAGCAGGTCCGGGGGGCGTCATTGATTAAATCGTACGGGCTGGAACCGATCCCGACCGCATATATGCTGATCGAATCGGGAACAGTAACCTCGGTGCAATTCATTTCAAATACTCAGCCGATACCTCGCGATAAAACCGACCTGGCGAAGGCGCATGCGTTGGCCGCCAAATACCTGGGGATGAAAATGGTTTATCTCGAAGCCGGGTCAGGAGCGACGATTCCGGTTCCGGAGGAGATGATAACAGGCGTGGCTGATTATTGCGGATTGCCGGTGATTGTCGGAGGCGGTATCCGCCGGCCGGAGGAGGCCGCATCGCGAGTCGCTGCCGGAGCTTCATTTATCGTGATCGGAACCCGGTTGGAATATGAAAACGATACCAGGTATATGCGCGAACTGGCCGATGCCATTCATTGCTCGGAAAAAACTACAATTTAGCGGATGATTATGACCAAAAACGAAAAAAGAAAAACGCTTCTCGATGCCGCTGCCCGTGCGGTCGAAACCAAGCAGGCATTGATGGAAAAAGCGCTCGATGATATCATCGACATGGCCGGCGACCTGGCCCGGGTATCAAAAAAAGGCGGGACTATCTATCTGGCCGGAAATGGCGGATCGGCAGCCGATTGCCAGCATTTTGCAACCGAGTTGGTAGTGCGGTTGACAGGAGATTTTGAGCGACCGTCGGTCCCGGCAGTTGCTCTCACGGCCAACAGCTCTCTTTTGACCGCCGCCGGAAACGATTACGGCTTTGACAAGATATTCGCCCGGCAAGTGGAGGGCCTGGTCGGCAAAAAAGATGCCCTGTTATTAATTTCGACTTCCGGAAATTCGATCAACCTGGTCAAGGCGGCGCAGGTGGCACGCCGCAAGGGCACACCGATTTTCGCCCTGCTCGGAAGCGGCGGCGGCAAATTGAAAAGATATACGACCCGGAAAATAATCGTCCCCTCGACTTCGGTTCAGCGGATTCAGGAGGAGCATATTTTCATTATTCATAATCTGGTGAAACTGATGGAACAGGAACTGTTTGCATGAAACCTGACAAAGTGGCGCAAATAATGATCTGGGTCGGACTGGGAGGTTTTGCCCTGACATCCCCGGCTTCAATCGCAGCCTCGCAATTGATGTTCGGCGTAGCTCTGGCCGGTTTTATCGGCTACATTATCACCCTTCATGACCGGAGCAAACTCGTTTTTCCTCCGGTGCCGATCATCATTGTAATGATCATTTATAGCTGTTATCGATTCGCTTCGATGCTTTATGGCGGCACCGATTTACTGATAATCCGTGAGGATTGGTTGTTTCTGATGATGATTATCGGAGCGGTCGTCTTCCGGAATATCAAAAATCTGACCCGGGTTCTCGATTTCTTCGTTGCCGGGGTCATTTTTATGGGCGGCTATGGCATCTGGCAGCATTTTGTCGGAGTTGACCTTTACCACGGAGTTTTGCTGGATAAAATGGTTTTCGGCTACCGGGCGATCGGCAATTTTTCTACTTATCTGACCTTTTCCGGTTTTTTTGCGATCGCCTCGATCTTCCTGGTCCCGGTCGGATTTTCAGTTACCAGCAAACCGCGCAAATTTATATACCTGCTCGCCTCACAGATCGGTCTGGTTTGTATCCTGTTCAATTATTCCCGCTCAACCATTGTGGCCCTGGTTATAGGCGGTATCGTATTGGTGGTTCTGGTGGGCGCCAGATACCGGAAATGGGTTTCGCTGATACTGCTGTTGACACTGGCTGCCGGTATAGTGGTTTCCCCCGATTTCCTTAACCGCTTTAAGAATATGGGACAGACCGAATTTTCGATCGAATACGCCAATTCCCGTTTCGCTATCTGGGAGACGACACTATCGATGATCAAGGAAGATCCGATCCTTGGTATCGGGCCGGGAAATTTTCACGCCAAGTATATCGAATATAGAAAAAATCGAACCGGCCGCAATTTGTCTCATGCCCATAACGATATCCTGCATGTGGCCGCGGTTTCGGGTATTCCCTGCGCCCTTTTGTTTCTCCTGCTTTGGTTTTTGGTGCTCCTCTATTTGTATAAAGGGTATGCTCGCTGTCCTGACGGATTTCAGAAAGGCCTGATCCTGGGGTCGTTTTTGGCCTCGGTAGTCTTTCTGGTGATGGCTCAATTTGAGGCGTTCTTTGCCGATGAAGAAGTTAGACTGCTTTTAATGTTCCTATGGGGAATAGGCCTGGCGGTGATCGGAAATTTGAAGGCCTCCGAGAAGTTATCGGAGATCGCATGATAGAAAATTCCGCTTGACAAAGGGCCGATTGGAGGTATATTAGTCGGGCTATGGCGCAGAAAAATAACAAAGAGAAGAAAACCGGCCTGCCGTTCGGCCCTCGAAATTATATGATAATGGGCGCGGCGCTGGTGATGATAATTATCGGTTATTTCTCTCTCAATTCGGGGTCGATTACTCTGGCTCCGATTCTACTGGTTTTAGGTTATTGCGTCCTTTTCCCGCTGGGTATCATCTGGGGTGGTAGCCGGGACGAGGCGGAAGATACGGGAGAGTAATTCGGCAGTCATTGGTTAGAATAAAGTGGCTGTCCTGACATGGGCAGTTAGCTCAGTTTGGTTAGAGCACCTGCCTTACACGCAGGGGGTCACTGGTTCGAGTCCAGTACTGCCCACCATAAAGCCGAGGTAGCGGGTTTAGAAAAAACAAGTTTTGTAATATAAAATAACGCGGAACCGACACAGCGACACCGCGTTATTCATCATACATATGGTGCGGGGTTGTAGTTCAGTTTGGTTAGAACGCCTGCCTGTCACGCAGGAGGTCGCGAGTTCGAGTCTCGTCAACCCCGCCATTATTCAGGCGCAAGCCGCCATCCCCCAACGACATTCAACGATCCAGCCAGTGCTTGAGCGCAGTTTTCAACGCTCGAAAACAGCACTGGAGGTCTCCTGTGAGCATCACGACGTTCAAGCAATTACTGAACTATGCCGATCAGATTAATATGGGCAACACTACAACGACCACAATCGAGAGCTTCTATTTCCGCTGTCGTTTGATTGGCTGTACCGCCAAAACGCAGGCCGTTTACGCCGAACGCCTGAGCTACCTGTTGCGGTATGCGGAGTCAATCGACAGGAAACTGGAAGAGTTGACCAAGCACGACTTACAGCGGTACATCAACACTTTGATCGACACCGTAAGTCCAGTTACGATCAACGGGCGCATCCAAGTCTACCGAGTCTTTTACGGCCACCTGCTGAAAGAGGGCTTCGTTGAGACCGATCCCATGGTCGGCATCGACAAGGTGAAACAACCGCACACTTTGAAGCGTGTGATTACTCCGGAAGAGTTGAGCAGGATTTTGGACCAAATCAATAAGCGGACTTTCATCGGCACTAGGGACCGTGCGATTATCCTGTTGACCTTTGACGCCATGCTAAGACTTTCGGAGTTGCTGTCGATCAAAACGTCGCAACTGGATTTGCGGTCTGGGGTGATCCACGTGGTAGGGAAGGGTCGAAAAGAGAGATTTGTGGCCTTTTCACCTACGACCGCACAACTTCTCCATACTTATGTGACACGGTTCCGTGCGAAAGTCCCAGGAGACTTGCTGTTCTGTACCCGGCAGGGTGGGCCAATCGGCCACCGCTACGCCCAAAGGATTTTCAGCAACCCAGCCCGCAAGATCGGGCTACATCTACACCCACATCTGGCGAGACACTCCGGAGCGACGGCATTTGTCCGTGCCGGTGGTCCGTTGTCCGTGCTGCAGCGTGCGCTTGGCCATTCGACCTTGCGGGTGACGGAGCGGTACATCCACGTAGACGACACTGATTTGCACAACGCCTATGAGCAATTCGCACCAGCGGCAGACGTAAGAGTGTGAGTGATCGGTTCAGCCCTGTCGATCAGCGATTCGCACATCGCATCACTATAGTCCAATTGGTGGTCTCCTATCCGGAAACTCAACAGGGATGGTAAACCGCACGCGGCTGACCGACTCACTCGCGGACTCCGTTTGGCCGTCTACGCCAAGCTTGAGAATACCAGCGATGGCAATACCGGCACCAGCACCCCCCGACACGCCTTCCGAGACTGTAACAGCTACATCAAACTCGATTGACTGCAACTGTCCCATCTGGCAAACGTTATACTCTTTCGCACTAATTTGCCCTTGTGCGGTCACAACCCCATCAACGATCTGCTGGATCGTCTGAGCTACGAACTCTTTCAATTCCACGGGTAAGCCTCCTCGTTAAACCTTGAACTGCTCCCAACATCGCAAACCCAGCAGGCCGTGTCAAGTCGTAAATCGTGGGTAGCTATTAGTCACATATTAAAGAGAAGCATTGACAGAGATACCTCGACCTTGTTTTTTAGGGTAAACGAGTCTAAATGAAAGGTCGCAACCGTGCAACTATCGCTTTTACCCCGTACTCGACCAAAAGGGCAACTCCTTAAGTGGGTTGGAAATAAGTACAAGTACGCCCACACCATCACTGCCTATTTCCCAGATGACTATCGTCGCTACTATGAGCCTTTCCTCGGCATCGGGACTATACTCGCCACGCTCGCGCCGGAAAAAGCAATTGCCGGTGATATTAATACAGAGCTTATTGAATTTTGGAAGTTAGTTCAGACTGATTCCGATTCACTTGAATCGTACTATAGAGACACAATTGAACGATTCAACAAGAACCGGCAGGTGGTGTACAATGAAATCAAGGCTAAGTATAATGCGAACCCAAACCCATACGACTTAATGATAATCAGTCGCACCTGTTATGGTGGTGTGATGCGCTTCACACGCGAGGGCAGCATCAGCACGCCAATCGGCCCACACAAGCCAATCGCTCCGGAGACGTTTGAGGCTCGCCTGTATGAGTGGCAGAAGCGCGTCCAATATACTAGGTTTGTCAACCAGTCGTTCAGCAAAACAATGAAGTCGGCAGGAGAAGGTGATATCGTCTATTGCGATCCACCGTACATTGACACACAGGCGATTCTCTATGGCGCACAGGATTTCAGTTTCTCCGAGCTAGTCGAGATGATCGCAGAATGTAAGAGTAACGGGGCCAAGGTCGCACTTTCCATCGACGGGACGAAGAAGTCCGGAACGAAGCGCATTCCGGTTGATTGGCCGAAGAGTCTCTTCGAGCGCGAAGTCCTCCTGGATTGTGGCAGTTCGATGTTACGTCGATTTCAGAACGGTGGTAGTGCGATGGTCGGCGAGGGCGTACACGACAGGCTGCTACTCACGTGGTAGCTATTTCGGCCACTTACTCACGATGTCCGGCCATCGATCGACAACCTCGCGTCCGAAGATGACCTCATCCACGAGGCCCATGTGCGTAGCATCGACCAAGCGGCAAAGGTATGATCGACCGCAATCCCACCACGTGTAATGGTCATCCACGAGTAGATAGTGCCCAACGCGTCGTTCCGCGAGATTCTTCGCCTCGTTAATCTCGTAGCCATCCAGCAGCGTCTCATACACACCATCGGCTACACGACTCCCAAACGACGTCGTGCCGTAATATTCTTTGATCTCCCAGACGACATGTGGGTTATCAGGGCTTGGATAGGCTCCATCGATTTGCCGCGACATCGTTGCCACGAGATGGCCTTTATCATTTTTTATCGTAGTTAGCTGACGCGGATTATCAGCAAAGCTCGTCCCGTCAAGTGTGGCCTCGGTAAGTGTGTTGATAATACAAGTAAAATATGCATGGTGGCGCATTGTTCCCTTTTGCTTATTGAGAGGCAGGTGGCATTGGGGCTTGTGCTTAGCCTTTAGCTTCTCGAAAAGGGCCTTAGCCTGATCGCGATCCATCAGCAGAGACTCGACTTGTTCTTCGAGCATAGCCGCTCGACAGTTGAGATAGTCAGTCACACGTTTCACTACCTCGTTGGCAGTGCCTAGGGTCTTCGCAACATTCGCAACCTCACCCTGTGTGTAGCGGCGCAAGGTCTTTGGCAGTCCCTTACCCACTCGTTTGGAGTATCCGAGTTGCTCAGAAGCGTACCGCACGAGTGCCCAGAAAGCGGGCGTCTCGTTGACGAATTCTGGATTTGGTTTCATGTGGCATAGTATAACACGCCAAGTCGTCTGAGTCCACCACAAAAATCTAAATTGTGATTGACACGGCACGGTTGCCGCTTAGTGGTGTGCGATTTGCCTTTGGCTGCGTTTGATAGCAACATTAAGAGCTACGAGCAATTCAGCCCGGCAGCGATAATAAGAATTTGATCCCCTGTTTTGGCAATTCAGGCTAATAGGGATATTTGCATCTTGATTCACTGACATTTTATCATTACATTTATCACTGACATTTGCTAAATTCGAATGGGGCATAATGTGTGATAGGAGACGACGGTGAAACGAAAAATTAAGATCAAGAATGCTGAATTGGTCAATCTGCTGGGTGGTAGTGCTGGCTCTTTCCCAAAATACACAACCCAGATCATTAATCTCGCAAACCAAAATGCGCAGGGCACGCGGGCAAAAGTAGTGGGCCAAATGAGTGAGCTTATTCAGGAGTTTCCGGGAAAGACCTTGGACGAATGGATAGCTTGGTATAGTCTGAAGCACCCCGATTCCATAGATCGTGCGACAGAGCTTACGTATGCGGCACTACAGAATCTTGCCGAGGCCATTCAACTTGTTGATAAGCCAATGGTGCGGGAGTGGGTGAAAGATTTAGTTCACCAAAAGACATTCGCTGGTCTGAAATTCCAAGAGGCGATATTGAAGAGGATAGCCGAGCTATTGGATACCAGCTACAGGCTTTCCACACCGGAAGAAGAATCAAAAGGCATCGACGGATTCATTGGTGACAAGCCGGTATCGATAAAGGCGGCGACTTACAAATCGAAAACTACCACTGCACAAGAGAAATTGCAGGGGGCGATGATCTACTACGATAAGAAGAAGGACGGGCTTTCAGTCGAGTTCGATCTCTAAGATAGTTGATCTTAGAAGTCCAGCCGTATTTGCCCCCCTGTGACTGTGCGCTTTGATTGCTTCACCGCTTCAGACACATTCGACATCGCTTGAATGTTGCATGTAGTTATCTGCTTATAGTTTGCCTCGAAGGTGTTGGCTGCGGTTCGGCGGATGTCTTCGATGTTGCAAAGCACAATCCCACATTCCTGCCGACTAACACACCCCGCTCCCAGACTCTCGATCATGAACTTAGGCGGCTTTCCGTCGACAATGCGGCTCTCGATGTGTCTGATGTGCTGATCCAACCGCGAAGCGATGTATTCGTTTGCACTACTCTTCAAAGCGGACACTCGCTCCTCAATGATCTGTCTGAAACTCGCGTCAATCTCAAAGCCGATGCTGTTTCGTTCCGAGGCGAGGGCCGCACATAAAGTTGTGCCAGTGCCGAGGAATGGGTCGAGCACTATATCCCCCTTGACAGAGAACATGTTGACTATCCGATAGGCCAATTCAAACGGAAAGGCGGCACTACGCGCTCGGAGTTTAGTGCGATTCAACCCTTGACGCACGCCCCTCAGGTCGAGCCACACATCGGAAAACCACTGATTGCGCTCTTCCCAGAAATATGCGCTCTCGCGTCGGAGCTGCTTTAGCTCTTTGCTGGCGAACTGCCGCTTGCTACCCTTCCGGAAAATCAGTATGTATTCATGCTCAAGTGTAACGTAGGCCCCCGGTGGCAACATGCCGGAACCCATAAATTTATTAGGCGCATTGGTGCTCTTGCGCCAAATGATGTTTGGGAGATTCTGAAATCCTAAACTGACTAACTTGCTAATAACCCGTGAATGAGAAGAATGTAGCTGGAACACCCCATCTAACGTACGCGCAGCATCACCAATGTTGACACAAACGATTCCGCCAGTTTTTACTACCCGTTCAAGTTCCTGCCATACTTCATCAAGTTGGGTGTGCATCAGTTCGAAAGCCACAGCCCCCTCATTGGCTTGAAGGGCTGTGTTCACTCTCTCATCAGCCCGACAGAAGTCGGCGTCCCACATCTCGATCATCGGGTAAGGTGGGGATGTGACTACTAGGTCAACCGATGAATCGGGGACGTTTAATAACTTGGTGGCCGAAGCGTAGACCATTTTGTGCGTAGTATTCCGAGACAACTTTGCATTCCTTCAGAATCGTCAAATTAACTGTCTGTGTCATATCCATAAAAAAATACACGAGGCCTCCCAGCGCAAGACTTCTTTTTAATTTGTGATTGACACGAAAGTGTGTGAAATTGGGAGACTTCAAGATGTGTAAGCAATTACAGATCGACCTCACGAAAGGCCACGGGAGGTGTTCGAGGTGTTCTGGATGCCCCAGAGGACGTCTAGACGGCCTTGAGGCCAACCGTCGCGCTTCCTTGGGCATCGACGGTATACGTCCGTAGGCCCAGACGGCCTATCTAGACGGCCTCCGGATGCCTTAAGGCGTGGTCAACAGGCCGTCCAACTCTTCGGTGATCTTGGTCAACTCGTCGTGTTGGCTGCTGGTGCCAAATTTGGGGCTAGCGAGCAACGCACGGAGGCGTTTCACCACCTGCTCGATCTTTTTCCACTCGTCGATGGTCATGACTTATCCTTACTGGCTTTCTTGCTGGACTTCGCTTTCGGTTTGGCCTTGCTGGTCTTTTTAGCGGCGGGTTTGGCCTTGGCTCGTTTCACTTTGGCCTTAGCCACGGCAGCAGCCACGACTTTCTGATTATCTCGCTTTAATCGAGTCACGGCGTCGGCGCAGCCTGCGGCCATCTTTCCATAGTCCTGCCACTTGGTTTCGATCGACAGGCCCAGCCTGTGAACGAGTTTGTAAAACGCGGGAGTTGACAGGCCAAGGGCGATGGCGGCTTTTCGACGGCTGCCCTCTTTTTTGATTAGCTTCTCTAGGGCTTGTTTGGTTTCGGGAATCTTCATGGCTTACTCCTTTGATTGGTTCGGTTAACGGTTAGGCGTCGTCTTCGGGGTATTCTTCACTGAGCCACTGGTCCAAGGGCTTGGCTTCGATTTCGGCCAGCTCGTCGTCGGTCAGCTCGTCCTCTCTGGCCATCAGCCTGTCGATCTCGCTCTTGTCAAAGCCAAGGTCTCGGAGGGCCACGCGGGCACCTCTGGCGGTGGACTGGTGAAGAGCGGCCTTGGCCTGTAGGAGGTCAAGGATCGCGCTCTCGTCGGCTTCTTGCCCTGCCCAACGGAGGGCGTCGGCGGCGGCTTTGGCCAGCTTGCTTAGATTCGACATCGGGTCTCTCCTCTCGGTTTGGTCTCTCTCTCATCTACTAGGGGAATTGCACACGACGTGCCAAACGATATTGTAGCCTTCTGCATATATGAACATGGAGTCATAGTACCACGAAGCCCCGTGGGACGGGTTTTCGAAGGGGTATGTGTCCGGGAAGACACATTGTACCGGGGCGTACATTGTGCAAGCCCTATACCAGAAATATTGCAAGCTGCACGAATTCGTGCAGGGTGCAATGCGAAGCTTAGGGTGAGAGACCTATAGTGCGAGTCCTATATAGGACTTATCCAATATAGTCACCGGCAGGGGAACCGACCACCCTGCCGGTGATTGTGGAGCGGCCTGAGAAGAGAGGCGGCTCCGGTGGGCAGCAACGCTCGCAACTCACTGCGTTGCTGCGGAATTTTAGACTGTGCGACGCTGGTGTTATTGTCGGACTACCAACATCGCAACAGCCCACGGACACAAGTGTGTGGCCGTTCCCAATCTTTATGCGCCACTGGTGTCCGCATGGTCGCCTTCTCTACCACCTCTTTTCGGGCCAGGGCCACTCTGATTGTCGGCGGGTTCGCCGCCGTGCGTGTCGCTGTCCTTGACGAGCTGCCAGTTGCCATCATCCCCCTGTTGGATCGTGATCTTTGCGCCTTTTTCTGGCACGGCATCAGGATGGACTTGTACAGTGGCGTCGTTATCGAACACCACGTAGACGCCAGCATGGGAGCCATTCACACTGACGACGGTGACTTCAACGGGGGGAGCCTTAACAACAGCTTGCTGCGGCTGTACTATAGCGTCAATGGATAGATCCCCCTGCTTCGCATCGGCAATAAAACAACGGTAGATGTCCACACCATTGCAACTTGACTTCACCACACCACGCATGCCGACCACAGGATCGGGCAGTAAGCGAGTTCCACCATCCGGCTGGGCCTGTTCAACGCGGTTAACCTCGACTTCACCGGTTTGATTTGGCGCATACGGGTGCGTTATGTCAAAGCGAATGGTTACACGGCGACTTACGGAATTGGTGGCAGTGATCTGAGCGACGAGATCCGGCTCCGCTTTGAGACGTGCGGCAGTACGCTCCTCTCTGTCGAGTTTGGCTCTCGTCTGATCGTACTCCATCTGTTCGACTCCACCCATCTTGCTGCGCTTGACCTTCTCCATGCGGATGTGGTACTGCTCATCAGTTTCATCGGGTTGCCGGTCCAACGTGCGAGCTTGTTCTCTGTCGGCTCTGGCTTGCTGGTCGGCCTCACTAATCTCCTCCGAAGTCTCTCTCTTACCGGATTGGCCGCGCACTTGGCCCATCGCATCTTTTTCAATGCGGTTTGGATCATTCGGGTATCGGTCTTTCATAGAAGTAACTCCTTCGCACGAAATCGTGCGGTTTTATGTTAAAGTCTCGTTTCGTTTTCTTTGACGACGCTCTTCTCGCCGCCTATAGCGGTTACTCATCACTGCTGCTTCCTTTTGGGTCAACCGGGATGCCAATCAGCAGCTTGGCTCTGTTCAGCATCTTTTGAACCGGAAGGATTTTCATCCATTCGTTGTAAGTTCGGGCCTGTCGCACCCACGGCACGACTTTGACCAGCAGGAGGGTGCCCCGCTTGAAGATTCGCCACAGCTTGTTGCGTTTAACCTCGTCGGCCTCGTTGCTTATGGCCACCGCCATATTGGCCCGTCGGGTGACCATATCGATCACGTCTTTATCGGTCTTCAACCGTGGCTTCCAGATTTGCCAACTGCGCCGACTCATGATCGCCACCCGCCTTTCGGTGGGATGTCGTGGCGATCCGGCGGTTCGGGATCACCGTCCGGCGTCGGGCTTGGGGCGTCCGGCATATTCAGCAGGGGAAAGTTATCCTCATCATCCGGTCGTTTGGGGATGAGTGTGGCCTCGTCGGAAGTCTTACCCTCGTTTTGCACCTTGGCGTCAAGTACGCTTTGTGCGGCGTCGATCAGCTGTTTCAATTCGAGTTGGCAGAGGACCGACAGATTGAGCTTATGGAGACCACCTATCTCACTGCGGAAGGTCATTAACATCTCTTCTACCAAAGCAGCGTCGAGTTTAACGTTTTTCGGATTGGATAACATGGTGCGTCCGTCGGCTGCTCCACTCGCACGGCGCAAATCGTTGAATGCTTCCAACGCTTTAAGCTTGATGCCGTCGCTTGCACCGCTGTCCTTGATGATGCTGGCCACGAAATCGAGCTGCCCATCGGCGGTCTCTAGATCGAAGTCGAGCGGTTTCTTGCTTCCTGTCGGCTTTCCTTTGTTTGTGGCTGCGCCCTTCGTCAATCGTGTCATCTTCTTGCGAAAGGCACCAAGCGATCCCGGATATTTGCCGACTTCCGGACCGCGCTCGTAGTTGTCGTCACTCGATAGCATGCGGTGGATGTCATTCACTGACTTACCCAACGTGACCTGTTGAAGCGCGAATCGCTCTTGCTCCGATGTGAGATTATTCCTGTCATCTTTTTTGATCATCACTACCTCTTTCTTTCTTTATGAGATCGGTTGCATCGGCAGCCTGTGGCAGCGTCCATGGATCACCTGTGCGGTCGATATTAATCTGGCTAGCAGCACGGTAAAACGTGCCCTCCGAAAACCAGTCTTCTTTTGCCGCTTTACTGCGGACTTCGGCCTTTGGCACGCTTCCGTTGCCCGTTTTCATTAACTCGCGCAGCCATGCTTTCGCACGCTCGATTTTCGTCTCCTCGCTTTTGACACCCATAGAGGCAGGTCCAACTTCGATGAATCGCTGCAAGCCGAGGTCGAAAGTCACCCACAGGTCCGGTTGTGTCCATCGTCCCTCGTAGCACAGCTTGCGCTCCTTGTCGGCTTTCCTACCTTGCAGGTGCACCATCATGTCAACAGCAGCTTCAAATCCCGACTGGCCTCGTACGCCTCGATTCTCGCCTTTGCCCTCATGCCCCAGCAAGGCCACGGCGATGCCCAGCGGATCGGCAATCTCCGACTTTAGCAACTGCAGCGCGGCGTGTGCCTCTTCGTTGTCCGATGACTGCAGCCGCTTTTTGCCCTTGTATCCGAGGCAGTTCGTTAGGTAGGTTGCGAGACTGTCAATGTAGATGCCGTCGAGATGGTGTATGAAGACGGCGTTTTCAATCGCATCCTTCAGGTCGTTAAACGACGTGGGGTTGTAAGGCATAATGTGAAAGCGGTCCATCGTGTGGCCAGCAGTCATGCCCATTGTCAAGAATCGCTTCTTGATGTCACCGTCTGACTCTTCCATCGAGATCAGTCCCACCTTGAAACCACAATTAATCGCATTGATGCCGTCCGTTGCTGCAAGAGTGCTTTTCCCGTGCTTCGCTTTGCAGTAGGGGAGAGTCACACGACGGCGGAAGAGCAACCACGAGAGCTGGTCCTCCTTTTCGTCGATCGATTCATCCAGCAGCAAGTCTGAGGCGGTCACCCACAACTTGCGCTTGGTCGTGTCGTCCTCAGTGTGCTGTATCTGGTCAAGGAGCCGCAGCGCGGCGTAAGCCTTGCCGACATTAGTAGCGAAGCCTTCCGTAATCTTCCGTATGGCGAGATCGGCCAATTCGCTACGGGGGGTAACCGTTGTCTTCCCACGCCTTGCTGCGTGTGACGGTTTCGCCTTTGCCGCGCCGAGTGCCGCTTTCAATGACGGCCACTTCTCCGGACCAGCAGGGTGGTGCTTAACCTCATAGACGTGTGCTACCAGCTCTGTGATCGTCTTATCGTTGAGATCACTGCCGGTCTCCTTAAACGGGTTGGCCACGTAGAGCCGGTTGGCATCACACATCTTACTGAATGTTTCTTCTTTGATGTAACCGCACTGCCGGAACTTGGCGCACAGATTCAGCAGCTCAAATTCCCGTCTACCATCCTTAATCGGGTGGTCTTTGTAGTAGGCCAGCAGGGTAGTGAGTTCCGTACGGTCCAGATTCGTGTAGTCTTTCTGCTCTGGAACCACTTCATAACCGGTGGGTACACTCCTCTTGCCGGTGGGTGCCGCACTCTTGGGTACGATCAAGGCTTCCGGGGGAAACGTGAACGGCCTACCGGTCAACACCGCCAAGCGGAATCGTGGGTAGCCACTCGTAGGTTTGCCACTGTCGAACTCGCAGCATGGAAACAATGGCTGCGATACTTTGAAAACCTGCTCGTCCGCGTCGGGGTACTCTGCTTTGAGCCAGTCGCAGATCGGCTCAAATGCGGTCTTATCCGTTATCGGCTGCGCGAGTGCTAGGAGCACCCGAATCTTCGGTTGTTCGTCGCTGTCGCTACTGCTGGTGTAAACGACGCCAGCGTAGTCCTTGAACTGTGCGACTCGCTCCTCGAACGTCTTAGGCGATTCATCGAAGTCAAACGGCACCACCAACAGAGCGGTCGTGTTAGCAGCCTTGCGAGGGCCAGAGTACCGCCATGCGCTGTGAATCCGGCTGGTAAAGAACTCACACAGCGCAACTTCATCCTGCAGGGCAAGCTCGACCGGTTCTGGCTCAAACGCCGTAACCTTCCGACATATTGTCTTGTCGCTGTAGTTGCCAGCCGCAGCCTGTAGTGCGATCTTCATTACAAGCCCCTGTAGACTTGGGGTCTGTCTTTGAGGATTTCATCGCACGGCTTTATCGTAGATAGATACTCACAGTACAACGCTAGCACCGTGTAGTTCCAGCTACAGGTGCGATGCATCATAGTGTCGTACTCTTCCGCCTCCTGTGCTGTCAGCCCACCGCCGATTTTGGCTTCACGAGCAGCACGCCACTTTTGTAGTCCTTCATGAGCTTCCAGTATCAGCCCACTTCTTGATTTCTTCTTTAGCATAACCGAACCTCTTTTTGTTTTGAGTGTGATTTTGTAGTGATCAGCTCAGCTTCACACGTCGTCTGGGTATCCTTTGTTGAGGATCTTCTTGAGCGTGTTAAGCGAGATGCATAGATCGACCGCCAGCGCACGTTGGCTGATGGTGGTGTCACGGTAGCGTTTGCGGATTTCCGCACGCTGTTTGGTGTTAAATTTCGGAAAAGCGGTAGGGCTTACCATAGCAAGCCTCCTTAAGTTAGGGTTGTAAGTCTCGTTTTAATGGACCGGATGTAAAAAGCCGTAGCCCGTATGAGCCACGGCGTGTTCCAAGGTTTAGACGTAAGCAAAGCAGCGAGTGGACCACAGCGAGTTGATGCTCCCTAGGTCTGGGCATGGCCGCTCTACATGTTTAGACGTAAACAACGCCGCGAGTGGGAAACAGCGAGCTGATGCTCCCTAGGTCTGGGCATAGCCGTTCATAGGTTTAGCCGTAAGCAACGCCGCAAGTGGGACACAACGAGCTGGTGCTGGCCGTCTACAGTTTAGCCGTAAGCAAAGCAGCAAGTGGACCACAGCAAGCTGGTGCCGGGCGTACTCCTACATGTTTAGTCACAAGAGACGCAGCGAGTGGGTCACAGCAAGCCAAAACTGTTCAAAGGCTGAACAGGCGTGTGACCTGTTCAAGGCTTGAACAGTGGACGTGCTTGTGGACGTGGGCATGCTTAGCCATGGGTGCGGTTCTCCTCCGCTCCTACCCCCCGTGTGTGTGGCGGAGGAGACGCCTCTCCTTCTCCTCCTACACCCACAAGGGGGGATGGAGAAACGGAGAAGCGGAGAACGCCCTCTCCTGCTGATGGGCATCTAGGGGGGACTTACAGGACGTGCTCGTGGACGTTGACCGTGGATACCGAAACCCACGGTAAGGTAGTCTGAGGAAGTCGATATACGTGGTCAAATACGTAGTCAAGGAACTCTGAGAAAGTGCGGCCAGACTGCCCTGCGAGGAAGTGCGACCATCCTGCCGATCTTGGGGTTAATCGGGACCTACATCGCACGGTAATGTGCGAAGTTCCCTTCTTGCGGTTAAAGTCCACTTCTTAGAGACGGGACCCATATCGCACAGTAGCGTGTGAAACTTTCTCCGTTAGGGGAGAGTCCACTTCCAAACAGCAAATCGCACGGCACTCAGCGATTTGCTAAAGTTCCTTTCCACCCTGCCGATAGCCTGAGTAAGTCCAATGAAAGGAGCACAACCATGGCAGACAAGAATGATCCACGCCCACAAGAAGACCCAAATCGCAATGCGGACTTGTCGGAGCTGGAAATAATGTTTAAAATGGGTTCTACCGACATAACTGCAAATTTGTGGGATTGGGGACGTATTCTTCTGGTTGAGTTGGAAGATATCGTCAAAAAGGTGAACAAAGCCATTCAAGACAAAGATATTAACGAATATCTGTGCCAACTTGAACACATATACAACATGGACCGTTTTGTTGAAGGCCCACTTATTGTGCTCGGTAGGTTATCGACTGATGATCCTAATTATATACACCCCCTCATGGGTGACGAGGATGATGATTCATCGCACACCACTAAGTGATTTGCGGTGTGGCTCCCCCCCTGTCGGAGCATCCTAAAATATACCACTTCATATGGGACTTCAATAGCAAAGTCCCCCATCTTCATATAACTTCTTGCCGTTGATTTGGCACGTCGCTTGTTTACGCCCCAGCAGTAGGGAAAGTCTTGACAGGCGGCCTCTTATGTGCTTTATTGGGGTATAGACAATGCCCAGCACTGGTCGGAGTTCGCCTGTTGTCATTGGTGCAACACCTACGATGTGCGGCTTTCTCCTCTGGAGAGTGGGTGTCGATTGAGCCACGAGTTCGCCTGCCTGTCACGCAGGAGGTCGCGAGTTCGAGTCTCGTCAACCCCGCCATTGACTTTGAAAGCCCGATCACATCGGGCTTTTTTATTGCATATTCAGATGCCATGTATTCTTTTTCTGAAAAAGAACGACTTCTCTGTCCGGTTTTTTTGACTATTCAATATTCCACAATTCCAGACTATCCAATACCATATTTGAGGCAATTGACTGAAAATATGATACTTCTTCCTCAGATATACCTGCAGAATACTCAGTCCCGACTGTGCTCTCCTGGAAAATCGTAGAATAGATCACGCAAGCCATAAGATACGATCCTTTTAGAGAAGGATGATTCCAATCACTCAGATGTAAATAATGCAGCGGATAATTCTGTTCATACAAAACCGTGTTCCACGCCCAGCCTACCGGAGAAATGACAAATCCAATGCTGTCGGAGTAATCAAGTGTATTATCATAGATTTTCTGCTGCATCTCAGGATACTCGTCGGTCCAGCCGGAAACCCAAATCATTCCATCTTCAAAAGCCCAGGGCAATTCGAAAATTATTTTGGTTGCCTCGCAGTTGGCCTTAATTTTATTTTTTAGAGTTACTAAGGCGGGATATACCGGATGATAGTCGGGGAAGGAATCAGGATAAGCCATAAGCATACCGCCGCCCTGCAAAACAATATAATCCCAGTTCCGCTCATTGATTTTTGCTTCGGTAGTAGCCAGAGCTGCGTGATCTTCAAGATAAAGACCGTTTCTCATCTCAGCTTCGATAGTAACCGTCTTGCCCATATTTTCTGACAGTTCCCTTACCATTCCGGGAAGATTGTTGTAAGTAAAATAGCTGCTTCCAATGAAAAGAATTTCATTTGGTGTACTATCTATTACCTGACAACAGAGTTCAACCGGGGGAGGACCGCCGTTGAAGATAAGATTTACCAAATATACGGCATCCGATATATTTACTATGTCATCTCCATTCGCCTCTCCAGAGCAAAGCGGATCAGGACTTGGACCGCTTTTAAACACATAATTTATTAAATAAACAACATCGCCCACATTCGTGTTACCATCGCCGTTGGCATCGCCACATATAAAAGCACCGAATGCCAATGTTGGCAAAAATAAACATATTAGAATGATAATTTTCATTCTCCCTCTCAGCATTGTTAGTTATGCTCAATACAAAGTACATTTGGTTTGCGTCGTTATAGTAATCCCATCCTAATTGCTCACATACATTAGTGACTTAGAAAGCATAAATCTTTCAAATTATTAAAGAATTTGTTAAAAATATCAATTCTTAAATGACAATTGGTTTTGTTCATTCGTTTACAGTTTTAACACTTGGCTTATATCTTAAAAAGTTGCGGAAGTCGGATACTAATCCCCGCCATTCTCATATCTGTTAGGCCCTCATCATCTTAGCCGTTCCAGGGATGTCCTGCCTGTGTTCGCCTATGCGGAGTTGATCTCAGCGTTTGATATGCCTATATTATGGTATCTATGAAAGATTGCCCCAAGAGCCTTAAAGACGAAGCTGAGCGATTGGTGAGAAAGCAACTGCTCAATCAAGGGCACGTTGCCCCACTCACACGGTTTGTGGAGGAAATCAGTCGCCAACATCCAGAAAAAAGCATTCCATATTTTGACCCTCTGGACGGTGGTACCAGAGCTCGGTGTCTCTTTGTATTGGAGGCCCCAGGTTCGAATGCGGTAGAGTCTGGTTTCATTTCTCGGAATAACAACGATGAGTCAGCAAAGAATTTCTTTGAAATAAATGTGGAGGCAGGTATCCCAAGAGAGAAGACGATTACCTGGAATATTGTGCCTTGGTATATCGGTACTGGCAAGAAAATACGACCAGCCACTACGGATGACATCAATACGGGTCTGCCTTACTTGTATAGACTTATAGAGCTTTTGCCGATCTTGCAGATAGTAGTGCTCATTGGCAAAAAAGCCCAGAGAGTGAAAAAGGATTTGAAAAGTCGATATGCCGACATCAAGATATTCGAATGCTATCATCCAAGTCCTCGGGTTATTAATACTAATCCAAAGAACAGACAGAAAATCATAGAAACACTGAAACCTGTGAGTAACATCCTCAGTCAGGCGATCAACGAGTGAATGGCACTGTTCAATTCGTCGGATTTCACGATTTTTGATCCCGTCAGATAAGTTCCAAGGCTGGCAGAAACACCCCGCCATTGTTCCACAAGTTGTTGTAATTCAATAGATTGCGAAAACACACATTACTGATTCAGATAGTGCTCTCCTCGTTTATTCTCCACAACTTTCATTGTTGCTTTCTGATTAATAATACCCTTAATTTCAATTTTAATCGATAAATAGGAGTATTAAGAAGCGGCCGGAACAAATAGTGATACTAATCCGGAGGTTTAGGCGATGACCTTGTATCTTAATCACAAGGAATATTATAAATTGGAACGGATCGGGATGAAACTGTTTTTGACCTCAGGCCCAAGAGCCTGTTGAGTAGATTAGTTCGCCCGATCCGTTCACAGGATTGCCAAACTCCGAACGGTAA
>DAOUTW010000067.1 GCA_030668485.1 Candidatus Zixiibacteriota bacterium
ACCAAATTACAGCCGTATGGCGACGCTAATTTCGATCGGGATGCCAATGTCGGTGATGCCACCTATCTGATAAATTATGTGTTTTTCGGCGGGCCGGCTCCGGTTCCGATCGTTGAAAGCGGCGATGCCAACTGCGACAACGATGTCAATGTGGCCGACGCGGTAAAAATTATCAATTATGTTTTCAAAAACGGCGATGCACCATGCGCCGATCGTATACCGCAGTAAAACAACTTTTATCGATGATGGCGCCAGATCATCATCCTGAGCATCTGCTCCGATTTATTTTTTGATGGAAAATCAATAAACCCGACTTTCGAACGCGTAAATTGTATAATATTCGTAAGACATTCGGCTCCTGACTCGGGAGTTATTGAAATATTAATTGCCTCATTTACCAAAACATTGTCGAGATTTTGTTGTATGTTTTTTATTGACAACGGTTTTTCTATTACGGTACTTTGACAAAAGGTTAACTATGTGGTAATACATTTAAACTTTGGTTGAATTACAGGGATGTAAGACAATCGGCCAGAGAGGGGGATCATGGGTTCTGGTTTCCAGACTAAGATCCTGATATGCGCCGACTGCGGAGAGGAATTTGTATTCACAATTGCCGCACAGGAATACTTTGCGGAAAAGGGATACACCGAAGATCCAAAGCTGTGCAAGTCGTGCTACATGCAGAAAAAAAGAGTGAAGAAAACCAATGGCAGAGAGGTCAATGCCTGATGCGATCGTTTATTGGCACGAGAGCGTCGATGGCAATAAGGCCCCGTGCCGCAGCAGAGGCCTTATCTCGGATGTAAACACTATCTCCGCGTAGCCCGGTGGTGAGGTGTCCAGAATAGGACACGAGGAACCGGGTTACTTCAGCAACAGCATTTTGCGCGCTAAAGTCTCTTCTTCAGTGATCAGTTCGTAAAAATATATTCCGCTGGGAACGCCCTCACCGTTCTCATTTGTGCCATCCCAGGTGGCAGTATAACTGCCCGTTTGATGGCGCCCGGAAGCTATCTGCGCCGTTTTGTGTCCAAGAATATTATATACGATAATTTCTACATCGCCCGCGGTCGAGATGGTATATTCGATACTCGTGGTTGGGTTGAACGGGTTAGGATAATTCTGTTCCAGCGAAAATTGAGGCAATATCGGGGGATCATCATCATCACTTCCGGATGCGAATGAAACCGTGAAATCGGCGGTCATATTCGACGATGATGGCGATATATTGGTGATCGCTACAAAACTGCTCGAGGCGCTGTAGCTGTCGGAATTGGGACCGCTCACCGGGGAAAAAGAAACATTCGCCGTCGATCCGGGATACGGATCGCCACTGTCGCCATTGGATAAGCTTTTCTCCACCTGGAACAGATTGTCAGCCTGTTCCAAGGCGACCATATAATGTCCGTAGCTGGTATGCCCCGGATACCATTCATAATTGTTATGCAAAACCGATTCATCGATATGCCAGATCAGAATTCCCGAACCGGGAAGAGCCGCATCATAACCGATCTGCTGCCGGTTTTCCACGAGGAAATACTCGTCGCCGGCGGCCCCTGATGTCCAGAGCCGATAAATAGAACCGTTAGTTTCAACATCCGGAATCGAAACTCCCGTCGCATTATCATTGATATTCGTCGGTGTCACCCAGCCGACCTTGACTTTACACCAGGCGTCGGGATGTGCCGGACTGCTGCCCAGGGACCCGTTCCAACTGCCGTACGACATCAAAGACCAGTAGCCGACACCATAAGAACTTCCATCGGTATCATAGAGATCCGGAAGCCCGAAGGCATGTCCCAGTTCATGGCAATAGACACCGATAGTCATATCCCCGGGGTTGCTCCAGTATTCGGGCATAACGGTATAATCGGATATAAAGACCCCGTCACGACTGCGAGGCGGAATCGACCATTTATGCGACCACATATCGCTTGATGATCCGGAGAATTCCGCTCCCCGACCGGAATGAGCAATCATTATCACATCGACAAATCCGTTGCCGTCATTGTCGTATTGAGAAAAATCGACGACTCCGTCAACTATATCGACCAGATCCTCACACAGTTTCTGCGAATTGTTCGGATAAGGCGAATCGGTGCCGTAATTATTGTCGACATAATAGGCATAAGTCTGGGGCGCCCGCTGCCATCCCATCGATGATGGAAGATTGATCGTCACCAGGTCCACCTGGCCATAGGATACTTCCTGGTAATAATTGCGTACCGTTCCCGCCTGGTCGACGAATACCAGCGTATCGAACTCAACGGCATTCGTCTGGCTGGGTTTGTCCGAGAAGTCAACCAGGATACAAAGCGCCCTGAACGGTCCGGTAAGGGCCGGCCCGCGAGAGACCGTAGGCGCGTTGATTTTCATGTTTGATGAAAACGGCACCGCCGACAAATTAGTGAAAGGCGCCGAGATTTCGCCGCTCTCTATTTTTTCCTGAACCTGGGGATGAGGCGGCATCGCAGGAACATGAACCGCTGATACCAAAGCCGTGAGCAGAGCGATTGTAATCACCCGGGGAAAATCAAAATGTATAGTATCGGTAGAAATTCTCATTGCTTACTCCTTAAAACCGGATACCGCCGTTAATGGCAAAATTAAGACCTTTTCCGCCCGAGCCGATTATAGCGTTATAATTGGCCACGGCCAGATCCAGGTGAAATGCCGAAAGGTCGAGACCGAAGCCGCCTGCATACGTTGTTCCCTGCTTGCCTCCCAGACCGAATCCGGCCCGGAGCGGCAAAAAAGCGACGAGACGATATTCACCGCCGGTCGACAACCGGGGGTTCGAACTGCTTCCGGCAGCTTTCTTGAATCCCTGTTCCCAGTCAACCGCCCAGAGTAATTTCCCTTTCGTCTTGGCCAGACCGACTTTTATAACCGAGGGGAGATGGGATGTAAAGGAATTGACTGCAACCGTCTCATCGGTGCTGGTGTACATCGAATCTTCCGTCATATTGGCCAGCGTAACGGTGTCAAAGGCGAATGTATATCGATGCTCTTCTGTCTCCTCAGTCCACTTGACCGCGCTGAGGAAATTGAAAAAAGTCGCCCCAACAGTGTAATTCTGATTTATTTGAAGAGCAGCGCCAAGGTCGAGAGAGTATCCGGTGCCGCCCGAAGCTGTTCGTGAAACCAGATTGCCTTCACCTTCGAAGCCGGTATAAAGAGTAACCAGTTGGCCATCGGCCTCAATAATCTCTTCATAGCCGAAACCCTTGAGGTACCGGACCGTCGCTCCAGCCGAGAGCTGCCGATCAGAATTCTTGTAGAGGAGGCGGCCGTATGAAAGATTCAGCGAACGCAGGCCATATCCTTCTCCATAAACATCGTTGAGGTCGATTACCTCGGCAAAAGAATTCCCGTTAAGCAGCAATTCCATTGCATCCCGGCCAAGATTGATTTCAGCCGCACCGATAACCGAATATGAAATCGCAAAATTACCGATACCGATGCCGATGGCGTTGAATTCGGCATCGGCCGAAAACTTCAATCCCTCGGACGGAATCTTCGACAGCAATTCCTGTTTGTCGTCCTCGCTTAACCGGGCGCCGGTATACTTGTTGTAATCGTCAAGAGAAAAACTGTTATTCTTGACCGACAACCCGAATCCCGGTAGCTGCAAACCTCTCATCTGATTGGCCGGCAGGCCAAGGTTGGCCGGGTTAAATGATGAGCAGTAATAACCCTGTGCCAGTGATGTATACGCCCCGGCCATTGCGGTGGCGCGAGCATTCGACTGACCGATTCCATGAACCGGAACCGTCAGCGCCATTATCAGCAGAGTCACTGCCGTTGCGGTAATGATCCGATTCATCATGGGAGTCACCTGGTTTTTATCCCTGTTAAGAATTTTCATTTTCTAGTCCTCCCACAGATCTTCAGAAACGGTGAAATCAATTTCGATATAGCCGCTTACCGTGAGTGAATCGCTTGCCGTAAACCTGACCGTTTCTCCATTGGTGCTTTCCAGGCTGAATACCTGGCCGATCCACAGTGGATTATTCTCCAGCACCCGGGCTTCTTCCGAAGTCAGGGAGAGAATACTCTCCGACTCCACCGTCGATATCACCGTGCCGTCGATATCAAGGGTGCCATGGGTCACCGTAATCGGACCCAGGGTTACTTCCGGATTGGAATAAAGAGTGGCTGAATCGCCGCTTAAATAAAACTCCGCTTCAACTCCAAGAGGAAGACGATTAGCGATAGTCATATAAACCTGGGCGAGATTCAAATTGTCTGTCAGCTTGGTTATATCACTCTGATCGACATCGACCGATTCCCATTCGCCATCAAATGAAGTTTCACCGACAACCATCTCCAATGGTGAACTAAGAATAACCGTCGCTGTAACATAATCGTTGAAATTTACCGAACCGGGCGTGACTCCATCGCCGAATGTGGCAGTACCGTTTATCGTCAGCAATTCCGGAACAGGATTCATAAAGGCCGTTACACTGCTGTCAATGATTAGCGATGTGGTGGGGGATTCCGGAGTTCCCGGAGCGATTATTCCGTTGATTGTCGTATGCTGACCGAGTTCGCCGTCGATATTGACCGAGAATGACCCCGGGATATTGACTCTGTTTTCGACCTCCAGCATCAAAACCGCCGAGGTCAATTGCACCTGATCGAATCCTTTAGGGATCTCAATCTCTTGCTGAATGTCGACAAATTCAGCCGAGGTTGGTGCCAGAATACCCTGCACCGAGGCAAGACTGATATTATGAATCCCGGTCGAAACCGATATCCTGTCGCCCGCATTAATCGTCATCAACTCCGATCCGGACGAATCGATGATCGCCTCGATATCGACATTGATCGATTGCGGCATCACCTGATCGGATGGCTCCAGATTATAACCGATCAGATCATAAACTATTTGCTGGGAATTGTTAGGCAAAATCGGCTGGTTGATAACCAGAGGAGAGGCTCCGTCGTTAATATCAGGCAGGGTGATAATCAAGGCCGCCGGTACATCGGTATTATTTTCAATATCCAGTACCAGTTGCCCGTCATCCAGCGTCGCTACCTGAAGCTGGTGCTCGCTGGTGATCTCTACGGCTTCATTAAACTGTTTGGTGATACGAGGAATCTGAGCGGTGGCCGAAGATACGGTAGGACCGACCGGCATCGAAATTGTCGCCGACATCGATTTTCCCGCCAATGAAAATGAAGTCGCTCCGGGAGTATGACAATGCAGCGAAATTTCCAGTTGATTGGAAACCGTCCTGCCCGCCAGATCAATAGTATCGGTTCTGGCATCGCCCGCGAGGATACCGCCGGGAATCTCATAGTAGCTCAACTGCCCGCCGATTACCAGATCATTGATGGTAACCGTAACCGTATCGAGATCGAGACCGAAATCGTTGACTACCGTTACAAGGGCAAACCCGGTTTCAACCGTGGCAGTCGTAAACTCTCCCATTGGAGGTACCGGCTCGGTGATATCAAATGATATCGGCGGTACCGTCCCCAGGAAAAAGGGCACATAATCTTCCAGGTTCACGCCGACAGATGCGCCGGCAAATGGATCGAGTTGAACCACACCCAGCGATTCGGAGATATTCTGGGATACATCCTCAATGGCAAACGAACCATCGATAGTTACCGTATCCAAAACCTGCTGATAGAAAAAGAAAGGATTGCCCAAAGAATCTGTGCTGAGATTATCCTGGTCTATTTTCTCAATCAACTCAGCCATGTCATAAGTTTTATGCACCAACGGGATAACCAGATTGGTATCCCATGTCGGGGCTTCCGGTTTCTTGACGGTGCATTGAATCAACGTCAGAAACATCAGAACCACCCCTATTCCGCACGCGATATGGCTGCCGAGGTAAAGCAGCTTGCGTGTTATCGTTGTCTGGTTACGTTTTTTCCGTTTACCCATTTTACGTTTACCCATTCTTTCCCCCGGTAAAGGTTCTAAATTCATCTTCCCAGTTTTTTGCAAAGGGCGTGCCGGAGTGAAATGAATATGTATATTGCTGGTTATCAATCTGTTAGACGGGGAGAGGGGAGGTTGCCCCATATATGAAACTATGGGGTTTTACCTACACTCAATGGGATTAAAATCAACACCGATATTGCCGGTTATCAGACAACTTCCATCACAGTATTTGCTTTTTTTGCCGATTTAGCATATCTTGTGCCTCGATGAAAAGAACAGCTCTATGTACCGGTTCCAATCGGAGCCGCGATTAAAATTACTGTGAGCAAGGAGACGATAATGACGCCACAAGAAACATATGATGAATTGATGAAGAGGATCAATGAAATAATGGTCCTGGCTTCCTGCGAGGGAGTTCTCGGGTGGGACCACCAGGTTAATCTGCCTCCGGCCGGTGCCGCTTTCCGAGCCAAACAGTCCAGCCTTTTGGCCGGGATGGTTCATGAGCGCTTTGTTGATCCGAAAATCGGTGAACTTCTGTCAGCCATCGAAGGCTCCGACCTGGTAAAAGACGCCGATTCTGTCGAAGCTGCCACCGTTCGAGAACTGCGCCATGATTATGATAAAGAGACCAAACTCCCCAAGGAATTGGTCGTAGAATTCGAAAAAACGACCCTAATGGCTCATAATGAATGGGCCGAGGCGCGTGCCAAAAACGATTTCAAGAAATTCCTTCCCTGGCTGGAAAAAATTCTCGATCTATCCCGCCAGAAAGCGGAAGCGTACGGCTATGAAGGCGAACCTTACAACGCCCTGCTCGACAATTACGAACCGGGCGCCACGGTTGACGAAGTCGCCGATGTTTTCGAGAAGCTTCGAGTCGACCTTGTGGTATTGTTGGACAAAATCAAGAATGCTCCCAATAAGCCGGATGTCTCGATCGTCGAACGCGGTTACAATGTCGAGAAGCAGAAAGTTTTCGGCGAACTGGTTGCCGCCGCCATGGGTTATGATTTTAACGGCGGGCGCCTCGACGTCGCCACCCACCCTTTCACCACCGGTCTCGGCCCCGGCGATACGCGGATCACGACCCGCTACAATCCCCACCGTCTCAACGATGCCCTCTTCGGCACCATCCATGAGGCGGGCCATGCCCTCTATGAAATGGGTTTGGATAAGGAAAAATATTATGGTACGGTTCTGGCCGAATCCGCCTCGCTCGGCATCCATGAATCCCAGTCACGAATGTGGGAAAACATGGTCGGGCGTTCCAAATCGTTCTGGAGATATTTCTTCCCGATCCTGAAAGGGATGTTCCGCGATTCACTCAATGGCGTAACCTTCGATGACTTTTATGCCGCCGTCAATAATGTAGCTCCCTCCTATATCAGGGTGGAAGCCGATGAGGTAACCTACAATCTCCATATTCTTCTGCGCTTTGAAATTGAGCGGGCGCTGATCAAAGGTGATATTAAGGCAGCCGATGCCGCCGCCGAATGGAATTCAAGATTCAAAAAATACTTCAGCATCGATGTCGACTCCGATAGCAACGGTTGCCTGCAGGATGTCCACTGGTCCAGCGGTCTCTTCGGATATTTCCCGACCTACTGCCTGGGTAATATCTATGCCGCCCAGTTCTTCGCCAAAGCCAAACAGGATATACCCGACCTCGACAAGAAATTCGAATCGGGCGACTTCCTGACTCTGCGCGAATGGTTGCGGGTGAATGTCCATCAGGAGGGCAAACGTTATCGGGCCAACGATCTTTGCAAAAAGATCACCGGCGTTGGCCTGTCGCACAAACCGATGATGGATTACATGAATAAGAAATTCGGGGAAATCTACGGCTTTTAATAAGCCTCAATTTATCAGGCAATATAAACCACCGATGTATCATAATCGGTGGTTTTTTTATGTAAGTGGATTCTGCCGCCGGGTGGCACCCTCAAACTTGTTTGGGGGTGTCTTGATTCGTAGGTTGGGATCCCCTGCGATCCCGACACTCAGGCTCGCCACCGCGAGCCGATAAATGTAAATAAATTCACAGTCTGTAGGGTCCTGATCCGCCTTTGCGGATTGTGACCCTGCAGTTCGCCGGGAGGCCCTCAAAAAACTTGTTTGAGGGTGTATTCTAGGTAGGTCGGGATCCCTGCGATCCCGACACTCAGGCTCGCCACCGTGAGCCGATAAATGTAAATTATTAAAATACGCCGGACCGGGAGGGATTATAATAAGGGAGCCCCCTTTTAGCTTTTACCCTTATTAGGGCCCGGCCCGGCATAATAAGGGGTGAGTGATGGCATCAAATCACTCACCCCGCCCAAGGGAAGGGAAGGAGGTTCGATAAAATATTTTAGCCGGCCGGCGGTTACACAGGGGATCGGTGGAGAAACCCATTTTAGACGCGACGCGCCGGCCGCACCCTTCACATCGGAGGTTTTTGATACCTGCAGCCTTCACACTGTCGTAATACAAAAATCATGCCAATCGCACAGCAGGTGCTCGCAGCGCGTCTTAGTTCCTTGAAATCATTAATCTTAGGAGAAATGACGAAAAAATGACGATGCAATATTTGGACAGGTTAATATGTTTTATTACGGAACATTTCGCGATTATCGTAACGCCATCTCGTAACAGATTGCGTTGCATGTAGATGCGCCTCGTAATGAATGTGGCAAATGTCGTAGGGCTACGAATCGGCGGCCCTTCCGGGCTTCATTTGCAAACCGTGCGTATATTTCCACTGTTATGAATTATTATTGGGGGAGAGATCGTACTTTTTGATGCGATGACGGACGGTGCCCTCGGAGAGGCCGAGGATTTTGGCTACCTGTGAGCGATTCCAGTTTGTTCTTTCCAGTAATGCCAGTAGTTGCTCGCATTCGGTGCTGTTATTCCTGACGGCAATGTCGGCCATTAGCTTGATATTACCGCGGGCGATCAGCGCCAGACGTTCCACTTCGGCCTTCAGTTCGCGGATATTGCCCGGCCATTCGGCGGTCAATAATGCTTTTGCCATTCGCCGGATTTCCGATCGCCGCCCCTTAATTTTCACATCCGATAACTCCAGGAAATGCTCCAACAGTTTGGGGATATCCTCGGCCCGGTCGTTGAGTGACGGCAATACCATCGGGATTTCCTTGAGGCGATGATAAAGATCGGGCCGGAATTTGTTCTCGCGAATCAACTCTTCCAAATCATGATTGGTGGCGGCAATCACCCGAAAGTCGATCTGGCGGTTAGCACGTTCACCGAGACGCCGGACAGTCCGGGTTTCGAGGACATCGAGCAGTTTGGCTTGCATCTCCGATGAGGCATCGGCAACTTCATTGAGATAGAACGTCCCGCCTTCGGCCTCCTCGATAATCCCGGTCGTCGCCTGATCGGCTCCGGTGTAGGCACCTTTCTTGTATCCGAACAGCTCCGACTCGATCATGTTATCGGGAATGGCGGCGGCATTGACCGCTATAAACTTGCCCTTGCGCCCCGAATAGTGATGAATAAAGCTGGCAAAGAGATCCTTACCGCTCCCGGTCGGGCCAGTCAGGAGTACTGTCATCTTCGAAGGCGCAATATGCTTCGCCAGTTCCACCAATCGTTTCATCTCACTGTTGACCGCTATTATCTTTGGCGCTTCACCCTCAACATGAACAGCACGAGGCATCGCGATGATCCGGACACGCTTCAACTCATCATTAATCTTTTCGATATATGGCTGGACATCTTCGCTGACAAAATATTCCCGCGCCAGATAGAGCAGTGCCTGACGTTCGGCATCATGATACAGTCCCGATATGGCCGCGATATATCTCGTCGCGGCCAGTTCATATCGCGACCCGATCATAGCAAACAGGTCGATAGCTTTTTTGAACCATTCACGCGCCGTATCGTTATTATTGAATTTACAATCGAGCTGCGCGAAGACACGATAACAGGCAGCAATTTCAACTCGTTCATTGATCTTTTCCGCGACTGCCAGCGCCTCATCGCCGAACTTCTGGGCTTTGCCGTAATTATCCATGCCGAGATATGCGTCGGCGAGCCGTCGTTTGATCTGCGAAACCAGCGCCGACTTCGGCGCAATCTCCATCGAAATCTCCAACCCCTTCAGCAGCGCTTTCTCAGCCTCTTCATATTCTTCATCCAGAAGATGAATCCATCCGAGATTTTCGTAATAAATGGCCTTCTCACGAGGGTAGTCCTCGAAATACTGAGTGGTCTTTTTTATGATCTGTTTGGCCTTGTTGATATCACCTTTTAATGCAATTGGGACTGCAGCCATATAATAGAATATGCTCTTACTCGCATTTCCACGATTTAAGATAAGTGATTCTATAGATTTGTACTGATCAATTGCCTGCAATAAATTTCCAGATGCGAAAAGCAAATGTGAATAATTCAGCAATACCGATGATTTCCTGCAGTCGTCATTTATCTCATTATATATCCGAATACATTTCTCCAGATAAGTTAGCGCAGAATCCAAATCACCAGTTGTATATGAAGTATAGCCAAGGTGATTTAAGGCTCTTGCTTGACCAAAATAGTTCTCACATCTTTTGTAGTGAATAAAGGATTCAAGCAATACTTCTTTTGCTTCAAGAGATCTCCCAATTGATGATAATAACCATCCTTTCAGAAATTTGGCGCGAGCAAATTCATTAGTATCGGCACTACCTCTGTAGAAGGAAATGGCATCATCAATTATGTTCTCTATTTTATAATTGCCAAGATATAAATTGGTCTCAGCCAGCAATATTTTATAAAAGGCCTCAGCATCAGGAGAAATCGATTCTATATCGATTCCTCCTAATTCTGATAGAGCTTCTTCAAATCTCCTATTTCTAATCAGTTCTTCAGTGTTCTCAAGGATATGTGGAATCGTCTTTTTCACAATTTAATAATTATCCTAACTCACTATGTTAAACTACTTACGTTTTATGCACTTAGTGATTCCTTACACTTCAATTTATTCTTCTGGAACATCCCACCCTGTATCATCTCCTCCATCTCCTCCATCAGGTGTCGGTGGTGATGGGCCACCTCCATCCAGCAATGGGTCCCAGTCGGGTGGGGGCCAGGGGCCTACCCAACCTTCCGGGGGTGGGGGATAGTCGGTGCTCGTTGCCGTCGACGAATCAGGCGCGGTAGTGGTTTCGTCACCCGGATCGGCCAGTAATGGTAGCGCGACCAGCGAAAAACAAAATACCACGGCCAAAAAAACTGCAGATAACCTCTTCATGATAAAACCTCCCTTGAGCGTTTAATGTGATTAACCTCCATTATCCTCACCGCCCGGGGTCAAAAATCATCGGGATATCCCATCCTCCCGCGCGACGGTTCAATGCCATTAATCCGCCGTTCGGGTCCACCGGACGAGTCTCCCGGCATGATCCTGGGCCCCCTCAGCCCCCGTGGTATGTGAGGATATTTTTTCATAGTCAGTTAAACGCTCTGTATCAGGGAAGGGCTTATCTCAGGCAGCTACTTGCTGCTCCTGCAACCCCGCCAACAGCTTAAAACAGTTGCAATTATCCGGGCATATGCAAAATATCCGTATTTTAGAACCCAGCCGAATGAGGTATATCAATTGAATGCCTGATGCCTTGATGTCAGGTCCATACCTCCCAGTACCATCCTATACATATTTATCCTATCATAATTGATAATTATTGTCAAGTAAAAAAAACAGACAAAAGCCTGTTTTCGGCTGTCGCCCAGGCAGGTGGCAGGGGCCACTATTTGGCTGTCGCGCAGATGGCCTGAATGATAAACCGGGATCAAAGATCGCGGCCACCACCTGTCAGCCCAAGATACTTTAACATACACACAGGCATCAGTCGATGTCCCATAGGGGGTTGTCGCACTTGGGATTGTACGGAATTTGGCTTTGGTCGCTCGTTTTTAAAGTTTTTTTTGTTCCATCCTCGTTCTTTCTGACCTTGCGATGATATTGGAGCCGGTAAAGCGTTTCCAATGCGCGAGATAACTCGCGATTAAGGCGCAATTCGTAACGGAGCAGGTTAGTTGCGATATTTTCAGTAGGTATGGCATTGTTACCCACACAGATTGTCCGGACGCGCTCTATATCTTCTTCAGACGGTTCGTCATCGGTTTTATCGATATAATTGCGCATTCTAATATGTCGGGAGACTTCGCTATCGATGCCTTCGAGCTGGTTTTCGATCTGGGCGGTCTCGGCCAGAGTAACGCGGCGGGAACGCCAGATACAATTGGCTATAGTCCGAACGATGATATTTTCTAAAACTCCTTCGGGGGCAAGTTCACTTTCGAGGTTAAGGACGAGGTTAAGATATTTGGAGCTATCCTCTTTGAGGTGGGGAGAATTTAGAATCAGGGCATTGGTGCGCAGGCCGTGCTTGACGCCGTTCTGCGAGACAGTTTTTTTGCCTTCTTCGGTTTTTGGACCAGTTGATTTTTGGGCATTTTCGCGGTTGGCCTTGATTTGTTTTTTACTGGTTGTCATGCGACTCCTTTCCGGGGTAGTTTCACTTAACAGGAAGGGGTCGGATTTAACAGCGATTTACTATTGATTTTGCAGGTAAAGGCCGGTTTTTGGCTGTCGCGCGGATGACCGGGGGCATGTCGCAGGGTCATTCGCCTATGGCGAATCTATACGGAAAGGACCCTGCGAAACATTAATTGACTACTATTGGGAAATTATATTGGGCCACGCAAGACAGGGTGGCCCGACCATTTATGGTCGGGAATTCTTAAAAGGACAGTAACAGGTAATTATTGAAGAAAGCGGGAACCCACCCGCCGTGCGGCAAGCGAACGCCGGATGGGCCACCAGTCGGTCTATTGTGTAACCTATGTGACCGGTTGTACACGTCAAAAGACAATGTGAAGCCATCTTTATCAATTCCCTTGACAATCATTAAATTATTCTGTAATTTTAATTATTGGTATCAGTGACTTACTTCCAAGGGATAATACCGACATCCATTCTGCGCCTCTGAGTCAAGTGTCTCTCATTTTGGAATAGTTTTCTAAGTGTAGTGAAACGTAAGAAAAATGCAGGGTTTCCCACCTAAGTAGAGTCATATATATTCAAAATAATAAAGGGGACGAATTGTGTTTATAACCTTTATATGGGAGATCTTAGACAGGGTCATCAATCACACGTCATCAGAAACTTTTAGCGAGGAGGAGCAAGATGAGTAAGCAATTACTAATGGTGTGCATGATTGTGGTATTGACACTTTCCGTTCATGCGTATGCTCAGGATAGCCGTGCTTGTGGAGGATTCTTGATAGATAAGTATACTGCAAACATGAACAGTCTCGAGTTTACTATGGACGATGAGTGGGCTGTTTCTCAAAAGGTCGTCCTTCAAGATAGCACCATCGTTAGCCAGGTGATGGTACGATTGAAAACCGATCCTGATGGTAATCCTTGGGATAGCTCGTCTGTAACGCTCTCCATTTGGGATCATCCCGATAGTACCAATCCGTTGATTGAAGTCTCTCGTGAGGTAGCTTTTGCGGACCACGCCTTTTATGATTTCGATTTGGGTGATGGTGTTTTTCTCCTGGCAGGCACATATTTTATCAGGTTATCAACAGAAAGTGGATATGAGCATATTTGGTGTGTGATGGAGGGCCACGGTGAGGATCCCTACCCGAGGGGTGAACTGTATGTTGATGGAAACCCTATACCGAATGCAGATTGCGTATTTGCGATGGTAGCCCCCCCGCCCGATGATGATATTGAAGTTAAACAGTGTGAAGGGCCAAAAGTCGGAAGGCCGATTGAGGAGACTGATTTCCAGTCTACGGATCAGATTGATCCAGGTGCAGAGCTAGAGTTCAGTGCACAAATCCCAACTTCCATGCAGCTTTGCATGTCTGGTTTGATCTTGACCGTCGACCTTGTTCAGGCGAGCTTCAATCTCCAAATAGAAGATGAGATTAACAACGGTTTTTCTCATTTCACTGTGACAGAGGGGCAGGGGCAGTTTGATGCATACGTTGCTGACGTACCTGTAGAAATTTCTGATTTTGTCTTTGAAGGCGGCAGCGGATCGATTCTGTGGGAGACCGGAGAGATCATGGCGGAAGCAACGATTCACGTCTCCTCGGTGGGATTTGTGGATATAGTGGCGAAGGCGTACGGCTCTGGGCAAGTTGATTTCGACAATAACACGATCCACCTACAACTTGACTCTTACTCATTCGGGAAGAAACTTTCGATTATTCCCACGCTGACCGAATGGGGAATTATTATCTTTAGTGTCCTGATGCTCGGTTGGATGGCAAGGGCGATATTGCGTCGAAGGAAAAGGTGCACAATAGGAACTTAATATTCATTTTTGGCTGGCAGGTTGGCGCAGGCGATGTACGCCAACCACAGGAATGAGAGGCCGTCAGGCCACACGCGGAGAGCGCGCCAGACCTGCCGGAACGGCAAAGCCCGCCTTGGCGGGTGACGACGCGGTGAAGGCTGCGGAAAACGGGCGAACGCATGGGTGGATGTCTTTGACATCCGCCAATGGCAGGATCACACGGATCCTGCCCTACAATAATTGGTGCACCCGGGCTCTATGAAACGGGGTAAATTGTTGGATGGTGGGCAAAAAAAAAGGCGGCTTCCGGATTCGAACCGGAGAATAGAGGTTTTGCAGACCTCCGCCTTACCACTTGGCTAAGCCGCCCAAAAAAAAAGCGGGAAACGAGACTCGAACTCGCGACAGCCACCTTGGCAAGGTGGTGCTCTACCAACTGAGCTATTCCCGCTTAATTATCTTATGGCCTTCTATAATATGACATCGATAGCCCTTTTGTCAACCGATTTTTTGCCCTTCCTATTACTATCTTCGGATATATCTCAGGAAGTCTTTAGAGATTGCGCGACAATCAATTCCCGCCCTTTACCAGCGAGTCGAGACGAGGCATATACCACGGTACCAAAGCGGCGGCGCGTTTGCGATATTGGTCGGCGGCAGCATAGTTTCCCAGGCGGTATTCATAAAAATAGAGGTCTTTGTAGATTTCGTAAGTCAGCGTGTCCTGAGCGACTGCCTGCCTCAGGTAATTATAGCTGGCCTTGATATTGCCGAGTTTCCGATTAGCCTCGGACAGGTAATAATAGACATAGGGAAAAGTCGGTTTGGGGCTGTATTTCAAAGCCAAATCGAGAAAACCGAGTGCTTTAAGATTATCGGCTTTGTTGTCGCCCACGAGGTTAATTGCCTGGTTGAGGTTCTGGACAAACTCGATATCGACATCGCGAATGACATCATCCGGAATTTCGCCGAACCGTTTGAAGATGCTGTGCATTTTGCTACCGAGGAAAAAGCCGATGGCGCGGTAATTGTGCAGGAAACCGCTATAGAGGAAAAGGGCCCGTTCGGCTGGAGCCGATGGTTTGGTTCCGGTCGAAAAGATGATATAATCGGGCTTGCGAGACAGAAGATACCGGGTATTGTGTTTGGTCTCTTTCCAGGTCGATTGCATGCCCTCAATGGGCGGTTCAGGATGGCGGGCGATGGTTGAATCGGTCAGGCCGAGCAGATCAATGACGGTATGGCCATGCAGCTTGTATCCGATCATCCCGATAGTGCTGGCTGCCACGGTGAAATCTGATTTGTCATTGGCCAGGAGATTGTTCATGAGTAAAATCATCTTAAACGCCAGGCCCTGCTCGCGGCCGTGGAAGCCGTTGATATTTCCCCGGGGAACCAACAATTGCCAGACCAGAAGCGCCGCCACTGCGACCAAAAAGACCGGGAATTTCCTGAACATATGGTACAGGCCGGATACGACAACCAATGCAAAAAGCGGGAAGAGGGGCACGAAAAAGCGATGGACCTTGAGAACATCGCCGCCAATAAACGTGATGTAGAGCGTATAGACCAGCAGAAATATCATTATGACCTGAATCGGGCGGGCCATTCTTCGGAAAAGCAAGATCGCAGGTAGAATAAAAATTCCTGCAGCCAGATAATGCCAGAAAAACTGCCCGGTGTATTCCAGCCCCTGGATGACCTGCTGAAGATTAAAACTGGTCTTGGCATAAAACGGATTCGGAAAGAGGGAACCATAATAGGCCAGTTTGAAGGCCGCATGCGGCAACAGGAAGATGACATAGGTGGCGAATATGATGATGGCATAACGGGTCAGCGATCTGTGCGATATGATCTCATAGAGGACAATGAAAAAGAAGACCAGACCGCCCTCGGGACGAATCAATGTTGCCAGAACCAGGCCGGGGATGGTTATGAATGATCGCCTCAGATAGAAATAGATCGAGGAGATGACAACGAATCCAAAGGCGGCCGTCTCGAGGCCTGCGACGGTCCAGTAGGCGTAGGAATAAACAAGGCCCAGGATAAGGCAGGATAACCCGGATAGAATTCCCCTGCGTGTGGGCGAGTGACCGGCGAAAACGAATTGGCCGACAAAGAAAAGGACAAAGATGGTACCCAGGCCGAAAGCGGTTCCCAAAACTTTGGAGAGGGAGGTAAAATCAAGCCCCAGGCGTCCACCCAGAATCATGAAGATGGTCCACAGGAAATTGGTATATCCTTCGACTCGTTCGCCGATATTGTAAACCAGGCCGTGACCATCAAGATAGTTGGCGGCAAAACGGAAAGTGATATAGGCGTCATCCTGGGTAAAGTCGTAATGCATCACGAGAAGGAAATGAGCCAGCAGGGCTGAGGCGAGCAATAGAAAGCCGACCCATGCGAACGATTTCGTTCTGCGTGTAATTGGTTTGGCCTTCGTTTTTTTCTTTTTTGAAGCCATGTTATCTAATCAGCCTTTGCCAGCGCCCGGTGATAAAGATCAATATATTTGGCCGCCGAGGCCTTCCATGAGAAATCACTTCTCATCCCTTGCTTCATGATATCGCGCCATTGGCGCTTCTCGGCAAATCGGTTTACGGCGCGTTTTATCGCTTCGAGCATTTCCTCGGGGTCGTATGCTTCGAAAACAAATCCGGTGCCCCGGCCGGTTTCCGGATCAAAATCGGTGATAGTGTCGGCCAGCCCACCGGTGGCCCTTACTACCGGTGGAGTACCGTATTTGAGACTGTATAACTGATTGAGGCCACATGGCTCGTAACGGGACGGCATCAGGAATATATCGGCTCCGGCCTCGATCCAGTGAGCAATCTCGTTATCGTAGGTTAGCAGCGCTTTGAGTTTATCGGGATATTTGGTTTCGAGTTTTCTCAACAGGTCATGGTACTTTTTATCGCCAGTGCCGAGGACGACCATCTGGATATCAAGGGCGAAGATATCATCTGCTGCCACAGCAATGAGGTCGAGTCCTTTTTGATCGGCCAGCCGGGTAATGATTCCGATGAGCGGGATATTTTCCCTCACCGGCAGACCAAGGCGGTTGATCAGTTCGATTTTGTTCTTCTTCTTGCCGGCCAGGTTGGACAGACTGTATTTGTAAGGGATGAATTTATCCTTAGACGGTGACCATTCATCGTAGTCAACCCCGTTGACAATTCCGAACAGGTCTTCATTGCGCGACCTGAGAACCCCCTCCAGGCCGCAGCCGTATTCATCCGAGGATTGGATTTCCACGGCATATCTTTCGGAAACGGTGTTGATCACATTGGCATAGGTGATAGCCGATTTCATGAGGTTGACTTTGTCATAAAACTCGAATGGCCCCATCGGATAAAAGAGATTTTCGTCAAGCCCTAACAGGGGAAATGATTCAGCCGGAAAGGTTCCCTGATAGGCGAGATTGTGAATGGTATAAACCGAACGAGTCTTTGCAAAGAAAGGATCATCATCATAGGCTGTTGCCAGATAGGTCGGCAGTAATGCCATTTGCCAGTCATTGGCATGGATGATGTCAGGCGCCCAATCGATTTTTATCAATAACTCCATCAACCCGCGACAAAAGAATATAAAACGACTGTCATTGTCGGTGTAGTCAAGACCGGTTTTGGGGTCAATATAAAGCGCGGGGCGATCGAAAAAATGATCGTTGCCGATCATCAGATATTCAAGGCCCTTGTAACCAGATTGCAGGCGATTCAATGTCAGTATTTGCGGTTTGTCATCAATTTCTAGATCGAAAGCGATGTCAGTCTTGGCGCCAATTGTTAGCTCCGGAGCGATGGTGCTGTAATGTGGCAGGGCAACTTTGACGGAATGTCCGGCAGCAGCCAGAACTCGGGGAAGCATCCCGGCAACATCCGCCAACCCTCCGGTTTTAACAAATGGTAAGGCTTCCGGCGAGGCGAAGAGAATCTTCAACATTTCCACCCGTGAGGTACTCCTTTACCTATACAGACACCGTATTTCCTGGTATCTGAAGCTCCCTTAAAAATTTGGCGCCATCTTCAGGGCGGGTGGGATTGATATAAAATCCGGTTCCCCATTCGAATCCGGCTACCCTGGTCAGCTTCGGGATAATCTCAATATGCCAATGATAAAAATCGCGATATTCGGTTCCCACCGGGCCTGTATGCAAGATGTAATTATATGAAGGATTGGCCAGCCCGGTCTTGAGACGGGTCAGGACCTCTTTTAGGATTGAGGCCAGTTCGGTGTGCATGTCGATATCGATATCGACATAATTGCAGATATGCGCTTTGGGCATCAGCCAGGTTTCGAATGGAAACCGGCTCGCATACGGCTGAAATGCGATGTAGGAATCGTTTTCGCACACGACTCGGTCCTGATCGGTAATCTCCTGCCTGATGATATCGCAAAAGATGCAGCGCTCTTTATAGTCATAATACTTTTTGGCGCCGATCAGTTCTTCGGCGACACGCTTGGGAATGATCGGGGTCGCGATCAACTGGCTATGGCTGTGTTCCACCGAGGCTCCCGCCGCCGAACCGTGATTTTTAAAAATCAGAATATATTTAAAACGGGGGTCCCGCTGCAGGTCAAGATATCTTTCCCGGTAGGCCCACAGGACATCCTTGATACTCTGCAAGGGGAGATCGACCAGATCATATTCATGATGGGGAGTTTCGATTATGACCTCATGGGCGCCGATCCCGTTCATGCGGTCATAAATCCCTTTCGGCTCGCGATCAAGTTCGCCCTCAATGATCAGAGCAGGATACTTGTTCGACATCACTCGCAACGACCAGCCAGCTTTGTTCGCCTCGGAACCATCCGGACGGTAGGCCATGATTTCCTGGGGAGTTGACGATTCGTTTCCGGGACAAAAGGGACAGGCTTTGGGAGAAACAAGTTTTTCAATTTTACCGAAATTTGACGGTCTCTTACCTCTTTCGGTCGAGATTATAACCCAGCGGCCAATAATCGGGTCTTTTCGAAGTTCGGGCATCTAATCTCCTCAATATCAAAATATTAGGCTCAAAATAGGGGATGTTTCCGCGACTGTCAAGTTATTAACCCCCTGCGAAGTTATCGGTATTATGAATGCAAAGATTTAGACAGCGTCGCACTTCACCTGATTCTATCTCTCAGCCGTAGTCTTGTTGAAAACCATTTCAAAAAGTCGTTCGTGATCGGGTGTGAATTGCTGCCTGCGTCGGGCCACTGTCACCCGCGCCACCTCAATTGCCTTCTCCAGCTTATATATATCATAACCCTTTTCGTCGCCCCAACTGAAAGAAGGTACTTCTCTGGTAGTTACCAGGGTGGCGCCGTAAATATTGCATGAAAAGCCGATCGAGACGCCGGTATTGATCAGAGTGCCTATACCGGTTTTGCTGTGGTCACCGATAAAAGACCCGATTTTCATCGAGCCGGTATCGATATCACGACCATTGATTCTAACAGAAATGTTCTTGTAGTTGTTCTTCAGGTCCGAATTGGTCGTCATGGCGCCCAGGTTTACCCAGCTTCCAAGGTATGCATGACCCATAAAACCGTCATGATATTTGTTGGTATAGCCTTGAAAAATCGACTCCTCTACCTCTCCGCCGACTCGGCAGCTTGGTCCGAACGAACATCCCCGGCGGATATTGCCGCGGAAAATCATGGTGTCGGGACCGATATAGCAGGGACCCTCAACATAGGAAAGCGGTCCTACAACAGCTCTCGGGCCAACTACGACAGGACCTTCCCGGTTGTCGATGACGACACCGGCGCCAATTTTGGCCTTTGGAGCGATATGAAAGTTTTCATCAGAGAGGATACGGGCACTGGAATCGATTCGGGCTTCATCAATCATTTGGCCGAAGTCGGTATTTCCGGCTATTGCGAGGTGATCCAGGCGGATTTCATCCTCATTAAGATTGATCAGATCCCATAAATAGTTAAAGAACTCAAATTCACCGGCAATCATATCGGCCTTTATCCCCAGTGCCTCGGAGGCTCCCTCGCCGGTGAACCGAATCTCCTCGGATGGAGTTTGCTGCAACGGTTCGACAATCAGAACCGCAGCCGTGACATCGTTCTCATAATAGATGCGATTTTCGGTTGCGGTTTTCAATTCTTTGGTCAGTTTATCACCGAGCCGCAGTCTGCCGTTGATAAAGATCAGGCGATCGCCATGATTATAATCTATGTGATTGACCTCTAAACCGGTTTCGGTTTTGAGCAGTGGCGCCAACTCCTCGCGGCATGAAAAGGAGGTTGTATAATTGTCGAAACGGCGGGAGATTTTTTTCCAGAGGGGCATGATACCGCTTATCAGCGAGAAAACCGGCCGGCTCAAAGTCAGGGGATAAAAATCGGTAAATTTCGCGTCCTCAAATATAATCAGTCTATTAGTCATAGCTATCACCCATTTTGCATTTTAGTGCATGGCCTACAATCCATTAGTTAATGAAAATTCTCTGCAGAAAGGTACGTGTTGAGACATGAAGAAACTTACATCAAAAGCATCAGGGTGTCAATTAAAACCTATCTTTTCCTCAAGAGAAACTTTAGGAGAGGGTATCCAAGGCCATAACAAGCAATGATTTCACCGGCACCGATACTGATCACGAAAAACCAGTATGGTTCCCCGAAAAGGACATGCAAATAGGCCGCCACACCGAAACTGTTCAGGATAATGGGAGGCAGCGGAGCGAGGATCGGGCGAGCGGTTTTACGAAGGTAATAGGTTAGCCAGGCGGCGTTCAAGGTCAGGAATGATCCAAAGATTATATCCTGAATCCCGAAGGGACCGAAAGCATTGGCCAGGAGGCACCCGACAAAAAGGCCGACAATCGCCCCCGGATAGATAAACGGCAAAACGGTCAGGGCTTCGGCTATTCTAATCTGGAATTGGCCATAACTGATGGCTGATATTCCCGGAGTAATGGTGATGACAAAGTAAAGCGCTCCGACCAATCCTCCGATAGATATTTGCTTGGCATTGAATCCCATAGGTTAATGTTATCGATTTTAGGCCGGGTAGTCAATATTAATTTGCTGCCTGGATATCATTTGGAAATGTAATTATCAGTCTATTGATGATTCTGAGAATTTCTGAGGGGGAAATATTAATTCCGGTGATTGTTAAAGTATATAAGAATTCTCGAAAATCTTATCTTCAGGGCTTGACAGCCTCAACCAATAACCTCATATTATTTATTAGGGTTGCTTAAATTATATCCAGGACCAAATCATGAGAATTATTTATTCCCTGGTCATAACCGGGGCGTTTTGCGGTTGCCTGTATGGGGCGCCGCCGATTTCGGGCGGTTTCATGACCGGGCCCGACTCAGCGGTATATGTTTACTGGTTTCATCCCGATCTGTATCTTTACGAGCAGGGGATAGACGGTGAGGTCGACGAATTGAACCTCGCGCCAGGCGATGTCCCCGGCGAATATTCGATAGCGCAAAAAGCCCATTTTCCATTCATGTCGTTTATCACCGATTTTTATATCGAGATGAATCCGGGGGACGATTTCCCGTCTCTCCCCGGAGATCAATTCAGCCTTTTCGGATACTCCGCATATGTTACGGGAAGCGATTCGATGCCGTTTCAACCTGCGGTTATAAGTGATACAAACCGACTTTGTGGTGGCATACCATGTGGGGACGAATGGGCCAAAAACCGAATCGATCTTCTAAATCTGGATGGTTCCGATATGTGGTTCGGCATGGAATGGATGGACTCGACAACGTCGGCTCCGCAAATCAAGTGTGCCATCCTGCCCGATGCGGAGCGGTATAACAAACTGGGCATTAAGTCGGGAGATTTTTACAGTTGGAATGATCTGAATTATTTTGCCATTTTCAGGTATCGTTTTTTGACTACCATTCCGGCCGATTCATCTATGGTAATGGGTTGGAGGCATGACCTGATCGGAGAAAACCGGCCGGATAGTTTTCTCGTCAGGTGTTTTGATATTGATTACCATGATATACTGGCCCAGTATGTCGTTTTGGCCGATACCCTTTGTTTAAGGCTGCCGCACGATCAGGCTGATTCGGTTGAAATAATTGCTTTTCGCGGGGAGACGCTCGAAGATTCTTCTCTGGTTCTGACCTATGATCGCACGGCGAAAATCCCCATGCTGGCCGATATTGAATTTGAGAGAAGTTTTCCGGGGTCAAATTCTTTTGATCTTATAGTTATAAATACAGGACCAGCAGCGCTGGATCTGACGCTCGGATACGATAAAGGCACCATTGGGGGGGAGAGCCAAAATGTCAGCCTTGAAGCTTATGCTACTTCGTCCGTACCATTCGAGGTTAACGCCTCGGAAGGCGACAGTCTGGAAATGCTGATCGTCATCCAGGATAGTGATCGCCGGCATTATCCTTTCCTGGCACGAGCGCCTTATCCACCTCAGATACCGACCGATGAGGCAAATGCCGTCGATAGCATGCCTCAGGATCTGGCAATCATTACGATTCGGCCCAATCCCTGCTATCAACGGGCGGTAATATCATCGAAGGGCATGATGCGACCGGCGGTGGTTGAAATTTTTAACATTATCGGCCAGAGAGTGGCCGAGAAAATTCTCCAGCCGGGACAGGAGTTGGTATGGGAGGGACGAGACCTGGCAGGACAAAATCTTCCCTCAGGGATATATCTGGCAAGAATATCGCCGGATGGTAAGGCGACGACTGCAAAGAAATTCATCCTCCTGCGTTGAATTAAGCGTCGGAATATATGTAGATTATACTACTCCATAATCTCAATCACAATCGATGCGATGTCGCCCACGCAGTGAAATTCGGGTACCTTGCATTCACAGGTGCAGACGTTTTTTTAATGATGGAGATGGTAATGTCGGCGATGCCGTCTTTATGATCAATTTCGTGTTCAATGGCGGACAGGCGCCTGTTTGCGGCTGCGCCGGGTAACCGTAGAAAAAACCCATGAGTGATCTTTTTATCCGGAAATTACGTGTAAAAGCCGGGCAAAAAGACATTCGTGGCATAATAAAGATAATAATAGTCTTCTATATATACTCGACTCGTGGTCTAATGTGATACGCTGGATGCGCTTAGAGGGGTGTGGCACTTTTGCGCGAGATTTCCGACAGAAGAGAAAATTCTTGACAGAAAATTATATGACTCTTATATTTAAGTTAGGTACTTTATACCGATAATACTCAAGAGTAGGCCCAACGGGGTAGATGGGCTTGATAGTACTGCCATCTTGGATTTTGAACAATAAATGAATTTTCATCTGGGTTTGAGCTTTAGTGGAAAATCTTTTAAATCTTAATCTTTCACGGGTGGGAGGTTAATATGCCCAAGAAGTTTTTTGTATTGATCATGGCCTTTCTTTTGGTTTTGGCCATTATGATTATGGCCGATACCGGGGAACGGCTTAAAGTGGAGGCGGTTGCTGAATGGGGTTCAGTGCAGGCGCCGGTTTCACGAGGGCCATGCACTCTGGCTTATACCAATGGTAGCTTTATATCCTATTTTAGCGGTTTTGCCTTGGGGATGCAGAATGTAACCTATTTCAATCCGGCGACTTGTCCGGATTTGCCGCCTTATCCTTTTGAAATCACGGACTTTTCATTTACACTGTATGATTACGGGGCTCAGTGGCCTGTGGTCGTGGATGTCGTCGTATATGATATGACGGTACAAGGGGATTCGTGTGCCGGTCCCGGGGCGGAATTATGCCGCATATCGGTAACCTGCGATCAGGCTACATTTATGCTTCCGGCAGTCGGAATGGTCACATTCCCGACGCCCTGTTGTGTAAATGGACCGTTTTATATCGGGCTTGAATACACTGATCCCGGCAATGGCCCATTTCCGTCGATTGCATATGATGACTTAGTCGCGGATACCTGCACCAATTATTTTTATTATAGCGGTGCATGGAATGAATGGAACGATATCTGGACGCCTCCTGCTCCGGGATATCCGATGTTCTGGGTAAACGGTGAAACGCGGTCGCCTAATTGCGGCAGCACACCGGAATGTTTCTGGGAGCCGGGTGATCCGCACAAGATGCATTTCCCGCAGCTTCCGGACGAAGCTGGCTGGGATGTTAATGCCACTCAGCCGATGGTACTGGCTGACGATTTCATGTGCATGCAGACCGGTCCCATTACCGATATCCATTGGTGGGGCTCATGGAGAGACGGTATCGAAGGAGAAATACAATATTTCGTCCTGAGTTTCCATGAAGATATCCCTGCCGAGCAAAACCCGGACGGATACAGTAAGCCGGGTATAACTCTGTGGGAGATGGAAGTATCCCCGGGTGGCGGAACTCCGTTTGACCCGCCGACAATGGAGGGTTGGTACGATCCGGCTACCGGCGAGGAACTCTGGGACAACCATCAAGCCTACTTCCAGTATGATGTCTGCTTTGAACCGGATGATCCTAACAATTTTTATCAGGATTCCGGGACTATATACTGGTTGAATATCTCAGCGGTCGTTGCCAATCCTCAGGAAACTCAGTGGGGCTGGAAATCTACTAAGGACCACTGGAATGACGATGCTGTTTGGGCTTTTTGGGGCGAATTGAACTGGATTGATATCTGGGAGCCGGCCCAGCCTTTGGCCAACGCCTGGGGTATCACTATTGATCCGATGGGGACATTCCTGGGTGGTTTTGGCGAAGACGCTTACGGCGATGGCTGGTATTTCTATCCCCAGGAAGATTGGTGGAATATCTGGTTCTACGATCACCCCTTTGATTCCACACGATATAAAGAGGGTATGATATATTTTGATATTTTCCCAATGGATCCGGGTCAGCCGATGTGGGTAGAAGTGGCTGTCAACTGGGCGACTGATTTATGGTCGACGGAATTTCCGGATATGGGACCACCTTTACCCGGTGTCGACGAACATTTATATATCGGACGTCAGATACTATGGCAATCTGATTATTGGGAAGGTCCGGTTGGGCCGTTGCCTTATGAGATACTCGACTACAATCCGGAATGGGTTTCGGTCGATGTCCGCGGGTGGAACTTCGACATTCCCGGCGGCATAATTGAACACATCTGTCGGGGCTCGCTTGATCTGGCGTTTGTGATTACCGGCGAGCCGATAGTTGCGGATTCCGGCGCCTGTTGTGTCGATCCGACTGGCGGTCCCCCAAGCTCATGTATCTACACCACGCAGACTGAGTGCGAGCAGGTACTCGGTGGCTTCTATCAAGGCAATGGAGTACTGTGTGCTGGTGTTGAAGCATGTTGC
>DAOUTW010000077.1 GCA_030668485.1 Candidatus Zixiibacteriota bacterium
AAATAGGGATCGGGCGGTGAACCATTGGGGATAATAGTCGTTAGATGCGGCGGTCGGTTGCGAGCCGCCCACCATTGCACCCAGCCGAGATACGAAGCTCCAATCATCCCTACTTTACCATTCGACCACGGCTGTACCGCCAGCCATTCGATAGCGTCATAACCGTCATTCGGCTCGGCGAAAAATGGATTCCAGGTTCCTTCCGATGAAAACCGTCCACGGCAATCCTGTACGGCATAAACATAGCCCCGTCGGGAATAAAATTTCCCCTGAATTTCGTTCATCTCTTTTTTATAAGGTGTCCGAACCAGAATAATCGGGAATGTCCCCTCGGCATCGGGATAATATATATCGGTGGCCAGGTTGATTCCATCCCGCATCGGAACCATCACGTTCGTATCGATCACGACCTCATACCGAGCCTGCGAGATCAGAGTATCGATCTCTTCCTTTTTCATGAAGTCTTCATAACCGCTTCGGACATACGCCCCATGCTGAGCCGGAACGTCACCGAAACAGACACGGTTATCCTGATCGACGAAAAGATAGACATCGACACCGGGAACGCCATACCGGTACTGCGTGAATTCCTGAGAGGTTCCGGCGATGGTTCTTATTTCAGTCCCCAGTTTTTCAAGACTGGCATCCATGATCAGAGCCGGTATAATAAACATCGGAAATGTCTGCTTGCCACCCGCTTCGTGATCATAAGCCATAACCATATGGCTCATCAAGGCCGGGCTGAAATTCTCAAACAGAACCGTCCCTTTTTTGAGAACCACGGTATTAGTTTCTTTGGGTGTCTTGATCGTGATAATGGTGTCATCTCTTGTAACTTCAACATCCCCCTGAACCGTTTTCATATTCATGGCTGTCCAGTCGCCCATGTCATCGACATCGATTGACAATGACGTCGCAAGCGATTGACCGGACACGGTCATGATATATTCGCTGGCAAAGCGACCGTCAGCTTTCCATTCACATTTACCGTCCACCAGAACTTCTTCGTTCAGATAGAACTTGAATCCCGAACTGTCGGTCATAACATTCATCGGAGCCGCAAAATGCTCCGTCTCTTGTGCATATGACGGAGCACTGGCGATTATCAGCAGACTTGCCGCCATCAACAATGTCATTGCGGCCATCAGTAATTTTCTTGCGACCGTTTCATCGCCTGCAATTGATTTAACTTTCATAAAATCCCTCCTGCCCGGACATACCATGTCTGGTATGCTCAGCCATATCCACCATTTAAAATCCATATGTCAAATGTACCGGAATACTTGAGGATTATTCAATTACTTTTTGGGGAAATTGCTTGTAGCCTTTTGAGGTTTGCTCCGTGCTGAAACCTCGTAGGGCGGAATCCGTGCCGTAGGTCCCGAGTCTTTCGAGGGATATCCTGCCATTGCCAAGTATCGTAGGGCAGGATCCGTGCCGTAGGTCCCGAGTCTTTCGAGGGATATCCTGCCATTGACAAGACCACAATGGTCTTGACCCATGCCGCTACTCTTCCTCCGCCTCCTCTTCCACCTCTTCACGGCCAAAGTAGAAGAACCGCCCGAATATCCGGCTGTATTCCGACCAACCGGAATCGCCGGTGCGGTCGCGGATTTTTTCCACCGCCCCCATCCGAGCATCAAGTTCATCGACATTATGCAGAAACACCGCCTCCGGAGTCATCGGCACCACCGGCGAACCCTTCTCGCGTTCGCCCTGATGGGACACTATCAGATGCCGCACATTCATCAACAAATCTTCCGGAAAATTCTCAACCGAATCGGCCCGCCCCACAACAAATTCATCCCCCTGATTGATATGCCCAACCAACCGCCCGGCATCGGTGAAATCGATTGCGGCGGTCACTTCATACTCCCAGATTTTTCCGATATCGTGAAGTAGCGCCCCGCAAATGAGCAGGTCACGGTCAAGTTTGGGATAATGATCGGCCAGCCGGACGATAACCTCCGCCATCGAAAGCGAATGATCAGCCAGCCCGCCGATATAATCATGATGCAGCAGCTTGGCCGCCGGAGAGTCCAGGTATTTTTTGCGAAGATCATCGGTGAATACAGCTTCAAGCAGTTTTTTGAGATAACTGTTCTCCACCCGCTCGATCATGGCGTCGAGCAAACCACTGAGTTCTTCGGCGGTTTTGGATGATTTGCGAAAATAATCCCCAAGATCGTACTCTTCCTCTTTGGCCGCTCGCATTCTTTCCACCCGGACTTGTATCTGTTCCATATAAGTTCCGACCACGCCGCGAACCCTGACAATCATGCCGGGCTCATACAAACTAGCATGTTCCCTGGTGGCATCCCACATAACGGCCCTGACCCGCCCGGTGGAATCGCCCAATTCCAGGGACAGACGGAATTTGCCGTCCTTTTCGAGCAAGTCAGCCTTGCGCAGGGCAAAAAATTCGGTAATCGTCTCCCCCGGCCGTAATTGATCTACGAATAATTCTTTCATGATAAGTACAATTAAGATAAAAAAGCGGCCTCTCGTCAAGTCCTCACCGCACAAAAGTGTATAATAATTAAAAAAACGGGCCTCCGCCCGCGCTTGTATTTTTCTTTACACTGAAAGGTGGTGAATATATATTCCTTGCGCATGGAAGCAGTTACCGAAAATAAATCGACCGGGCGCCAGTCGCCGATAATCTCTTTCCTGAAATTCTTCGATTTCAGAAACCGGATATCGCGCTATATCCTGCGCGAACATTTCGGGCCATTTTTGTTTGGCTTCATCATCATCACCTTTATCCTGATCATTGATTTCGTCCCTCATCTGGTCGACTTGATCGTCGGCAAGGACCTGCCGACCTCGATTATCCTCAGAGTATTCTTCTACCAGATCGGGTGGATGATCGCGCTTTCGGTGCCTATGGCGGTGCTGGTCGCCACCCTTATGGCTTTCGGACGACTGACTTCCGATTTCGAGATAACCGCTCTCAAGGCTTCCGGCGTTCACCTGCTGCGGATCATGTTTCCCGTTATTCTGGCTTCCTGCGCCATCGCGTTCGGGCTGGTCTACTTCAATAATGTGGTCCTTCCCGATTTCAATCATCGCGCCCGGGTGCTGATGCAGGATATTAATCGCATGCGCCCGACTTTGCGGATGCGGAGCGGCGCCTTCATAACCGATATTAAAGGTTATATCATCCTTATCGACTCGGTTAATCATACCACCTCGGAGATGATCGGGGTCAAGATCATGGAACTCGAAAAAAAACGAAAAGCCCCCCGGACGATTGTCGCTCAATCAGGATTTCTGACTTTCAGCCGGGACGGGCGCGATCTGACATTCGATCTCAAGGATGGCGAAATTCACTCATTTGACGAGGAGAATCCCGAAAAATACCGGCGGCTGGCCTTCACCACGCAGCGGCTGCTGGTCAGCGATGTCTCGGACGATTTCAAGGAGTCGAGCGACCAATTCCGCACCGACCGGGAGAAGTCATCCCAGCAGATGTTGGAAGATATCATGAAATGGGAAACCGGCATTCTCCCCTACCGCGTTAAAATATCAGAGTTGGTCGATAACCGCCTCACTGAATATTTTTCCGACTCGCTGCCGGTTTCACCCGATACCCTCACAACCGATATTATCGCGCTTAAAAACCTCGCCCGCATTGTCGAAGCCGATTCGCGAGTAATCTCTCGCGAAAGGGAAGGCATCAGGATGCAAACCAAGCTTATCAATTCCTATTATGTCGAGGTCTATAAAAAATATTCCATCCCGACCGCCTGCATTGTCTTCGTCCTGATCGGCGCACCACTTGGCGTCATCTCTCGCCGCGGAAACATGGGCATCAGTATCGGCATCTCCCTCGGCCTGTTTATAATGTACTGGGCTTTCCTGATCGGCGGCGAGGATCTGGCTGATCGGGGTATTATCAGCGCCTTCACGGCGATGTGGTCGGCCAATATTATTATCGGAGCCATCGGTCTCTACCTCATCTATATCGTGACATCCGAAAAGTCCCCCTGGTTCATTTTCAAATTGACCAAAGGTCCCGGGAGGACAGCGTGATCAGAAAAATCGACCGCTACCTCCTGTCCCGGTTTATCATATCGCTGTTCATTGCCGTCGGAGCGATTATTCTGGTGGCGCTGATCGTCGACGGCGTCGAAAACCTTGAAAATATTGTCGATAATGCCGCCACCGTACAGGATGTCCTTCTCTATTACGTTTATTTTATCCCCTGGATTTACAAGATTACTATCCCGGCGTCGGTGCTGTTGGCCGGACTATTCTCGATCGGGCTCCTGGCCCGCAACAACGAAATTCTGGCGATGAAATCGGTCGGTATCTCCCTCTATCGAATCGCCCTGCCTCTTCTGATTTTCACCTTTTTTCTTTCACTGGCCAACTTTTATTTCAATGAAGAAATTCTGCCGTATACGACCAAGGAACGGAATCGCATTAAGCACGGTGGGGTCAAGAAAAAGGAAAGCCGAAAAGGATCGGTATTGTACAACCTTTCCAAGCAGGGTTCGGGCGGTTATATTTACCATTTCGAAACCTTCCGCCCCGGCCGCAGGGAGGCACACAACTGCCTCGTGCAGCGGTTTGAATCGGACACCCTCAAGGAATCGTATCGCGGCGATAAGATGATTTTTGATCGCGGATTCTGGACCATGTATGACGGCTCATATCGGAATTTTGCCGACAGCCAGGAAAGTTATATCAAATTCGACTCGCTGCCGCTGAGCGATTGCCGGGAACGACCCGAGGAATTCGAAAAATACCGAGGCAAACCTGAGGACATGGGCTACCGCGAATTGGAAGGATACATTGAGATCCTCAAGAAAACCGGTGCGCCGTATACCCGCGAACTGGTCGACCTGAAAACCAAACTGTCGTTTCCGTTCACCTGTTTTATAGTCATGTTCATCTGCATCCCGGTCGCATCCAACCCACGCCGCAGCGGGGTGGCGATGTCGTTTGCCATCGTATCGGGGGTATCACTGACCTATTTCGTTATTTTTAAAGTAACCCAGTCGCTGGGATACAGCGGCAACCTGTCTCCCGATGTAGCCGCCTGGTCGATTAATATCATCTTTTGCGCCATCGGCCTGTTGATGTTCTTCACAGCGCGCAAGTAACCATTCGAGTTTTTTCGCAAGGGGATCATCATGAGTAAATATCACGAAGTGAACCGCGAGGGATGGAACAAACGCACCGATTCCCATTACAACCATCCTGGATACCACGTCAAAGAATTTCTCGAAGGTAAGAAAAAACTGCACCCTCTGGAACTTGAGGAAATGGGCGATGTCGCGGGCAAAAACCTTTTACATCTGCAATGCCATTTCGGGATGGATACCCTCTCATGGGCAAGGCTGGGAGCAAAAGTGACCGGTATTGATATCTCCGACCGCTCAATCGAAGTTGCCGATGAGCTGAAGGAAAAAGCCGGACTCAAGGGGCGCTTCATCCGCACCGATCTTATTGATTTGCCTGATGTTTTAGACGAACAGTTTGATATCGTCTTTACTTCATGGGGCGTGACATGGTGGATGTCCGATATCAAGCGCTGGGCCAAAATCGCCGCACGATATGTTAAGAAGGGCGGCTTTTTCTACATTGCCGAAACGCACCCGGTGCATTGTATGCTCGATGGCGACAAGAAAATCATTGAACCATATTTCAACCAGGGTGTCGAATATTATGCCAATGAGACCGATTATTGCAGTAAAGATTTGATACTCAACGACGAATACGGCTGGCGCTGGACGTTGGGCGATATCGTCACGGCCTTAATCGAAGCCGGACTCACAATCGAGTTTTTGCATGAATTCCCCTTCTCGGTCTACGATGCCTGGCCGACGATGGTCAAAGACGGCGACTGGTGGTACTACCCCGACGGCAAAAAAGACGTCCCATTATCGTTTTCGATCAAGGCGAGAAAATTGTAGGATTGCTTTCCCAATCACGGGGAGATATGCCGCTCAAGAAATAACATTTTTAACTGATAGTATAAATATTAATATCTGAAACGCCTTCAAAATCGTTATCTAGTGTCAGGAAGTCACGGATTCCAGAGTAGACAGCAATCGATAGATGAAAAGAATCTGCAGCGTCTAGTACAGGATATTTCTTATGGAAATCGGTTGCACCAGTAGCTATCATTGTATTAATTTCCTCTACGGGTCTATTACAATCTGTCGGATAAACAAGTTTGAAAGAATAGGATGCAATTATTTCATCAAGTTGCTTGTAAATGTCTAGATTCTCTCTCATAAATTCCCTATATAGACGCTTGTGCTTAGTTTTAAATTTTTTAAGATCATTAAAATTGACCGCCTTCTTTTCACAAAACTTTTTTGCTCTGCTTACAAAGAAAGAATGAAGAAATTCGCTCAAGCATAAAACTGAAATACATAAATCTGTATCATTAGCCAATAACTCCTCACACCATTGATTCAGGTTTTCTAAAAACGGGGTACTCGTGCCCTGATAATACCCATGTAATCTTCGCAGTATGTTAGTGTCGCAGTATATCTTACTGAATTTACCAAGCGCTTTTGCAGATAATGGTATCATCACTCACAGTTTTTCAGATATTCATCGAATTCTTCAGATGTATCAAAAAATCTTCTGGGAGCATCCGATGATTTCGCCTTCTTTTTCTTCTTATTCTTCTTAGCACTTGTTTTCATGATTTTATTCATAAACTGAACGTTTCTCTCGAAAGCTTCGCCTTCTTCTTTCATTCTCTTGAGAAGAGGTTCATATTCCTGCATTCGTCGATCGACTTCACTTTCAATGAGTCGTTTTATTTCAAATTTTGAATAACCCTTGCGGCTTTCCTTAGATCGCGACAAATACATATCTTCGGGAATTGGCGGTCGGCAATTTCTGCCAGGTTCATCATACTCTGATACCCAATTTAACATAATTAACTCTTTATCGCTTGCTGGATAACATTCTGTTTTTTGCTCAATTGATGCCATTATCAGTTCTCCTTGACGAAGTTGGACATTTCTTCCGCAATTTGAGTAATAATTCGATCAATAGCCTGCTGTTGATACTTAAATTTAATCAATTTAAATTGTTTTGCAATAACAAAATGGGTTTTGGTTACTTCGCAAAAATAACCGCTATTGGGGTCATCCTCAAAGACAAATATGCTGCCTTTTTGTTTCACCTTCAGTTTTCCATATTTAATCTTTTGGGGGAATTCAAACAAATTGTTATATTTCTTAAGACTATACTGGAAGATGACTCTTGCCTTGCATTTGTAATTAAAATCATAATGCAATAATAAAGTATCGATCTTTTCAAACAACTTCGCGTCGTTTTCTTTTACTGAATCGCCTAGTTTTAATTTGTCGATTTGGTAAAGGAAGTGAAATTTCTTGTTTTGTTTTTTTGCCCCCCCCAATAAGCACGTATGCAGAAAAAAACCGAAATTTTGACGTCCATGCTTTTGAGTAACCGCGCCAGCAACATTATGATCGTGTTTTTTTGAAAATCTTTTGTTATATTCTTCTTCAAAAGTTGGCGTTATTCTGCAATCTCCGTCAATACGCAAAAAATTAAGATTCTTATAAGCGGAATTTGCCATCTCTCTTCTTTCCCCGTTTTGATTGCTCATCTTTATAATTATCGACTAAAACGGAAATTGCAACAGTTTACTACTATTTTTTTACAAAATCGCGATAGAAATAGCCTAATTTATTCGCGTCACCTTCTCCCGACTTACTCCTACGTCCCCATCTCCCAACTGACTAAGTACTGTTTCTGCTCAGGAGTGAGGCGGTCGATCTTGATTCCCATCGTCTCCAATTTCATCTTGGCAATCAAATCATCGATTTTTTCCGGGATAACATGCACGTCGTTTTCCAGCGGCTTCTTGAGACCGACCAGGTACTCGGCCCCCAGAGCCTGATTGGCAAACGACATATCCATAACAATGGCCGGATGCCCCTCGGCGGCAGCCAGGTTGATCAAACGCCCCTCACCGAGAATAAACACGCAGCGACGATTCAGCAGCCGGTACTCCTCGACAAACGGACGCACCGTGCGAACCGAGCGGGCGATTTTGGCAAGCCCCTCGATATCCAGCTCTACATTGAAATGACCCGAATTGCAAACAATGGCGCCGTTTTTCATCTTGATAAAATGTTCCGGACGGATAACATTGATATCGCCCGTTAATGTGACAAAAACATCGCCCAGCGGAGCCGCTTTGGCCATCGGCATCACCCGGAAACCATCCATCGCCGCCTCGATACCTTTGACCGCATCGACCTCGGTGACAATCACGTGCGCGCCCATCCCCGCCGCCCGAACGGCAAAACCTCGTCCGCACCAGCCATAACCGGCCACGACCACGGTCGAACCGGCGAAGAGATGATTGGTGGCGCGAATGATGCCGTCGAGAGTTGACTGTCCGGTGCCGTAGCGATTATCGAAAAAATGCTTGGTCTTGCTGTCGTTGACAGCAACCACCGGAAATGCCAGCGCCTCATCGGCTGCCATTGCCCGCAGGCGAATCACGCCGGTGGTCGTTTCCTCGGTTCCGGCAATAATATCCTCGATCAGTTCCTGTCTTTCGGAATGAATAGTGGAAACCAGATCGGCGCCGTCATCCATCGTGATTTGCGGTCCGATATCGAGTGTCTGGTGGATATGCTTATAATAAGTCTTTTTATTCTCAGCGTTGATGGCATATACCGCGATGCCATAATCTCTAACCAGCGAGGCGGCGACCCCATCCTGAGTCGACAACGGGTTCGAGGCGCACAGCGCGCAATTGGCGCCGCCCGCTTTCAGGGTGCGCATCAGGTTGGCGGTTTCGGTGGTAACATGCAGGCAGGCGGAAATATTGATCCCTTTCAGCGGTTTTTCTTTGGTGAACCGGGATCTGATTTTCTGCACCACCGGCATATTGGCGTCGGCCCATTCGATCCGTTTCTTACCTTCCGTCGCCAGTTTGATATCGGCTATATCATAGTTCGCCATCTTTTTATCCCTCTATGTTAATAATCGGTGCTATTTATGCTTCCCGGGCAAGGGTATCGGCCTTGTCGGTTCTTTCCCAGGTGAACCCCTCGCCGCTTCTGCCGAAATGGCCATATGCCGCCGTATGGCGATAGATCGGGCGCAGCAGGTCGAGTGTTTCGATAATTCCTTTGGGGGTCAGATCAAAATTCTTGCGAATCAGTTCGCTGATCCGATCTTCGTCGATTTTGTTGGTATTGTCGGTCCAGACCATGACCGAAACCGGCTCGGCCACTCCGATGGCATAAGCCAACTGAAGGGTACATTTTTCCGCCAGCCCCGAGGCGACCACATTCTTAGCGATGTAGCGGGCCATATATGATGCCGAGCGGTCAACCTTGGTCGGGTCCTTGCCGGAAAAGGCGCCGCCACCATGAGCAGCCATGCCGCCGTAAGTATCGACGATAATCTTGCGCCCGGTCATGCCGGTATCGGACCGCGGTCCGCCGATAACGAATTTTCCGGTCGGATTGACATAGTAGGTAGTCTTGTCATCGAGCATCTCTGCCGGGATAATCGGTTTAACAACGTTGTCAATAATTTCCTGGCGGGCTTCAACGGTGATAAGTTTTCCGGTCTCATCGAGGATTTCCTCGGTATGCTGCGCCGAAACCACAACCGTGTCGACTCGGGCCGGTTTGCCGTCGATATACTGGATGGTCACCTGAGACTTACCATCGGGGCATAGATATCCGAGAATACGACGTTTGCGCACTTCGGTCAATCTTTGACACAGCTTGTGCGCCAGCATGATCGGCATCGGCATTAACTCCGGAGTTTCGTCCGAGGCATAGCCGCACATCAAGCCCTGGTCACCGGCTCCACCAATATCGACTCCCTGAGCTATATCGGGCGACTGCGATCCGATGGCATTCAGGATAGCGCATCCGGAATGCGAAAAACCATGCTCGGCGTCGATATATCCGATTTCCTCGATGATGTTACGTGTCAGTGACTGTATATCGACATAACCGGTGGTGGTGATTTCACCTCCGACGACCACCAGTCCGACAGTAATAAACGATTCGCAGGCGACACGTCCGTGAGTGTCCTGAGCCAGGATGGCATCGAGGACCCCGTCGGAGATCTGGTCGCACATTTTATCGGGATGTCCCTCGGTCACCGATTCCGAAGTAAAGAGAAAATTTCCTCCACTCATAATTTCATCCCCATACAGTATATAGTTGAACTAAAAGTATCCTATCTCCGACGAATCCCCGACATTGATCTCGCGGAAATCGCCGAAGACGATTGCCCGATGCCCGACCAGGGAGTCCGTCAATAATGCATTACGCACTTCGGCCTCGTAACCAATGATGGAATTTTTGATTATCGAATTTTTTATGACAGCCTTGTCCGAGATGGAAACGTACGGCCCGATAATCGAAGATTCGATCACGGCTGACGGTGCGATAAAACTGGGCGGAATAATCACCGAACCTTCACGGCTCTGAGCCGAAGTATTTTTTTCAAGCAGGTGACGATTAGTCGCGATCAAAGTCTCACGTTTACCGCAATCATACCAACCATCAACCGAATAAGCGGCAAATGAAGTTCCGTCCTCGATCATGCTCTGCAACGCATCGGTCAGTTGGAATTCCCCTTTATTATCAGCGCCGGATTCGACCAGATGCGCCAAATGCTTTTTTAATTGGGCCGTTTCGCTGATATAGTAAAGGCCGATTAATGCCATATTCGATTCTGGCTTTTCCGGCTTTTCAACCAGCTTTGTCACCGTTCCGTCGGCAATTTCGGCGATTCCGAAGCGTTCCGGGTCATCGACCGGTCTGAGGCCTAAGACATTTTCACTCTTGGAGATAAAGGCTTTCATGTCGGTTTCGACAATGGTGTCACCGAGGATAATCAGCACCGGGCGATCATCCATTCCCTTAAGAGCCAGATGGACGGCGTATCCGAGACCGAGGAGTTCCTCCTGATCCACAAAACGCATCCGGCTCTGGTAATGCTGCCCGACATAATCCCGGACCTTATCGCCCAAAAATCCGGTAACGATACTGATTTCATCCGGGTCAAGCTTGCTGACGGTGTCGAGGATATGAGCCAGGATCGGCTTGCCGGCGACATGCAGCAGAGCTTTCGGTATTGTATGCGTTTGCGGCCGCAGTCGGGAACCGATTCCTGCGGCGGGAATAATCACGTTCATTTAAAATCCTCAGCCAATTCTCAGAAAAGGGAATATAACCAATTCCCTCCCCACCGCAAATACTAATTTTGGCTCCCGGAACCGAAGGTTCTGATTATCACTTGAAACCGAACAAATTGACTCGCAACAAAATACCGGCCATCACGGGATGGCCGGTATAGACTAACATATTTTGAAAATTCGTAACCGCTCAGGCCGGCTGGTCTTCTTTCTCGCCCCCGACCATTGTGACCACTCGTTGCGGGAACGGGATTTCGACTCCCTCGGCCCGGAATCGAGACAGGACTTCTTCCCGGAGTTCCGACGAGGTCCGGCGATGCTCGATGGGATCGGAAACATGACAGCGTAGCGATACATCCAGCGAACTCTCACCGAAATTCATAAACAAAAACTGCGGCGGTGGTTTTTCCAGGACATTGGAATGCTTCTCGGCCACACCGATCATAATTTTACGGACCTTATCAATATCGGAATCATACCCCACCCCGACCTCAATCTTTACTCTTACCCGGGGCAACGGATAGGTGATATTATGAACCGTCGATTTAATCAACTCGGCATTGGGAACCACTACCAGAGTATTGTCGAAAGTCAAAAACTTGGTCGATCTGATACCGATCTCATGCACTACCACCCGCCGGTTATCCGGCAAATGCACCATGTCCCCCACCCGGAAAGGACGATCGATCATGAGCGTGAATCCCCCGATCATATTGGCCAGGGTCTCCTGCGCAGCCAGCGCCACTGCAAGTGAACCGACGCCCAAGACAGCCACCATCCCCTTGATATCGACTCCGAAATGATCCAGAACGATCAGCACCGCCAGAATAATGAGGACAATTTTAATGGTCCGATCCAGCAACGGCACCAGTTCATTATCAAGAGTTGTCTCGGTTTTAACCGCGATCGTATCGGCATACCATCCCAGGAAAGCGGAGATGACCTTAATCAACAGCGCGGCCACGAGAATAACACCGAAACCGTAGATAACTCCGTCAATCACACGGGACAGTCCCTCGGTCACATATTCGGGATATCGAGCGGCAATAAAATTGAACAGGATCGATAAACCGAAAACGTAAACCAACAACCGGAGATATGACCGGGTTGCCTTCAGCAAACGATCATCAAGGGTGGTGCTGGTTTTTCGGGTCAGTCGCCCGATAGATGAAAGCACCGCCATTCGCAGTACGGTCGAAACCACGATGGTGATGATGATTATAACCCCGATCCCGATCAGAGTCTGGAGACCGGACGAAACCGGTATTTTCTGCAACAACTGTTCCATATGCCGCCTCATTTGAACATATATATTTTGCCGACAGCCATATCCTATAATTTCAGCCGCCATACGGCAATATAAAACTGCCATCGTTTACAACGGTAGAATCGACGGGAAATCGGATGATGAAAAACAAGATGATTATGCGGGATTTGAAAATCAGAAGAAGATCTGCTGGATGGAACCGCCCCAGTCAAAGATTAAAAACTGAACCTGCCCGATCAGAAGCGAAATACGGGCCATGACGGTGTAACCGAAATGGGCACCGAAAGAAACCATGATAAACCAGATACCGAGTTTGGCGACGCCGCCGAGAAGCCCTTTATGTTCTTTGGAAAAGTAAAAATACAAAAGGGTGGATATCACCCCGGTGATAATTATCACCGACAGCAGCAGTCCGCCGAAGCCCTGACTGGGATCGACCGACCGCATCGTCGCTTGCACCTGTGGGATAACTTTGCCATGCAATTCCGACAACAGAAAAATACCGGCGGTATTGCCCATAACAAAGGCCAGCGAATACCGGCTGATCCAGTGGAATCCTTTGAAAAAGCGCGAAAACATCATCACGCCCAACAACCCCGGAATAAACAGCCACCATTTGCCGTCCTGGATCATCGGGTTTATCATGGTCTGCAGGATCACCGCATGCCATACTAATCCGATATAATACCCCGCCGAAAGTCCGGCGAAAATATGCTCGGCCAGCTTATAGAACGGATTATCCTTGTACAGGAACGAAAAGAGCGAGAGCATGAAAAAGGCGGCTATCCAGATCTGAAGATGTTCTACAAAGCTCATACCCGCCCCTTGCCGCGCCTGCGCTCAACGATGTAGATCACATTACCAACGATCACCGCGAAGATAATGAAGAGATGCACCAGCGACTGGGCCGCCATCCCCTTAATCGCCGCATCAGGCTTTCCGACCAGCTTTTCATAATCGGCCGCACCCTTCATACCGCCCAGCAGCCCGGTCATCTGCCCCGACCCGACATAGGCATAAATCTTGGGCGCCATTACCGCTGTAACTCCGGAACCGATTTTGATACCGTACTGGGCATTGACAATCGACATCCAGTATTCCACGACACCGTTGTCGGCGATGACGCAGATGAAATCGAGGTCATCGTAATTTTTTATCTCCGCCATCAGGGGGATTTCATCCAGCGGCGTTCCTGAATTATCAGCCGGATAAATTGCCTTGATCGAACTCCCCATTCCTTTGAGCACCGCGACATAGTTCGCCTTGTAACCGAGATTGACATAGTCGACACCGTACTCTTTTCCATATTCTTCGGCCAAGTCGCGAGTGACACGCTCCGATATCGACGGCCCTCCCAATGGGATCGTCGTCATCGTCACCACCCGGCAGTTCTTTTTAAACATATGATGCAGCACCGCCCGGGACATCGGTTCGGTTTCGGCCAGAGTCGATGCATAATAATCGAAAGTCAGCATCACCGCAGAAGAATCGGGTAATGCCGCAATGGCATCATACAATTGCTGCGATTCCGGGGAAATATCAATCGGCAACTGCATGGTGAGGACCACCGGGAAAATAACATAGAAAGCGACAGCCAGATAGATATAGCGGCGATCATTGGTCCGGAAGGTCATATAAAGCAGGAACGCGCCGGCCAGGATCAGAAGTATGTACGCCAGGACTATCATTTCCGCTTCTTTATTTCCCCATATAGGTTCGCTCGATCCCGAGCATTATTCTCAATGACATCGCCGCCGCTCCCATAGCCGCTCCGATGATAATTCCTCGCTGCACTGCCAGATTGGCGCCGCCCATGATATAGGTGTTGATATATTGTGGCAAATCGCCATGGATGCTTTTCAGAAAGGCCTCGCCCATCGGCACCCGCCAGAGCATTACCAGCGTAGCGGTTACTAAAAGCAAAGTCGCTTCGGCATTGCGGGCCCGGAAGGCGCGAAATGCAGCGGAAGCGATATAAAAGGCAAGCATGGCAAACATGGTCGACATCATCGGGGCGTCGAGGTAATTGAACAACCAGTCGTAAATGGAACCGGTGCCGGTCCCCAAAAGCGGCGACCAACTCGATGGCAGTATGGCTGGAATCGCCATCGCAAAAATCGAAATCAGGGTCGCCAGCTTATATGGCCAGTTTTCCTTGCGGCGTTTGACGGCAGTGAAATTTACCCGCACAATCGAAACAACACCGAGAAGCAGCGTGAATCCGCCGACAATCGTTACCCAGGCCAGAACCTCAGGCTCCAGACGACCGATAAAACTCTTCTCCGGATTGAAGAAGAAGGCGAGGATCATGACAAAGCCTGAAAGAAAAGCTATTATGACCGGGACAGTTGTTCTCATCTAAACACTCTTATACAAATCATAAAACCAGTCGCCGACTCCGAAACTGAGCAGAATCGTGCCGATCAGGATACTCAACACCAGAATGATTTTCATCCAGTCCTGCCCCTTGAGGCCGCCCAATAGCAACGGTTCGTGGGAAAGATAGGCCGAGGCGGCATAAAGTTCCTCACCCATCAAGGTATAATCGCAGGCGGCGATAAAAAACGGCAATTGAGACGGCTGAGCCGTTCCGGCGATCTGGATCGAACCAGCCGCATTGCCGGTTTCGGCCAGAAGCAGCGATTCAGCAAAAAAGGCGCCCATGAATATATTAGTCGCCGGACGATCACGCATCATAATGCCGTTAACCGTGGCCGTGAATGCGAATTGTTCACCGGCCACATAACGAACGATATCTTTGTTGTAGGCGTCCGGTTTGCCCTCTTCGATATAGGCCTGCTCCACCACTTCCTGCCCGGCCGCCATAACCATCGGATAGCGCACCGGCACCATGAGAGGAGTATCATAACGCGCCGTGATTTTGGCCACTCGGCCAAGGATCGAGATGGCGGCGATGGTTTCGATCTCATCAATTTCCTGCAATCCTGGGATAAAAAGCACCGGTTTGCCCATCTCGGTGGCCCGACCGACCGCCTCTTCAACCTCATCGAGGCCGTTTATTTTGCGGATAAATAGCTTTTTGCCTGATTTGGCCCAGCGGGTATAAATCAGAATCACTATCGAGAACAACGCCATGAAGATCAGCGCATTGAGGCGATCGACACGGAAGGCGCCATCCGATTCTGTTTGAGCCGATGCGACGGTAAAAAGAAGGAGTGTGATCAGGAGACCAAGTAGTAAGGTCCATACCGGGCGAAGTCGATTCATGAATTACAATAAGCGAATTACGCCCCAAAAGTCAATCTTTTTGTTTTTTCAGGTATTTCGGTCGGATGTGAACAAATTATAAACTTTTCTACCCTCCGCATCATCGCTAACCGGTTGCGGAAAACTAAAAACAGCCTAAACTTAACTGTCATTACACTTTATCCCAATCAAGACACAGTAGTCTGCGAGACTCTTGATTCTATTGTTATTCAAGACTTTACAAAAGAGGGCAATTTATATCTTTATTTGCTCCATAACCCAAATATCACTGCCTGTCAATGCGTAACAATTTTCGAAAAATGGATTTTATAACAGAGGGGAACATTTCAAAAATGGAGCTTTCGTACCCAGAATGTCAATATTATTTTTGTGGCGGCACTGCAAGGCTTTGGAGGAAGATCAGGATGTTATTGGTAACCAATAAGTATCCCAAAAGACATTCTCGAGTACGATTAAACCCCGGGAGGATTTCATGAGATTTTTGACAGCATCCCTCGCAGCCCTCCTAATTCTGGTGCTGGCCACAGGAATTATGGCCCAGGAAAGTCCCTGGTCCAAGTTCCGTCACGACAGAAAAAATACCGGCCGGACAAATTATACCGGCCCCGCAACGCCGACCTTTGCCTGGGATTATCAGGCCAATGACGGCATTGTTTCTTCGGCCGTTATCGGTTTTGACGGTACCATCTATGTGGGAGCCGGGTGGCATTTCAATGGCACCCTCGACTCCTGCCTGTACGCCTTCAATCCGGACGGTAGCGTCAAATGGTGCTTTAAAGGGGATGACGGTTTTTTCGCCTCGCCTGCCCTTGGTCCCGATGGGACCTTGTACATTACCGGAGTGGACGGCTACCTCTATGCCATCGAAGATTCCGTTACCTACGGGAAAATGAGGTGGCGAACTTATCTCGAATACTGGTTCAGCCTCAGCTCCCCTGCCCTGAGTCTTGACGGTTCCACGGTGTATGCCGGTACCCCCAGCTTTTACTTTTTCTCGGTTAACGCCCTGGACGGCACAATAAACTGGCAGTACAAAACCGGCTGGTGTATTATTTCATCGCCGGCGGTGGCCGACGACGGAACAGTTTATTGCGGAACCAAGTATCACAATGTCTGGGCCTATGATGACCTCCTGCAGGGTCCCCGATGGAATGCGCCGACCGGAACTTTTTATGACGGTCACCTGGTCGACGGTTCTCCCGCCATCGGTGAAGACGGTACAATTTATGTCGGTACCGATCCTTATGGAGCGGCCGGAATGGGTCATCTGGCGGTTCCGGTAGACACCAATTTCTGGGCCATCAATCCCGACGGTTCCATCAAATGGTCATTTGAAACCGGTGATGGCGTGGAATCCTCGCCCGCCATCGGTCATGATGGAACTCTTTACTTCGGGTCGTATGACAGCGTTTTTTATGCCGTTACCGATAATGGAGGATCAGGAAGTCTGAAGTGGTCATACAAAACCGGCGGCCCGATCGACGGGTCACCGACGGTCGATGGCGACGGAACCGTTTATATCGCTTCCCGCGACTCCACCCTGTACGCTTTCAACCCGGATGGCAGCATCAAATGGACTTATCTACTCGCCGGCGCCACCGAAAGTTCACCGACAATCGATGGCAACGGGTATTTATATATCGGAGATTTCTCCGGTAGATTCCATGTACTCGGCACCGGGGCTCCTGATGTCGGTATCGAGGCAATCAACTTGCCCAACCTCGTCCAGCCGGAGGTGACATATAACCCATCGGCATCGGTAAGAAATTACCGGATGGGTACTCAGACCTTCGATCTCACCTGTGTCATTGATACCAACGGATCGGTTATCTACTATGATATGATCACGGTATCAAGCCTTTCCGGAGGACAGATTGCACAATTCGCACCCTGGGTCATCGATACTGAACTCGGCATCGATTACACTGTTACCATCGAGGCTTTATTGCCGGCCGATGACAATACCGGAAATAATGAGCAGGTCATGACGACGACTTCGCATGCGACTCAATATGTTTGCGGCGATGCCAACGGCGATTTATCGGTTAACGTCGGCGATGCCGTGTTCCTTATCAATTACATCTTCAGCGGCGGTGCCGGTCCGGAACCGAACGAAAGCGGCGATGCTAACTGTGATGGAGCGGTCAATGTGGGCGATGCCGTTTATCTGATTAATTTTGTCTTCAACGGCGGTGCGGCGCCCTGTTGTCCGTAAGTGGATAATGGTGATTTCTGAAAATGCCAAAAAGGCCCCTGCACGGGCCTTTTTGCTATAGGACATAACAAATCTGACGATATGGAATCAATAATTCCACATTTGCTATTGCGCGGACAAATATTTGGGTTGCTTCCCTCGGTTTATGTTGTATTATAGTAATGTACAACCAGTAAATACAGCCGCAACCGGTATCTTTAATATATAAACCGGTCAGGTCTTTGAAGAAAATGTCGAATAATTAAGAAACAGCGAGGTAATGATGAAAGTCCTCCATGCAACGGTCCTATTCGTCTGTGTTTTGATTATGTTCTGCAGCCCCTTGCAGGCGCAGATAAACCATGGCGGTACGCCAAAAAGTTTTGACAAATTGTCGCTCTCAGCAGTTGAGAGCGTCGTTACTGGAACGGTTGATGTCGAGGCGTTTCTCGCCGAAGATAAAATCGAGGAGGAACAGGGACTTCCCTTCCGCTTCGGAGCGCCGTTCGACGTTAACTACAATATTTACAATTCCGGTACCTGGGATGATCTCGCCGATGGAGGCCGCATCTGGCGCTTACGGATCGAATCTCCCGGAGCCTATTCGATCAACCTGATCTTTGAACATTTCTTCATGCCCCCTGGGGCGCAAATGTTTGTATATAGCGAAGACCGCGAGATGGTCCTCGGATCATTTACGGAAAGCAATAACAAAGACCACGGGCAATTCTCGACCGCCCCGGTCAAGGGTGATATCTGCATCGTCGAATACTATGAACCTGCCGAAGTGCGGAACCAGGGTACGGTCGCCATCGGGCGAATTGTCCACGCCTACAAGGATATATTCAACTACGGTGGCACTAAAGGTGCTGACGGTTTCGGAAACTCCGGCTCCTGCAACAATAATGTCAATTGCCCTGTGGGTGATCCCTGGCAGGATGAGGAAAGAGGCGTATGCATGGTCCTGCTCTCCGGCGGTTCCCGCTGGTGTTCGGGATCGATGATTAACAATGTCCGTGAGGACGGTACCGCTTACTTCCTGACTGCCAATCACTGTCTGGGCAGCGAATCTACTTGGATTATCATGTTTAAGTATCAAAGCCCGACTTGTAGCAATATCGACGGCCCGACTAATTTCACCATTTCGGGCACGACCAAAAAAGCGAGTTACGCCACCTCCGATTTCGGTCTTCTTGAACTCAGTTCCACTCCGCCGGAATCATACGAGCCTTATTACAACGGTTGGTCCAATATCAACACCGCCTCGACAACCTCGACCGGTATTCATCATCCCTCAGGCGATATAAAGAAAATTTCATTCGATTACGATCCGGCGACCTCGACCAATTATCTCAGCACCAGCGGAACCACGCACTGGCGTATCGGCAATTGGGAAGACGGTACGACGGAAGGTGGATCATCCGGTTCACCCCTGTTTGATCAGAATCATCGCATTGTCGGGCAGTTGCATGGCGGCTATGCCTCATGCACCAGCATCACCGCCGACTGGTACGGCAAGTTTTCGATGTCCTGGATCGGCGGCGGTTCCTCCTCGAACCGTCTCAGAGACTGGCTCGATCCCGATAACACCGCCACTACAACCATGGACGGCTACGATCCTTATGCCGGTGTTTCGATTTCCCATACCCCTCTGGAGGATACTCGCGACACCCTCAACGACTATGAAGTAATCTGTCTGATCACCTCTAATTCAGAACTGATTTCCAGTGAACTGCAGCTTCATTATCAACTCGGCGTCACCTGGTACGATTACCAGTTACAGCCGGCCGGCGATGGTTTTCAGGGTTTCATCCCGGCCCAGTCGTCGGGAACGACCATCAATTATTACCTCACCGCCGAGGATGTCAGCGGCGTGACCGATACTACCGATACTTTCAGTTTCTTTGTCGATTATTCGGCTGCTATCGAAGTCGCCCCCTCGACTGTGACCGCCACGGTCACTCTGGGCGGTTCGACCATCGAGGACTTGATCATTGACAACACCGGCACCGGCGCGCTCGACTATACCATCGATGTCCAGCAAGCCTTCAAATTGGATGGATTTATCACCTCTCTGATCGATGCCGGAGCGATGGAGCCGGCCCAGCGGGATTATCCCGATGAGTATGACAATTACCTCATTGACAAAGATAGCGACGACCAGCGAGAAGGATTCACGGTCGACAAGAGTGCCGGAGGTCCGGACGGATTTGGATATGTCTGGATCGATTCCGATGAACCGGGCGGCCCGACTTATTCCTGGGTCGATATCTCGGCGACCGGAACACCGGTAGCCCTCGGCGATGATGCCACCCTCGGCCCCTTCGCACTCGGGTTCGATTTCCCCTATTACGGCAACAGTTACAATCAGATTTATATCGGATCCAACGGCATTCTTACTTTCGGTTCCGGAAGCACCAGCCGTTTGAATACCGCTCTGCCCAACGCCGGCGCTCCCGATAACATGATCGCCATGTGGTGGGACGACCTCGATCCTCCGGAAGGCGGCAATATCTACTATTACTATGATGCCACAGAGGATCGCTTCATCGTCAGTTTCGTCAATATAGAAAACTATATCTCCGGCGGCGGCAC